>NZ_CP088284.1:0-300000 GCF_011516645.4 Bradyrhizobium septentrionale | reverse complement strand
GATTTGCTCGGCAAAGCCGACGACCTGTGCAAAGCCAGAACGGCGGCCGCCCTCGAAGGAAGCTAGATCCCTGTCAGGTCGCGCAGCATGAGGAATAAAGGGGCCTCGACGTGGCGGCCAAGCAAAGGGGCCGCGGTCCCTGCGCTGATCGCCGGATAAGTGCGGGCCGGTACGCGCCGGCCCCAATCACGCTGTGCGCTCATCATGCTGCCTCCTCGACGTCAGCTGCTTTGGGCTGCAAGTCGTGCAGATAAGCGACGGCGCGTTGCGCATGCGCGGCAGCCGAGAAGATAAAGCGCTTCTCATTCGACAAGACCTCCAACCACGACTTGACATAGCTCGCATGATCCGGCCGCGGGTCGAGTTCGGGAGAGATCCCGAGATCCGCGCAGAGGAAGCAGCTGCCGAGTTCCGCAATCAATTCTTCGCGCGCGCGTTCGCTCCGATCCTTGCCGTAACGGCTGAGATCGCGATTGACGCGGTGAGCGGGAGCGGTCCAATGCACGGTCTCATGGGCTCTGACGGCAACATAGGAGGCCACGTCGCGGAAACTTTCGATCGGCGGCATCTGAATATGATCGGACGAAGGCGCGTAAAACGCCATCGAGCCGCCGTGCCGAACAATCGCCCCGGTGTTGGCAAAGAAAGCGTCGGCGTGCGCGTTGCGCTCGATCGTTGATGTGACGACGGGCGGCCGACCGTAGTAATGCGCGGGCAAGCCATCGATTTGATCGACGCAGAAGACGGTGTAGGCTTTGAGGAAGGGGATATCCCGTTCGATTCGTCGCCGTGAGCGTCGGTCTCCGTTTTGGTGAAGCGGCTTGCATACACCACAGTGCTGCCGGTCTCACCCTTACGGACATGCGCGCCAAGTTCGCTGGCCTGCTTGAACGTCATCCAGATCGGCGAGCAGAAGCCGCGCGCGATGGCTTCTGACCAAAGCAGCAAGACGTTGATGCCCGTATAGGGCTGGCCGTTGTGTCGCAGCGGTCGGGTGATGCGGTCCGCTATATTCGCGGCGGTCCAGGGTTGAACCCAGGGGCGCACACCGCGTTCGAGCTCGGCGATGATGCGGTCCGTGATGCGGGCGTACAGGTCGCCTCGCGACTTTTCCCTGTTCCTGCTCATTATAATAACCTCCGTTCGGGAGGCCGCGCCCATCGCGGCCCCTCGCGGGGTCCGCCACCGCCGGGCTCGAAGTCCGCGCACCCGAAGGGCCGAAGCAGCGCGAAGGACGGCGAAGCCATTGCGCGGACATCGGGTCCGGCGCAGGACCACGGCCCGGGAGGGGCCCGCGACGGCGAGGGGCACCGGAGGCGGCTTCCTTTGTTGCAGCGGCGACACAAAAAAGGGCCGGTCTCGCGGACCGGCCCATCAGGTGGCGGCAGTGGAAGAGGCGCGGGGCCGAGGCCCCGCGCCGGCGGTCAGTCGAACGCCGACATCTGCGCCTTGGCCGCTTTCCGGCCGACGGTATCGGTCGTGTTGTCGACGGGACGCTCGAAAGGCTTCCAGGTCTCGCCGACGACCTGTTCGTAGGCGGCGACGGCGGCCACGCGAAGCGCGTGAGCTTGCGCGCCCATGTCGGCGGCGAATTCACGCTTGCGCTGTGCCTGGCTATCGAAGCCGACCGGACCATCGAGGTCCTCATCGCGGCTGTCGTTGGCGAGCTTGGCGGTCGCATCTCGCGCTTCGGTGACAGCTCGGGTGTAGAACTGGCCGGCGCCGTGGGCCGACCCGACATAAGCACCGACGATCCGTTGCAGGTGAATCTGCATGGCGCGTTCACTCAGGCCATCCTTGAGTGCGTCGGCGGTCTCGATAACGAGCCGCTCGTGCAAGTCGCGGATGCCGTCGCTGTCGAGGACCGCAAGGCCGAAGCTCTCGGAGATGCGCAGTGTCTGTGCGGAGTCGGGGCAGACGAGGCGGACCATTTCGAGCGTCGTGCCGCGGCGGAGCGGGATGACACGGGCGGAGGAGCGGGGGGAGCGGGCGGTCTTGGTCATCATGAGATCCTTTCTCGGTTTCGCCTTGGGACGCGATCGGGCCCTTGTCCGTCGCTCCCTCGGGTGCGGTCGACCAGAACCGGCTTCAGCGGGCGGCTTCAGGGGGCGGTGGCTGCCAAGGCGAGCATGGGTGGGTTGCGGGCGAGCGGGCCTTCAGGCCTGCGAAGAACGCGGCCCCCATCGCGAGACGGCGGCCGCCGATCGCCTCGCGACTTGCCCTTGAAGCGGATCGCGGCCGGTTCAGACCGCAGCACAAACCGAGGGAGTGACGGCCAAGGGTCAGCACGCCGCCGAAACCGTGAGAGGTTGGACCAAACCCGCTGAACTCTCCGCCTCGACATGAAGTGTTCGCGCGCGCCGCTCACGTTCCAATCGGTGGGTCCTTCGCCTCTCACCGCCACGCAGCGGAAACGCGATGACGCGTCCGAAACTCGGCGATCCCGTCTCCTGCCGATCGAGCTTGCGCGTGAGAGAGTCGATCTCGCCGCGACGGGCCAAGGCGAGCTCCGCGACATGCTGCTGAAACAGCCGCTCATCTGCATTCGTCCAGCTCGATGCGCTCCGGCCGTGCTGCCGGCGCTTCGCCCGGTCGGTGATCGTCAGCCGTCGGCGCGTGCCGCGATCTGGCGTTCGATGACGCCAAGATGGCGCTGCGTCTCGGCTTGCGCGGCTTCCATGCGCGTGAGGAGGCGTCGGTCTTGAGGTTCGATCATCGCTCCGTCCCCACAGGCCACAAGGGGGAGGCGGACTCGTCCGGCATGTAGTCGTCCGGGAGAGAGACAGCGAAGTCGGAGGGGCCGCCGTAGACCTGGTGGCGCGCCTCATCGATCACGAAGCCGAAGCGGCTGACCTGATATTCGTCGGAAGGGACGAGGAAGCGACGCTCCTCAGTCCCCGGCCCGCGCTTGCCGCCCGGCGTGGCGACAGTTTCGACGAAGCCGGCCGCGCGCTTTGAGGTAATAACCGATATGACGATCCAGTCCCGCGCGTGCGCCTGCTCAAAGGCGCGACGGTCCTTTTCGTAGGACTCGCCCGGCTTGAGGATCGCGCCGAAGATCGTTTCCCAGGCGCCCGGCCAACTGTGCTTGATCGTTTTCTCGGCGCAACGCCGTTCGAACGCCGTGAAAAGATGCGGGAAGGTGATCGCCACGATCGCCCATGCGGCATCTTCCTCGTACCAGCCGCCCTTCGACCGCAGCAGGGGGTGGACCTTGCGGTTTTGCTCGGCCGAGAGCTTGAAACCGCCGTGCCCAGCCGTGGAATGCGCCGTGACGCCTTCGGCGTAGACGGTCACGCCCTGCGAGGCGCCCCAAGGCGTGTCGGCGCGCGAATGCTCTTCGACCCGGCCGAGCATCCTGCGCTCGCGCTGATGCTCGGCGTTTTCGAGCACAGCGTTGCGAAACGCCGTCTCGTCGGCGAGCTCGCCGGAATGTCCGTAGAAATCGCCGCGCGTCCATTCGCCCATCGGGCGGGAGATTCGCCAGCCCGTCTCGAGATAATGCCGTCCGTCGGGGGCCGGTGCCATCGCAAAGGCCGTCTCGCCGACAAACGCGACGAGAAGGCCGTCACCGCTGCGGCCAAAAGAGATGCCCGGGGTATCAGGGGCTTCGTCGGAAGCGGGAGATGGTGCATTCATGCCGCGGTCCTCCCCTCAATGATGTCGGCGCCTGCCTCGTCGGCCGTCACGTCTTCCAGCACTGCGTGCGGATAGCCGTGGCGCGTCAGCCACACCTTCGCGTCGGCCTCATTCGTGGCGAGATGGACGAGTTCGGCGTCGTCGCCGGAGCGGTCGAGCACGCGGACCGAGCCGATGGCCGGACGTTCGACGACCGTGAAGTGGAGCTTCGATTCCAGCGAAAACGTCCGGTGGACGCGGATCGCGATGACGCCGCCGGCGCCATAGTCGACCTCGTGCAGGGTGAAACAGGCCGACAGCGAGATATTGCCGACACCTCGTCCGCCCTGCTTTCGGATCAGGCGGCCCCTGCTGTTGCTGGACTGCCACGCGGCGAGCTTCTTCCTGAAGCGCGCCGGCGGCTGCGGCGTTCCGTCGGACCACGTGACGATCGAGCCGATGGGTGCGTTGTCGAAGATCGTGTGCGCGGACATCGTGTCCTCCTCATTTGCGTGTGCGTGGAAACAAAGCCGCCGCCGGCTGGGCCGGCGGCGTTGGATCGTTCGGCAGAAAAGGCGCGTTCCTCTATTCCGCCGCCTCCCTGAATACCTCGGGCTCTTCGTCAGAGTCGAGGCGCACGTCCGCCATGGTCAAACGACACGCTTCGCCTACGCGGATCCCGGTGCTTCCGAGCAGACCAAGCATTGTTGACAGCACGATTGGTCGAATCGGTACACGCGAGTGTGACCGTCTGGCCGAGTTTATAAGAGTCGTCGTCTCCTCGTCGGAGAACACATACGGCCGACGCCGCCGACCTGCGGCGATGACGCGCGAGCCCGGCACTTCTGTTCCCGGAATGATCGCAGCCAGATAATTGAGAAAGCCCCGGACGAGGATAAGCCGATCGCCTCGCCCCCTGATGCCGCACGTCGCAGGCGCGTGATCCCATGCCCATGAGACCGCAGTCGCCGCTCGAATTGGAGATCCATCGGTCGCGCCGATGTTCTTGGCGTAAGCGATGAAATCTCGTAGCCCACGCCCATGTCTCGTGTTTGTCAGGCCGACAGCCTTGCGGATCGCCAGATAGTCATCGACGTGTCGCTCGAATTCCAGCGGACCGGTCATCGCGCACCTCCGATCCATGGCATCGAGACGCGCGATAGTGTGGCGAGGTCGAGCTTGGCGTAGATGGCAGTGGTTTGGAGGCGTTGGTGGCCTAGCAGGTCGGCAACCTCGCTGAAGCTTGCACCGCCGTTGATCAATCGGCTCGCTGCCGTATGGCGCAGCATATGCGCGCCGCTAAGCCGACCGAGCGGAATCCCAGCACGCCTCAGGTTGCGCTTGACGATCTGGGTGATCGCAGTGGTATTACTGAGGCGGCTGGGCGGATTGTTGACGCCTATGAACAAGCCGCGACCCGACCCAGAGGGGCGCTCCTGTTCAATATACGCTGCAAGCGCCGTCCCTACATCCTGAGGTAAGGGCATCGCCCTCTCGCGGTGTGACTTGCGAATGCGGGTACGAATGACACCGGCTCGCCAATCGATATCGTCGATCTCCATTGCAATGATCTCGGCGCAGCGCAACCCCAACTGCACGGCCAGGAGTAGTATTGCCCGATCGCGGCACGGCGCTTTGCTGGTCATAACCGCGTCGAGTAAGCGCGAAATGTCGTCGGCTGATAGGCGCCGCGGTAAGCTCGCATGCGCCGCCAGCCGCGTCCTCGGAATCGCGCGATCGAGCCCGCTTGGTACGATGCCGCGCCAAGCTAGCCCGTCCTATTCGTGAGAGTGCGTTTTTTAGTCCGCTTGATGTGGCCGCACATCTGCTCTGACGAGGCGCGCGGGATTGCCTTCGGCTTTTCACCGCCTGACCGACCCGTACTTTGCAACGCGCTTGAGGTGTAGGTTGGGCGAACGGGGGGCGGATGCCCCGCCGGTCAAGGACCGAGCGGCAGCAGCGCGCCTGGCAAGCCGCGGATCAGGTCGGCTTCGGGACATGCCGCGGCAAACGCAAGGCGAATGCGGCTCGTGGTCTCGACGACACGGGCAGCGAGTTTCAAGAGACGAAGACGCAGCGTCGCGAACTCGGCTGTGGCCAATTCCCGGGCTTTGGGAATCGCGTCGCGCACGGTCAGCATCAGCCAATAAGCGGCGGTGTGGAGAACGAGGCGGACTTGATTGGCGAGCGCCGAACGGCAGCTGGTGCGATCGGAGGCGAGCTGTGTCTTATGCAGCTTGATCAGATTCTCGGCTTGGCCGCGCGCGCAATACAGGCTGTCGTAGATCCACTCGGCCGAGCCGACATCGAGGCTGGTGACGACGAAACGGATGTCGAGGCCGAGCATCGTCGCCTCAATACGGGCGACGGTACGCCGTTCGCGATCCCAGGACTTGGCCTTGTGGCGCGTCTCGGTATAGCCACGCAGAACCGGCAGGTTCTCGATGGCGCGTCGCGTGCGGATGTCGTCGGCGGCCTCGTCGAGTTTTCTGGCGAGCGGCTTGGTGCCGGACAGACCGAAGATGTAGTCGATGCCGTTGGTCTCGCACCACGCCATGGCCTCCGGCCGGGCATAGTGCCCGTCGCCACGGAACGTAATTCGCGTGTTGTGCCACCGCGTCCGGATATGCCGGATCAGGCGGCGCAGATGGGCACGCACCTCGACGCCGCCCGGCGTCTTGCCGGGCCGCAACACGACCGCCACGGGCCGGCTCTTCTCCGTGTCGTAGACGTGGATCGGCAGGAAGCAGCGTTCGTCATAATGAGCGTTGAACAGCGAGAGCTGCTGATGGCCGTGGACGACATCGCAGGTATCATCGATGTCGAGCGTGACGGATGCCGGCTCGCGCGGGTAGCTATCCATCCATGCGTCGACCAAAGTGTAGGTCAGTCGGATCACGTCGCGCAGGCGCGGAGCATTCTCCAGCCGCGACAGCGTCGGTTGGGAACACAGATCGCGACCCGTGTCCGGCAGCCGTCCGCAGGCCAGCTTGAATGCGGGATCGGACCGCAGATGATCGAGGTCGTCGGCGTCCTCGTAGCCGCAGCAGATCGCGAACATGCGCGCGCGGAACATATCGACAAGGCTGTGCACGACCCGCGTCGGATCGCGCCGATCCGGGAACACCCGGGCCAAATTGTCGGCCAAGCCGAGACGCCGCTCGGCCATCGCCAGAAGCATCACGCCCCCGTTCGAGGTCAGCCGACCGCCATCGAAGGCAGCTGTGACTTTCTTGGCGTGAACGGCTGGAAACGAGAAGGGCAGAATCGTATCGTCGGTCATGGCGGGCGTGGCGTTCGCGGTTGAGGTGATGGGGTTGGCTTCGCAACCGAATCCTACGCCGCATCAGCGCTTTACACCACGCTCGCCAGCCTCTCAGGCGCACTCTGACGAATAAGACGGGCTAGAAACCGTAGGAATGACCGAACCGCGGTCACCGGCACTCCGCGGCCACACCCCTTCTTCGATGCCGCTTCCTCGCAGATGAAGCCAGTGATCTGCTGAACCGACAGCGTGGCCCATTGGTCAGTGTTATCAAAACAGGCGGCAACGAACCGGCGTACGACGCGCCAGTATCGTATCCGCGTCGCCGCCGCCGCACCGGCGACGTCACGCAAGTAGCAATCATAGCTGTGCAACCATGAGTTAGCATCGATCTCGGATTGGAAATGCATTGTTGTTCTCTCCCGTGGCCAGGATGGCCAACCGGGAAAGCTCTTGGATTATTCGAGAAAGACCCTGGATTATCCCGAGTCGTGCACAGGAAATTGCTCGATTCACTAACGAATCGACGCGATAAAGCCGAGTGCTCGGCATAATCGAGCACTTGGCATAAGGCAGCCCGCAAGGGGGACGACCCGCTTGCGGGGCTTCAGCGCAGCCAACAGCCCGGCCCGCAGGGCGACGCCCATCCTGCTCGAAGACACTGCGAGCAGCGATCCGCTTTTAGCTGAATACCGCAAATGATGCGCGCCGAACTCACTTGATGAGGCCGCTGCACCTCTTTGGCACGCTCACTCGGGTTAACCGCCGATCTTGAGCCATGCTTGCCAACCCTCACGGCTGTTCTATGCATTACGGGAGCAATCCCTGCCGAAGCGCGAGGGCCACAGCGTGTGGAAGGGTTAGTGCGGCAAGATTTCGCCTGGCATTGTCCAGATGAAACTTCACGCCTCGCGGCGTGACGTCAAGAAGCTCCGCAATGTCCTGCATCGTCTTGCCGTCAGAGATCCACGCGAGACACTGCCGCTCGCGCTGGGTTAGTGGGCTTCCTATCCCGCCTGATGACGTACGTCCGATCTTGGCACTCACGTGGGCATGGAAGTTGAGACCCACCGTTTGCAACATGTCTTGTGAGGTCTCGATGAAACGCTCGAGCCCAAGGCTGCGGTCGTCCACCGCGAGCGTAAAGGCCGCGACCTGGTTTTGGCTTGCGGGCATGCGAACCGTCAGACCGGTCCTGATCTTGAAGCTGAGCGCATCGTCAAATAGTCGGCGTTCTCTCGGCGACTTTGCGCTTCGCGCCTCACGGCCATCCCACAGCAGCATCCGGCTTGTGTTTCGCGGTTCCTGAAGAACGGGATCGATGTTGTCGTACCCTTCGCGAAAATAGTGACTTGTCCAACTCTTCGGATAGGAAGAGATCAGTTTGGGGCCGTTCGCACGGTGGCCAAAATAGGCGAACCAGCGGAAACCCAATGCATGCGCAGTTCGTTCCGCGACTCGCCGAAAATCATCTTCCGTATGGGCAGAGTGAAGACAATCGACAAATTCATCGCATGCTCGTTTGACACCTTTCATTGCGCCCCTTTTTTGAACTGTTCTGAGTTCCCTAAAGCGAACAACGCGCTTGCTTCGCGCGCTGCGTGTGGGCGTGTATTGCGACGTTGCGGCAGCTTTGCGGCAAGAACAATTCCAAAACGCCCTGTCAGAACTGACAGCGCAACGCTGTGATCGTGCCTGCTTTCTTGATCTCGAAGCTGTGATTCGTAAGCAGGAGGTTAAGAATGAAGGTCATTGTGCGCTCGCGTGCGGCGCTTCTGCGCGATTTTGAACTGGCGACAGGAATGCATCGTCTGCGAGGGCGCGTGTTCAAGGAGCGGCTCGACTGGGATGTCTCTGTCGCGGGCGGATTGGAGATCGATCAGTACGACTCATTCAAGCCGACTTATCTATTGGCGCTCGAGCAGCGCGAGCTGGTCGGTTGCGTGCGCCTGCTGCCCACTACTGGACGCAACATGCTGGCGGATACGTTCCCGGTGTTGCTGGATGGCCACGCGGCACCGAATGCAGTCAAGATCTGGGAGAGCTCGCGCTTTTGCGTTGATACCAAACACGTCGCGGTGACAGCTGAGAACGGCTTGCGGGAAGCAACGTACCTGCTCTTTGCGGCAATGATTGAATGGGGCCAGCAGCTCGACCTGCAGGCGATCGCGACCGTCACTGATCTGCGCATGGAGCGCATCCTGCGCCGGGCCGGATGGCGTCTCGACCGCCTCGGCGCCCCCCGTCAAATCGGGACGACCAAAGCAGTGGCTGGACTGTTGCCTGTCACCAATGACGCTCTCGGCGCAATCCGAGCGGCCGGGAAGATTTCGGGGCGTGCAATTGAAGCGCCGTCAAGCCTTCCGCTCGCGGCATAGCGTCCGCGTCTTCAACTCCCGAAACAAAGTCATCAACAATGGATCCAGCTGCATTCTCAGCTCTGGTCGAACAGTGCGCGCCGACGCCGAACCTCTTGCGGCCGCTAACGGCAATTGTGCGGCAAGCGAGCTCGTTCGAGCCGCTGCTCATCACAATTCAGGGGCGGAAACCGATTCCTATTCAGGCAAGTGACCGTGACGAAGCGATCCAGCTCGCGACTGAGGCCATTACCGCCGGCCAGTCGGTCCAGACCGGTCTCGCGCAACTTGATGCAGATGAAACCAAGCAGGCCGGGTTGACGGCTACCACGACCTTCGACGCCTGCAAGCATATCGCGGGCCTTGGCAGATTGTTCGAGGCCCGATTGCAAGCAGCAAGGGTGAACGCCGCGGGCCGCGATCAGGCTATTGCCAGGGTTGTTGCGAGCTTTGCAGCCAAAGCTCCCCGAACAACGCCCGAGCCCCGTACCCTGCCGGCCGATGCTGCCGACATTTCCAACGCTGACATGCCGACAAGCAACATGCCAGCTCGCTCCGTCAGGGAGCGCCCGAACTGGGACGTCTACCGCTCAGGTCTCGGCACATCAGCCTTCGTCTATGAACGATAAGGGATTCTTCTGTTCTGCCCTCAACTCATCACCGCGGTCCGGGCTGGTCCGGCTGCAGTGCCAATCGGAGCCGTGCCATGACTTCTCCTCTTAAACACTCTGCTGCCCTGCTTTGCATGGGGGCCGTACTCAGCATCACCTTGGTTGAGCCGGCGCTGGCGCAGACGGCAAACATCGAGGGCGTGCTGCAAAATATCGTCAACATGTTGACTGGCAACGTCGCGCGCCTGCTGGCCACGCTTGCCGTCATCATCGTCGGCATCGCCTGGATGTTCGGCTATCTCGATCTGCGCAAGGCCGCCTATGTCGTGCTCGGTGTCGCCATCACGTTCGGCGCCTCCGAGGTGGTCTCGACCTTGACCGGAGGTCGATGATGATCGAAGCCGCGCGTCTCACGGAGGACACCTTGTTCCTCGCCTGCACGCGCCCGGCCATGATCGCCGGCGTCACCATGGAAGCCATGGCGCTCAACGTCATGTTTTCCTGCATCCTATTCCTGGCGGCCGGAAGCATCATCTACGGCCTGGTCGCGATTCCGATCCATGGTCTTTGCCGCATCATCTGTCGGCATGACCCCAATATGTTCCGAATTCTGCTCGCCTGGATCGAAACCCGTGGACGCACGCGTAACGCGTTATTCTGGGGCGGATCATCCTGCACACCCCTCAAGCTCGTTCGGCGATATCAAGCACGAGACCTCGGCTATGCGTAACACGGCGCTCAAAACCCGGGAGATCGGGCCAGATGTCTACCTGCCGTTCGGCCGGCACGTCACGGATACGGTGATTAGTCTCACGACGCGAGCGCTGCTCACGGTGATCCGGCTCGACGGTACCTCGTTCGAGACCGCCGAGACGGCGGACCTGAATGACCTTCACGCCAAGCTGAATCTCACTCTACGCAATGTTGCGGATCCGCGGCTGGCGCTCTGGACTCATCTGGTGCGGCGCCGGACGTCAGACTATCCAGACGGGGCATTCCGATCGATCTTTGCAGCTTCGCTCGACGCGCAATATCGCGAGCAGCTTCGCAAGGCAGCGCTATTTCGTAATGATCTCTATCTGACGCTGGTTTGGCATCCTGCTCGCGCCCCCGCCGATGCCGCAGCTGCGTTCTTCAGGCGGCTTGGCCGGAGCGCTGCGGCTTCCATCGAGGTCGACAGCGACGCCTTGAAGCGGCTCAACGATGCGACGCGGGATATGGTCGCGGCATTGGAGCGCTACGGCGCTCATGCTCTCGGATTGGCCGAGCGCGACGGCATCACCTTCTCAGAGCCAATGGAGCTACTCCACGCCGTGGCCTCCGGCGAGTGGATGCCAATGCCGTTGCCGCAAGGGCCGATCGGCCCCGCACTCTACTCAAATCGTGTTATCTTCGGCCGTGAAGCCATTGAAATCCGCAGCGCCGGCGGCTCGCGCTTCGCTGGCATGTTCGGACTCAAGGAATATCCGGCGTCCACCCGGCCAGGCCTGTTGAACGCGCTGCTTTCCGCGCCTTTCGAACTTGTCGTCACGCAATCCTTCGCGTTTTTGTCGAAAGCCGACGCCAAGACGGTCCTGACACGCAAGCAGAACCAGCTGGTCTCGGCTCAGGATCCGGCGGCCTCACAGATCGACGAGCTCGGTGACGCGCTCGACGATCTCGAATCCAACAGGTTCGCACTTGGGGACCATCACCTGTCGCTGCAGATTTATGCCGCGACGCCTTCACAGCTGCAGGATCACATGAGCGTGGCGCGGCGCACTCTGGCCGACGCGGGCGCCGTGGTGGCGCGCGAAGATCTCGGCCTTGAAGCGGCTTATTGGGCGCAGCTTCCCGGGCTGTTCAAATATCGCGCACGAACTGGGGCGATCAGCTCACGCAATTTCGCGGCATTCTCCCCATTCCACACCTATCCCACAGGACAGCCTGCCGGCAACCACTGGGGGCCAGCGGTTGCGATGCTCAAAACCGCATCCGGCTCGCCGTTTTATTTCTCGTTCCATCACGGCGACCTCGGCAATACCTTCATCTGTGGCCCCTCGGGGTCCGGCAAAACCGTCGTGCAGAATTTCCTGCTGTCGCAGGCCGAGCGGCTCGGCGCCACTTACGTCTTCTTCGACAAGGACCGCGGTGCGGAGATATTCGTTCGCGCCGCCGGCGGCACTTATCTGACACTCCGCAACGGCGTTGAGACCGGCTGCGCGCCGCTCAAGGCGCTGGAGCTGACGCCAGCCAATCTTTCGTTCCTGGGCGAGCTTGTCCGGAAGCTCGTAACGCCAGACAACCGTCCGCTGACCGTGATCGAGGAGGAGCGGATCGATTCCGGATTGCGAGCCCTTGCTCACTTGCGGCAGGCGGAGCGCTCGTTCGGAGCGCTGCGGGCTTTTCTGGGCCAGCAGGATCGCGAAGGAATCGGCGCTCGCTTGGAGCGATGGTGCCGAGGCGCTCCTTTCGGCTGGGTGCTGGATGGCGAGCAAGATGCAATCGGGCTAGACGCCCGGTTCATCGGTTTCGACATGACCGATCTGCTTGATCATCCGACCGTTCGCACGCCGCTCATGATGTATCTGTTCTATCGGGTCGAGCGCCTGATCGACGGCCGGCGCCTGATCATCGACATCGACGAGTTCTGGAAGGCGCTTGGCGACGAAGCATTTCGGGATCTCGCCAACAACAAGCTCAAAACCATCCGCAAACAGAACGGCGTCATGGTGTTCGGCACGCAGTCGCCGCGCGACGCGCTGGCCTCCCCGATCGCACACACCATTGTCGAGCAATGCCCGACCCAGATTTTTCTGCCGAACGCGCGGGGAATGCGCTCGGACTATGTCGACGGCTTCCATCTGACCGACACCGAATTCCGCCTGATCAAGGAGGAGCTCGCGCCCGAAAGCCGGCGGTTCCTGGTCAAACAAGGCCACAACTCGGTGGTGGCGGAGCTAGACCTCGGCGGGTTCGATGATGCGCTCGCCGTGTTGTCGGGACGGACGGAAACTGTCGAGCTGCTCGATCGCGTCCGGGCGGAGGTCGGCGACGATCCAGCCCAATGGCTGCCCGTATTTCAAGCGGAGCGGAGGGCCGTCCGATGATGGTTCAGCGTATCCCGGCAATCTTCACCTGCGTGTCTATCGTGGCCCTCCTGACGGCATTTCCCGCAGCAGCGGAGATTGTGTTCGATCCGAGCGTCTATGCACGGCAATTCGAGCAACTGACGGAACTGAAGAAGCAGGTCGATACCCTGACGTCGCAGCTCAAGGTGGCGCAGGATCAACTGAACCAGGCCAAGCAGCTCTATGACAGTTTCAACAAGCGGACCAACGCCAACGACATTGGCGCGCTTCTAAACACGCCCCAGTTCCGGAAAGTGCTGCCCCAACAATTCTCTGACATCGAACGTCTCGTGGCGGGGCAGGGTGGCGGCAACTTCGCTGACGCGATGAACCACTATCTTTCACAGAACCGCACCTATGCAGGCAATAGTGGCAATTCGTATTACCAGAGCGAGCTGGACCGGATCGCACGGCAGACTGGCGCCAAGCACTCCATGGGCCAGGCGGTCTACGACACCGCCTCGCAGCGTATCGATGCGCTCGAAGAATTACGAACACGCATCAGCTCGGCAACCGACGTCAAGGAGACTCTCGATCTGTCGGCGCGGCTGCAGGCCGAACAGGCATTGCTGCAGAACGATGTGCTTCGGATGCAGGGTCTTGCGATGATCCAGCAGGCCCGCGCCGACATGGATGGCCAGCGGGAACGCGAGAAGCAAGAACAACTGGTTGATGAAATGAAGGCGGCTCTGCAATGAAATTGAACACGTCCATAGTTGCACTGTCTTTCGCCGCTGTGCTTACGGGCTGCAACGAGGTCGACCAGAGTCAGCGCATAAATACGGTCGGCTGGTATCTCGACCATCGGGACGAGCTTGCGGCGGCTCTCAACACGTGCGGCGACAATCCCGGGGAGTTCGCAAAGACGCCGAACTGTATCAATGCGAACGAGGCTCGCAACAAGATTACCGTCCAAGAGATGGAAGACGCCCTAAAGTAAGGATCGCCGCGATGGCCATAAACGTCTTTGACAGTTTTCTGAAGGAGTTCGAGCAGCCGATCACGACGTTCGTGTCGACCTCGGTATCGAATCTTGCCTCCTACATTGATGGTCCTCTTCGCACGGCCGTGATGCTCTATGTCATCCTCTACGGCTTTGCGGTGATGCGGGGCGCAATCTCCGAGCCAATCATGGAGTTTGCCTGGCGGGCAATGCGGATCGTAGTCGTGGTGCTGCTAGCGACCAACTCAAGCGCGTTTCAGCAATACGTCACGGGGCTGTTCTTTGATTCCTTGCCGAAGGAGATTGGCAATGCGTTGGCTGGTGCTGGACTGAATACCAATTCGGGGGTTCCGTTAGATCAGCTTCTGACCAAAGGAATTGACGTAGCAAATAGGATCTACAAACAGGCCGGACTGACCAACATCGCGCCAGCGCTGATTGCCGCCATTCTTCTGGTCTTTGTCGCGGTTGGTTCCTTCTTACAATTTGCCATCCTGCTCTATGCCAAAGTTGGTCTGGGCGTCGTGATCGCGCTTGGGCCGCTCTTCATTGCGCTTGGACTATTTGAGGCCACGCGCCCGTTCACGGAGGCCTGGCTTCGGCAGGTCGCGAATTTCGTGATCCTGCTGGTGCTGGTGGTCGCTCTGGTCGGGCTGATGTTGACCACCGTCAGCGGCTTCATCGACAGGTTCGCTGCAAACGCCGGCACGGCCGGCGAGATGGTGGTAGCTGCGGTCGCCATCAGCGCGGTGCTCGGTCTGTCCGGATACATCGCGCTTCAACTGCCGGTCATCGCAGGCGGCCTCGCCGGGGGTGGCGCTTCGCTCGCAAGCCGGCTGGTCACGAGCCCAATGATTGCCAACGCGACGGCCGCAGCCGGCGGCGCTTATGCCGGCGCGCGCTGGTCAGCCAGCCGGGGTCTCGCCGCACTAAGAGCGAGCCGGCAGGGCGGCAGTATGCAGCGCACCCGATCGCAGGGGACCGCCGCGACGTAGACAATCATCGCCGGCAACAGGCGACAACGACAAACAGGGGCATCAGAACGATGTGGCGTCGACTATTCATCATCTGCCTAATCGCAGTTCAGCTTGGCGGCTGCGCGAGCTGGTCAAAGGGACCGCCATCATGTGATGGCCAGGCTCGGCGGCCGCTCAATCGTTCGCTGTGGGATTGGGAGACGGGTACGCCATTGGCGACGCCGGAGCCGCCTATTCCGCCGTCCGCACCGGCACCAGACATCCGCAAGGGTGAGATCGCCCCGGCAGCGCCCTCCACGCAACTGGCTGCATCAGACCACCAGGCCGCCATTGCAGCCTCTTACCGCGCTTGCGGCAAGGAGGCATGAGATGGTCGGGCACGATGAGCTGAAAGCCTATTTCGACAATGCGCGTCGATGGGAGCAGGATCTGTTGCTGGCGGCCCATCGCTCGCGCAGAACGGCATGGGTGATTGCCGCGGGCGCCTGCGCATTGGCGATCGCCTCGCTCAGTGCGGTCGCGGCACTGGCGCCGCTAAAGACGGTCGAGCCGTTCGTGATCCGGGTCGACAATGCCACCGGCATTGTGGACACCGTCTCCGCCCTCAGTTCGACGCCGGCGCGTTATGACGAAGCCGTCACCAAGTATTTTCTTGGACGTTACGTTCGGGCGCGTGAAGGTTACAGCTACCCGGAGGCAGAAGCCAATTTTCGGACGATTTCGCTGCTCTCGGGGCAGGGCGAACAGGCCCGCTTCGCGGCATGGTACCGCGGCTCCAATCCCGAAAGCCCCCAGGCCGTTCAGGGCCGTTTCGGGGTCGCCACAGTACGGATCAAGGCGATCTCGCTCCTGGCCGACAATGTGGCCTCTGTGCGTTTCATGAAGGAGAGCCGCAAGGGCGAGGAAACCCGCATCACCCACTGGATCTCCACCCTGACGTTTTCCTATGCCAACGCGCCAATGTCCTCCGCCGACCGTCTCATCAACCCCCTCGGCTTTCTGGTCTCGGAATATCGCGCCGATCCGGAGGTCGTGCCATGAAGTCTTTCGTTCTCTTGATGACCTTTGTCCTGGGATTCGCGGAGCCGGCTTTTGCGTTGCAACAGCCGTCACCCGGACAACATGATGCGCGCGTGCGAACCGTGACCTACGATCCAGCCAACGTGGTCCGGGTCAACGGCGTGATTCGGGCATCGACCCAGGTTCTGTTCGCCGATGATGAGGAGGTTGCGCATGTCGCGATCGGCGATGCGATTGCATGGGAGGTCGCACCGGCAGGCTCAATCCTGTTCCTCAAGCCGCGGGAAAAACATCCACCAACCAACCTGCAGGTCGTCACCACGCGCCCCGATGGCCGCAAGCGGTCTTATCAATTCGAATTATCGATCGCCGAGACGACACTGGCGGACAGTTACTTCGTCGTCCGCTTCGCCTATCCCGGCGACGAGATAGAGCGCCGGCGCGCTGAGGCGGCCGCCCGCGGCGCCGAGAGGGAAGGCGCGCTGATCGAGCAGACCTTCGATCTCCACCATGCTTATGGTGCGCGCAACTGGCGCTTTTCAGCGCAGGGCTCAGTCGACCTCGAGCCCGAAGCCGTTTTCGACGACGGCAAAGAGACCACGTTCCGCTTTGCGGGCAACCGCGAAATCCCCGCGATCTATCTGATCAACTCCGACGGCTCGGAAAGCCTGGTGCCCAAGGATGTCCGCGGCGAGCTCGTGGTTGTTCACGCCACGGCCCGGGAATTTCAGCTGCGCAAAGGCGACACCGTGCTCTGCATTTTCAACGAGGCCTTCGATCCCGTGGGGATTAACCCGGGCACCAATACCACAAGCCCCTCGATCGAGCGGCGGCCGAAGAAATCAATACCAACCCCAAGGCCACGATAGGCGAGCGCGACATGACCGAACATCACGATGAGACGATCGCCGGCGACCGAGGCATTACGCCGGTGGGAGGAGGGGACAATGGTCGAGCGGCAATGCTCAAACGCGGCTTCGGCGCGCTGGCGCTCACCGCGTTTGCCGCTCTGATCATTTGGGGCACCTGGAAAGGTGATAAGCCGGTCAGCGATTCCGCCCGCAAGCTGGTGATCCGCCAGGCGGCGGCGTTCGAGCCCATCCCGGAAGCGCCAGCCGCACCGATCGCCACAGCCTCGATTGGAACCGCGCCGGTCGCAGCCACGCCAGCCGCCCCCGCGCCCGCTTCCGACCAGCTTCTGGAAAGTGCCCGGCGCGCACCAGTGCTGGCCTATAACCGACCGATCTCGGCGGGGCGCGCAGCCCACGACAGCGTAACCGGAAGTGTCGTTACCGATCCCTATGGGTTCGGGCGGGGCGAGCCACGCAACGACCTCGCCGACAAGCTGAGGCCAACGCCGATCGAGGGCGTGCGCGCGGCGCGGCTGCCTAACCGCAATCTGCTGGTCACGCAAGGCACCTCGATCCCATGCGTGCTGGAGACGGCGATGTCCTCGGACGTGGCCGGTTTCGTCTCCTGCGTCGTGGTGCGCGACGTGATGTCGGATTCGGGCAACGTGGTGCTGATGGAAAAGGGCACGCAAGTGGTTGGTGAATATCGTGGCAACGTGCGACGCGGCTCAAAACGCCTGTTCGTGCTGTGGACCCGCGCCAAGACACCGACTGGCGTCATTGCGGCATTGGCCTCGCCGGCCACCGATGCGCTGGGCCGCGCCGGCTTCGACGGCGACATCGACACTCACTTCTTTGAACGGTTCGGTTCGGCGCTCCTGCTGTCGATTGTCAATGATGCCTCCTCGATCGGGCGTCAGCAGCTGCAGGACAGCTCCATCCAGATCAACAACACCACCGGCGCTACTAACACCGCCGCGGCAATCGCCGTTCGAGCAGTCGATCAACATTCCACCGACGCTCAACAAAAACCAGGGCGAACTGGTCAATATCTTTGTCGCCCGCGATGTCGATTTCTCCTCCGTCTATCAATTGCGGCGGGTCGATACCCGCACGCAGATATTGGACCGCACCGTTCCCGGAGGCCTCGTGGCCCCGGCCGTGGTGACAAAGTGAGCGCCGTACACTCCATCGAACGGGATGGCAGCCGGCTCGTGCTGGCGCGCTATCTGGAGCCGCTGGCTCCATTTCTGGCAGACAAATCCCTGACCGAAATCGTCGTCAACCGTCCCGGCGAGATTTTCGTGGAAGGTGCTGGCGGCTGGACCCGGCACGAAGCGCCAGCGCTGACACATGCCTACCTCTCACACCTGGCGACCGCGGCCGCCGGTCACACCCGTCAGGACATCGGACCGGAGCATCCGGTGGTGTCGACCACGCTGATTGGCGAGGAGCGCTGTCAAATCGTCGTCCCCCCTGCTGTGCCGGCCGGCACGGTCAGTCTCACAATCCGCAAACCGTCGTGTTTGACGATGACACTGGCTGCCTTTGAGCGGGCAAAGCTGTTCGACGAGGTCCGCATCGCCAATGACGAACTCGCCGCGGATGAGCATCGGCTTCTGACTCTGAAAGAAGCCGGCGCCTGGCGCGACTTCCTCCAGCTTGCCGTCGAAACTCGCCGCAACGTCATCATTTCCGGGGCAACTGGCTCGGGAAAGACCACGCTATCCAAGGCGTTGATCGCGGCGATCCCCGCGCACGAGCGGCTCATCACCATTGAGGACACCGCCGAGCTTGTCATCCCGCATCAGAATTGCGTGCGGCTGATCTATGCCAAGGACGGGCAGGGCGTTGCTAAAATTGGACCGCGCGAGCTCCTCGAGTCCTGCCTGCGGATGCGGCCGGATCGCATTCTGTTGCAGGAGCTGCGCGATGGAACCGCATTCTTCTATCTGAGGAATGTGAATTCCGGCCATCCAGGATCGATCACAACGGTTCATGCCGATAGCGCCCGGCTCGCCTTCGAGCAGCTGACGTTGTTGGTCAAGGAAAGCGCGGAAGGCCGCGACCTTCATCGCGACGATATCCGCTCGCTGCTGCTGCTTCTCGTCGACGTCGTCATCCAGATGCAGAAGCGGGACGGCCGCTACCGCATTTCGGAGATTTATTATGACCCCGTTCG
Source organism: Bradyrhizobium septentrionale (assembly GCF_011516645.4). Classification (NCBI taxonomy): domain Bacteria; kingdom Pseudomonadati; phylum Pseudomonadota; class Alphaproteobacteria; order Hyphomicrobiales; family Nitrobacteraceae; genus Bradyrhizobium; species Bradyrhizobium septentrionale. The sequence goes on along the minus strand of NZ_CP088284.1, from coordinate 281,066 downwards.
CAAACGCGACCAGAACAATTAGGGCCGCGCAGGGCCTGGCAGTCGCGCTCGCGGGCTGCGCGCTGTTCCTGCTGGTCGCCTCGAACGTTCTGCTGCTGGGGCTCCGGCTTCACGATGGAGGACTGCATTGGTCGGAGATAGCGACGGGCTGGCCGCGTTACGGCGCTGACACACGTTTCGACCGCTGGCTGACTCTGTCGACTCTCACCGGGGTGGTTGTGGTCTTTGGCCTGCTCGGCGCACTCTTCCGGCACCGTCCTCTCCCGCTTTACGGCAGCGCGCGTTTCGCGTCCGAGCGAGAGATCAAGGCCGCTGGCCTGCGATCCAAGGAAGGCGTGCTACTCGGCCGTAAGGACGGTGCACTGCTCTGCTTCGGCGGGTCGGAACACGTCCTGGTCTACGCTCCGACCAGGGCGGGGAAGGGTGTCGGCTATGTCATTCCAAACCTATTGAATTGGCCAGATTCGGTGGTCGTTCTCGATGTAAAGAAGGAAAACTGGGATCGGTCTGCGGGATTTCGCGCAGCTCACGGGCAGGAGGTCTACTTGTTCGATCCGCTCGAGGAGAACGGTCGCACCGCGCGCTACAATCCGCTTGGTTATGTGCGCGGCGATCCCGCGGATCTCTATGACGATCTGCAACGCATCGCGGTGATGCTGTTTCCGGCCGAAAGCCGAGGCGATCCGTTCTGGTTCGAGGCGGCCCGCTCGGCCTTTGTGGCGATCGGCGGCTATGTCGCGGAAACGCCGGGCTTGCCATTGACGATCGGAGAAATCCTGCACCAGCTGTCCGCTGCCCCCGACCTCAAGACACATTTCGACAAAATTGTCGCTGCGCGCAAGTCCGGCCCTTCGCCACTGTCGCGGAATTGCATCACGGCCTTGAACGACTTCCTCGCGGCTTCTGAAAACACCATGAACTCCGTGCGCAAGACCGTCACGGCGAGGCTCGGGCTTTGGCTCAACCCGCGCATCGATGCCGCCACATCGACCAACGATTTCGATCTGCGGCAGCTGCGGCAAAAACCGATGTCGATCTATCTCGGCGTGACCCCTGACAATCTCGACCGCATGGCGCCGCTTCTGAACTTGTTCTTTCAGCAGGTGGTCGATCTCAATACCCGCGAGCTGCCGGAACAAAATCCCAAACTCAATCGCAAGGTGCTGCTGCTGCTCGATGAATTTCCGGCGCTGGGCAATGTCAACGTACTCGCGAAATCCGTCGCGTTCATCGCCGGTTACGGCATCCGCCTCCTGACCGTGGTCCAGAGTCCGGCCCAGCTACGCTCGATTTACGGGGTCGACGCTGCCCGCAATTTCATGACCAACCATGCCGTCGAGGTGGTGTTCGCGCCGAAAGAACAGGACGTAGCAAATGAGCTTTCCGAACGCATCGGGTACGACACCGTGAAAGCGCGGAGCCGCAGCGGGCCAAAAGGGCTCGCGATGCGCTCGACCAGCGAGACGGTCTCTGAACAACGGCGCGCCCTGATGCTGCCGCAGGAGCTGAAGCTTCTTCCAAGATCCAAGGCCTTCATCCTCGGCACAGGCCTTCCCCCGGTCGTCGCCGACAAGATCGTCTATTACGAAGACAAGGCGTTCCTCACACGCCTGCTACCCGCACCGGTCCAGCAGCTGCCGGGCGGCCGCTCGACCGCGCTGCTTGACGCCGAGATCAAGGAGCTGCGCTCCGAGGTTGCGGAGCTACGCGCGGTATTTCGGTCCCGCCCGTTGACTGACGAAGAGGTAGCCGACCCCTCCACAATTCCAACCAATGCCAGCTTTGATTTCGGGGACGTGGACGTCGACCTCGAAGGACTCTCTGAGGACGACCTGAAAGCCTGGGTCCAGAACTACATCGACGCCCAAGCCGTCCCGCCGGCGCGACGGTCCAGCCGCAAGCAGAACGGACGACAGCATGAACGACACGCGTGACCACAGCGGGGATTTCAGCCTGGAGCGGCAACGTCGCGCGGGGCGCGCTTTCACCCGAGGCAAGGGGGACGCCGAGTCCACAGCAACAGCCCCCAACACGCCTTCATCCGCGGAGGTCACGGAAGTTGCGTTTCCGGACCGCATCCGTCGGAAATATTACGTGGTGGCCAGTGAACCCCAAAAGGATGGATCCGACCGCGAAGCCCGGCTCTATGCCGATGAGCGGAAAGAGTACCTCGCGTTCAAGGCCACTGACGATCGCCTGGTCACCCGCATAGCTGCCGCAGAAGTGATCCGGGACATGGTCAGCGTGGCACAATATCGCCACTGGGAGGCACTTCACGTCCGTGGTTCTGTCGAGTTCCGACGCGAGGCCTGGCTCGAGGCTGGCGCGCGCGGGATGGATGTCAAAGGCTATCAGCCAAGCGAGCCTGATCGCCAGGCGCTCGCTGACCGGCGAGTCGCATGGGATCGAGCCCGGGCCCGGGCCAACGATGCAGAGGCTCGCTCCGCCTCCGACAGGCCGCTGCAGGCGGATAGGCTCGATTACGACAAGGGCGTTTCCGGACGTCTTATGGAGGTCGGCTATGGCCCCTACCGCAACCGCGCCGACGCCGAGCCATCAACCTATGTAGCCATTGAACTGGATGATGGCCGGCGACATCAGGTGTGGGGCGTCGGGCTTGAAACGAACGTCGCAAATAGCGGCGGCAGGCCTGGCGACCGCATCTCTTTGCGCAGGGATGGCGTCGAACCCGTCATCAGGGCAATCAAATCCATAGACGCCGCCACAGGACTCGCTAGCATTGAGCGGCGGCAGATGTGGCGCAACAGGTGGAGTGTGACGGTGGAGGCACGCCGTGCAGACCGACCGGCGGCCGCGCATGATTCCGACCTGCTCGCTGCCCAATCCCAGATCGCCGTCATCAACAAGCTTATCGAACGCGCTCTGCCGAACGATGAGAATGCTCGCCAGAACATTATGGCTTTCGCCAGGGAGCGCATCGCCCAGCATCTTGAGAACGGGCATTCGTTTTCGCGGGCAGCAGTCATGGAACCGGTTCGAGATCGTCATCCATCGGAACGAGATAAGGAGATCCGAATAGCTCAGACTGGTGAACGCGCGACAGAGCGTGAGCGTCAGCGCTGAATGCACGAGGTCCATCAATGGGCCGCATTGGGCTTTTGGGAAAGTAACCCCGCCCGAAGACAATCCAAAAATCAGCGTGTTTCTGATTTACCATGCTGGCTGGATTGGACGCCAGCATGGCCAGCATGGATAGGCAAGCCTTATTCTCTGGATCTCCGTGCGTGTCGTGGCCGCCATCGAGCGCGGGATGTCGCGCAATCGTGCCGCCAAGCAGTTTGGGGTGGCGATCAGTACTGCCATCGGCTGGATGCAGCGGGTCGAGGAGAGCGGCAGCGTTGAGCCTGGCCAGATGGGCGGTCACAAGCCGAAGGCGGTTTCGGGAGACCACGCAGTCTGGCTGTCGCAGCGGATCAGGGACGGCGATTTCACCAAACGCAGTCTCTTGCCGAGCTTGCCGGTCGCGACCTGAAGATCGACTATCGGTGTGGGACTTCGTGCATGCCGAGAAGCTCAGCTTCAAAAAAGCGTGGCGGCTGGCGAACGCGATCGCCCCGAGGTAGCTCGCCGACGAGCCCAATGGGCAAAGTACCAACGTCGCGTCGCCGGCTCGCTCGTTTTGCTGAGCAAGACCTTGCGAACCTGGTGAACGGTTTCAGCAAGCGGCAAGATGCAGACACACGCTCTGATCGAGAGGACGTTGATCTGGAGCGATTCGGCCCGAAGGGCGGTCAACTACAAGAATTTGCAGCTTACGGAAGCCGCTATTCGGCTTAGAATTCGATCTGTATCGTGGTGGAACTCTATCGCGGTGACGGGCTCTTTGCGGCCGCATCGGAGCGGCTCCAATCATCGAAAGTCTCGCGTGATGCCAAGCTTCGTTTTCAGTTCCAAATTGAAAGGACGGCCCAGCCAGATCCACACAAGGCATGCGCGCTTTATGACGTTGGGGGTGAGCCTGTAATTAAAGAGAAGGGCAAGCAGGGTCAACCGCAGTTGGAGATCGCGCCGTACCCCAGTTCACTGCGCGGCCGGAGGCTCGAGCCCGCAAGCCAGGCATTGGTCAAGTTTCACGAACGATTGGCTGCGAGGCTCGATTCCGAGATTGCCTTGGCGCCAGTGGAGCAAGACCTGCTGGACTTCCTCAATGGTATCAGGCTGTCGCCATCGATGATGGCGCAGGCCTGTCGGCAGAATGCGACCATGCGCGCGCCCCTCGGCCTGGACACGGTGGGGCGTGCCCCACCGCCGATCCCCGACGCGCTGTCGTTCGCGCTTTATTGCAACGCGCTGCTGAGTATATGCGCCCCGGAGGCAGACCAGATGAATACCCAACCCACCCGTTCAGCTCACCGCGAATTTCTCCATTTCCACTCGCGAGCAGTCGCCGCACCCGGCGCAGGGGCTATTTTCGTACAAGTGCGTTAGCATTGCTGGCCGGCAGCGAAAACGCTCGCTTGGCCTGCTCAGCGATTTTGTCACCAATGAACTGCCGCACCGCATTGCGGAGATTAGATGCAGTGAACAACCAAACGACGCGGTCAGGACCCTTGGCCGCCCGCGTTGAAGGCCGGGGATTGGGCGAAGGCGCTTTCGGCCGTCGAAGAGGCTGTCGCCGTGATGCCGGACGACCTCCATTTCCGCATGCTCCATGCGGATCTGTTGCTTCATAAACTGCGCGGCTTGCAGTCCGGCTTGCCGGCCCTGCGGCAATTTGTTCGGGACGCGATCGACAAAAAATCCGAGCTATGGATGGAAGGGGAGCTGCGCCAACTCTTCAGTTTGGCGAATGATAACTCCCACTTCCCGCCTGCCGAGCGCCTTGGGATGGGCAAGGATGTTGTCCGAACTGCTCGGCCCTTATAGCACGACAACCGGTGAGCAACCAGCCGAGCGAGATATGTCGTTTTGGCGTTATCTTTGCACGCTCACTTTGGCCGGAGAACAAAAAGCTGGAGTCCCTTTGGGTTCCGAACCACGCACTTCATCGTAAGCCGGCAAATCAACCGTCGCCACGCTGTCTTTTCGCGACAGGTCCCGCTCGGACTTCCCCTCAAGCTGAACCGGGATGAACGCCGGGCGTGAGGACGGCGGCAGCGACCTGGTCGCGCTGTGCTTCTTGATCCACTTCCGAAGGAGGTTCGCGTTGACCCCATGTTCGAGTGCAAGCCTCGATACCGAAACCCCAGGCTCAAGGCAGGCCGCGACAAGACGCTCTTTCGATGCCGCCTCGTAGCGCCGGCGACCGTTCCGGCCGACAAGCCTGACCCGCAGTTTCTGATCATCGTCGCTCATCACAAGGTGTCCACCTATTTTGGTGGACACCTCATGCATCAGGACTCTCAAAAGCAAAAGGTGCGGAGAAATTCGCGCTTACCGTCGAGCGGCTGTGGCGCAGCGTCAAGTACGAGGAGGTTTATCTGCGGGCCTACGAGAACGTCAGCGAAGCTCGTACCTCGATCGGCCGATACCTCGACTTCTACAATTGCCGCCGTCCACATTCGAGCCTTGACGGCGGCACACCGGATCAAGCCTACTTCACCTCGCTGCCGCTCCGTACGGCAGCCTAAACCCCGGCAGAGGCTCCACTTATTGATGCGGAGATTCTGTTCAGACAATCGGGACCGGCTCAATCGTTGCAACGGTATGATCGTCATCGCCTGCCAGGCGATTGACACAGGTCCTTACCAAGAAATGCGTTCCAACCTCTTGGGCGGCGCAAAACAATTCATAAATATCGGCCTCACGATCACCGGTATGGATGCACTGCGGTGGCTTCTCGAAAAGCTCGGTGGATTGTTTGAGGTTCTCCAACCACCGAATGCTCTCCTTGGTTTCAATGGGGATCCGTGTCAGGTTGACCTCGCGCCTGAGCGCAGCGACCCCTCTGAATTTCTTTCTGGTCCAGAACTTCACAGCGCTGAGCCCCAGTGGAAGCCCCTCGAGGGTCACCGCAAGGCTCGAATGCATCAATATTCCGCATGTCGTGTACGTTTGGGGGTTCCCGTCCAATCTTCGAGAGTTGCTTTTGGGGATGCGCTTAATCATCCCGATCAGATCCGGGCGCTCCCTTTGATAGCTGAATTCGGTCGCATCATGCAGGACAAGAACAGGCCCCTTCGCAGCCGCGATACGTTCCCGTGTCGCTTTAAAATGACCAGGACAGGATATCGGCCTCGCCTACTCGTTCATTGGAGAAGAAACGATAGGCCGCCTTGGTATTCGCCCAGTCTTGGCAAACCATCGGGATGCTCTGTCCGATGTCTCCACCAATCTGCTTCAGCAGCATACGAAATCTCTCGCCAAGTCGAGCGTCCTGGAATTCGCAAAGCGCAGCTTCACGGTCAAACCAAGTCACAACGTCAGACGCCAACCGATGCGCCTTCTCATCCCGGGCGCGTGAAGTCAGTCCCATAGAGCACCTCTTCTCGAATCAGGTGCCCATCAAAGAATTACAAGCGATTCTGGCGACTCAAGTTTTTCGGCTCAGCGCACCTCAAAAGATGTGGGTAATCGTAAGCTTCGTCGTATGCGTACAGATCGCGTTAAGAACCTCGCGGACATCGACATTCCGCGGCCGGCCGCCGCGCTTGGCCGGCGGAATCCTCGGTGCGATCAGAGCACCCGGCAGTCCCTCAAGGAGATTATTTCCTTGACGTTTTCAGCAGCGATTAGACAACCCCATCACTACCAGCGAAGAGACTATTTTTCTCGTAATTGTTCGCGGGCCCTTGGCGCGCTATTTGCTTGGCTCGCCTTAAACTTATGGAGCTGTGCAGTGCTAAACATACAATTGAGGGTTCCGCTTGTCGGCCAAGAGCGTGGCTATGATGGTCAACCGATCATGCGACGAGATCACCACGGAATTATGCGGCCGTGGGGGAGTTGGGCTTGTTGGTATGCTTCCGCTTGTATGGTGTCCTATTACTTTCGCCCGGGGCCTCGCCTGGGTTTGCCTACGCTTTGGCGGGCCGACGCAGGCCTCGACCGAGACTGTTTTCATTATTTGGCTTCGATCGAAGGATTGGAGAGGCTCGTACAGCCATATGGCGGATTTACGCGCGATTTTCTCGCCGAGACGTTGCTGAGGCGAGGGCCGATCTGGGCTGCGGTAACTCTAGCAGCGGGGGCTAAGCATGTAGCGGTACTGACCGGCGTGAGTGGATATACGCTACACTTCAATGATCCGTCAACCCCAGAGCGTGCAGAAATTGACTTCTTTGATCTTGAGCTCGACGAGCTTCTCGTCAAGAATCGCGATTGGCTGTGAGCGCTGCGCCGCAAGTCCCCTTCGCACAGGACCTAGACCCTATGTTCGCCCTCTGAGGTGACGGGCGGCCCGCCCCGCGGCAAGCTCCTATCGAGGGTTGCGCCGGATGGTCCGGCGCCGAGCCTCAAGCATGGGGAGCGGGCCTGATGAACGATAGCATTTTCGTGGGGCTGGATGTGCACAAGGCGACGATTTCGGTTGCAGTGGCCGAAGCGATGCGCGGCGGGGAAGTTCGTAACTTGGGGATCATCCCTAATCGCGCCGATCAAATCGACAAGCTGGCGAAGAAGCTTGGCAAGGGTGACCGACAGGTAAGTTTTTGTTACGAAGCCGGACCCTGCGGATATGGCCTGCATCGACAACTGACGGGACTGGGGCACAACTGCATCGTGGTGGCCCCCTCGCTGATCCCGATGAAGGCTGGGGATCGGGTCAAGACGGACCGGCGCGACGCGGCGATGCTGGCCAAGTTGCACCGGAGCGGCGAGCTGACGGCCGTGTGGGTTCCGGATGCGGCGCATGAGGCCATGCGCGACTTGGTGAGAGCCCGCGCCACGGCGATGCGTGTGCTCGGCAAGGCGCGGCAACATCTCCAAGGATATCTGCTGCGACATGGGCGCATCTATGCCGGGAAGAAGGGGTGGACTCTGGCTTATCGTCGCTGGCTCACTACGGTGCGCTTCGATCACCCGGCGGGCCAAATCGTTCTGCAGGACTACATTCTTGCCGTGACCGACGCTGAGGCCCGTGTGGACTGCTTGACCAAGCGGATGGAGGAGCTGGCGCCACAATGGTCGATGATGCCATTCGTAGAGGCCGTGCAGGCCATGCGCGGCGTCGCCTTCAAAGCAACGCTTTTCAACGTCGACAACGGCGACATGGTCTTGTTCGAGACCGAGTCGGGAAGGCGCATCCTGTGCGACATCAACATCCGCCAGGCCGCAGATGACGAGGACGACGACACCCCGACGTCGCTAAGCAGCTCCGGAAAAAGCTCGATCGGGACGAAAAAGGCCGGCTCTTTGTCGATGCCTTCCTCAACACTCATCCGGACGCCGATCACATCCGAGGCCTCTCCAAGCACTTCCACCTCGGCGATCCTTCAGGCTGGGTGAAGGCCGACGACAAGATCATCATCCGCGAGATATGGTCGTCGCCGATCGTGTTCCGCCGGGCGAGGGCGAAAGACGAAGATCATGTCCTCTGCGAAGACGCCGAGGCTTGGCGGGACGAAGCGCGCCGTCGCGCCAACCGTTTCAAGAAGCACCGCAGTGCCGAAGACGGGAACCGAATTCTGATCCTCGGCGAGGACGTCGATGGCAAGACCGACGATCTGACGGAGATTCTAGTGAAGGTCGACGAGGTCTTCTCGAAGATCTGCGGCGCGAACGACACCTCCTTCGAGGCGCGCCTGCTGGCACCGATGCTGGCCTCCGACAAGGAGGAGGAGGAAGTCCTCACCAAGAACAATTCCAGCGTCATCATGCGGCTCGATCTGAAGGTCTCCAAGGTCACGCGCGGCCGCTTCCTTCTCGGCGGCGACGCCGAAGTTGCGGTCTGGGACCGCGTTTGGGAGCGCAACAAGAAGTGGCCTGAGCGCCTTCAATACGACGTCCTGATCGCTCCCCACCATTGTTCCTGGCACAGGCTGTCCTACGACAGTTGGTCAGAGAAAGGCGAAGGCGCCAAAGTTTCCGGGCCCGCTCGCAGCGCCCTCGGCCAGCCGCTCGACGGCGCGCTGATCGTCGCCAGCAGCAAGACGATCAAGGACGACGAACACGATCCGCCCTGCATCCGTGCAAAGCGCGAATATCTCCACATCCTCGATCCGGTGAAGGGCGAATTCAAATGTGTCGCCGACGGCCCCGGCGATGACCCGCTGGTGATCGAGGTCAGCTCGGCCGGACCGCGAATCAAGCGTGCGGCGATCGCTGTCAGCGTCGCCGCCGGCACCGGCATCGGCAGCCAGCCGCTCGCTCACGGATGAGCGGATGGCAGAAATCTCCGCAAAGGACGACATTCCGATACCCGTTCGACGGGCCCTGCGTCTCATCGAGTCGCATCCGTCCGTCCGACGGGTGACTGCCGACCGCGTCGAAGGTAGCGACGTCACGCTGGCGGTCGTCGACATTCGGACCGAACTTCCGAACGCATGGAGAGCGGTGTCATTCGGCCCTTTAATTGCGGTTTGTTGTCAAGCTCACATTTTCGAACTCTCCAACGGCAAGGTGGTAGCGCCCGCGCCGTCGGAGCTGGTCGGGGTTGCGGAGACGGCGCGGGCGCGGCTGATACATGCTCTACTGGCCAGGCATTGGACAGTACGGGCTGGTTGATGTCTTCGCCGGGGTCATGGTCCTTTCCGAGGTCGCGCAGCGCCTCATGATGATGTCCGGGTCGGACGCCTCAACGTCTGCAGCGGAGTACAGTCGAGCGCCACCAGCCGAATGAACGAGGTCGCCACAACACCGTCCCAGCGGGACATCGCCAGTCCGGCAGACCGGACCAGGAACTTTACAAAATCGGATCAGGCTTCCTTTGCTTGGCCCCAGTCAAACGATGTGCCGTCGACCCAGATGCAGTGCAGAACAACGGCGATCTTGCGCGCGATGGCGACCTTCGCCTTCCTCATGCCAATCCTCTTGGCGAGCTTCATTCCCCAGGCCTTAAGGGACGACCACTTCTTCGTTCGATAAAGCAGGACGGTCGCGGCCTCGAACAGGTAAGTTCGAAGAAGACGGTCGCCCCATCGTGATCTTTTGCCATTGATGTCAGTTTCGCCAGATTGATTGCGCCGAGGTGTAAGACCTAGATAGGCGCCGACGCTCGATGCTGATCGGAATCGCGATGGGTCATCGATCGTATGGCGGAAGGTCAAGGCGGTCACCACGCCAACGCCAGGAACAGTCATCAGGCGGCGCGTCGTCTCATCCGACTTTGCCAACTGGCGGACTTCGTTGTCGAAGTTGCTTTGCTGCTTACAGATCTGTTCATGGACCGAAGCAGGCGCTGAACGATCGAATGCTGCTTGTCGCTGAACATCGAAGGATCGATCGTGGCGAGCCTGCCCACGATGGCCAGTGCAGTGAGCTGTGGCTCGACGGCGAGCCAGTTCTCGATGATCGCGAGATGGGGATCGAGCTTCGAGGGCATGCGAATACGCTTTTTGTATCGCCGTTTCGGCCGGCGGTGCGTGCCCCGCACTTCGGCGGTTTTTGCCGCCGTGCCGAGCGATCGGGCAAACGAGAGCGGATCAGCCGGCGATACGGTGGGAACCTTCGCAAGACCGCGCTTGCCGATCCGTTCGCCGAGCTCTTCCTGCGCCGTGCGGATCGTGGCAAGCAATTGTATGGGATCGAGAGTCCGATACGTCTGGCGCAGACGGCGCTTGACGGCTGATGGGAGTTTCGGGTGCCCCAGTGCGCGTTCGTATGGTGTGGCAGGCGGATGATAGCGTTTGATGATCTTGGCACCCTCGCGGCGCTTCTCTTTGAGCTTGAATGACGGCTGGAAGAAGTTCACCAGCAGGCGCGCCGCCGCGTAGAGACGTGCCATCACGCGGGCCGTCTCGACCCCGTCGAAGCGCCCGTACGAGGCGCTTACCGCAGACGCGATCGGAGGCTTCCCACAGCGCGATCAGCGCGTCGCGCACGCTGGCGTATTTGCGTCGCCGACTTGTCGCTGGTTCGGTTGGGCTCGTTGCCCCTTCGTCCAGTGGTGGTCTGGGCCTGTCCCTTCCGGCAACCGACAGTGCTCGCACCGCGTGCTTGCGGTGCCAACCCGTCGTTGCTGTCAACTCGTCAAGGATCCGTCCCTTCTCCACTCGTCCAGCCGCACGGTAGCGCCTCGCCACCGCGGCCAACACCTCGCGCCTTGCGCCCATGCTGATCCCGCTCGCCATTGGCGCCACCGACCTGATTCGGTAACGCCGCCCCAGTCATCAGCGGAATTGTTCGGTAACATTTTCGATGAGGCAATGCGCTCTGACTCATATGTGGAACGGCCCGGGCTGCAAGGTCTTTCTCTGATTGAACAAGGAATGGCGGTGCGGTCATATGTTCGGCCTGTGACGCGGCACCTGGCCGCTGGCCACGATGATGTCCGCGGAAGCAATCGCCCAATCAATTTTGCGCGCTCGAAGCGCGGTGAGTCAGGCGGTCTGATTGCTACCGGGAATGTCGTCATTCAGTGTTCATCCAGATTGCACCCTGCCTCCTCGGCGGCTTTCCTTTTCTGCCGATGAGCTCTTAAGATTAAGATTTCAGCATTGCGGCCGGTGCCTGATAGATGCCGCCCTTGACTAGCAACGCCCAGATGGTGCGCGCAATCTTGTTGGCTAACGCCACTGATACGACCTTGACCGGCCGGCGTTGCAGCATGGTCCGAACCCAGAGCGGGACTTTCAAGCCTCGTTTGGCAAGCTTGATGATAGAAGTTGCACCGACGATTAAGAGCGTCCGTAGTTGCCGATTTCCCCGCTTCGATATCGCGCCGAGCCTTTCTTTCCCACCGCTCGATTGTGCCCTCGGCGTCAGACCCATCCAAGCCGCAAAATCTCGTGCAGTGGCAAAGCCACGAGCATCCAAGACCGATGTCCGAACGGTAGCGGCGATGAGAGGACCAACACCGGGAATGCTCATCAGACGCCTCGCATCGGGATCCGTTCTGACGGCAACCAAAATCTCTCTATCGAGCTTCTCTATGCGGTTTGTAAGTAGCTCAATCTGTTCAGCGAAATGGATCAGGGCAAAGCGGGCGGTGGCGGGGATCCTGTCGTCTTCCCCCTCCCGGAGCAATCCCAGAAGTTTCGCGATGCTTGCCATGCCCGTCCCCGCAATAATACCCAACTCGGCCATGTGAGCGCGCAGAGCATTGGCAGTCTGGCTCCGCTGTCTGATCAGCAGCTCTCGCGCCCGCAGAATCATACCGGCGGCTTGTTGTTCGGCAGTCTTCATCGGTACGAACCGCATCGTCGGACGGGTGACAGCCTCACAAATGGCTTCTGCATCAGCCATGTCGGTCTTATTTCGTTTGAGTAGAGTCGAGGAGAGGCGCGGTGATGCGCTTGTTGCGCGTTCCGTTTCCTCTCCCCGCTCATCAAACCGGACGTGCAGTTTTCCCGCATCCGGCTTTCCGACAGGTTTTGTCACAAGGCGCACGTCGGCGACACTTTGCGCACGCGGTTCAGCACAAGTACGCCAGGGTTCCCATGGATCCGATCAGAGAACCGTCTGACGCCACGTCCTGGCGTCTTATGTCGTCTGCGCAGAAAGGCGAGCACGCGGTCGAAGACGTGTCGATCAACGGCCTGATGAGCCGTAGCAAGAGAGCCATAGCTGAAGTAAGCGGACCAGCCGCGCAGAAGGCGGTTCAGTCGTGCTTGTACTTCGGGCCAAGCGCCCTTGTTGCCCGGCGTCAGCAGTACGCTGACCTTCCTCTTGATCCGCAGCACGCTTTTCTTGGACGGAGCCGCGCCAAGATACCACCGTCCCCCATTGCGGAAGCGGCGGGGTCCGAGCGTGTACCCAAGGAAGTCAAAGCTTTCCAATCGGGCATTCTTCACCGAGGTTTTAGTCTCGTTGAGCGTCAACCCAAGCTTGGTCATCACCGCTTTCGTCCACGTCAATGCTTCCTCCGCGTGGCCGCGGCTGAGAATGACGAAGTCGTCGGCATAGGAGATAACCTGGGCATGGAATGCTTCACGCCGACCGCTGAGACGCCAATGCTTCAGGAACCGGTTCATGTAGATGACGGAGAGCAGCGGACTGATGACACCGCCCTGTGGCGTGCCACGCTTGTTGCTCTTACCGCCGCTCATGCACCGTTTCCCGTCGCTATCCCGCTCCTCGACCGGTACTCGCAGCCATAACTTAATCAGCCGCAGCACATTCCGGTCAACGATGCGTCGGGCCACCGATTTGAGGAGGTCCGAATGCGGGATCGTGTCGAAGTATTTCGACAGATCGGCGTCAACAACGTCCGTGTAGCCCCGGCACACAAGCCGGTGCACTTCCTTGACTGCATCGACCGCGTTACGACGCGGGCGATATCCATAAGCACCGTCCTCAAAATCCGCCTCGAAGATCGGTTCCAGCACGATCTTTGCGGCAGCTTGGACGACCCGGTCCCGGATTGTTGGGATACCGAGTGGACGTTCGCCGCCGCCGGGCTTCGGGATCATCACCCGCCGCACCGGATCGGGCCGGTAAGTCTTCGTGACGAGTTCATCGCGCAGGCCGGCCAACCATGCTTCGAGTCCCGACGCGTCGATTTGCTCGAAAGTTGTTCCGTCCACTCCTGGCGCACCCGCGTTGGCGCGGGCCAGCTTGTAGGCATGGCTCAGAATGTCCTCGCGGCAGATCTTGTCGTACAGCACATAGAAACGGAAGGCAGGCTCCGCCTTCGCCTTGCAATAAAGCTTTCTCTGAAGGCTCCTGATCTTATCGGGCGTTTGTAGGCTCATCGCCAATCGACCCATTCCCTCGCCATCTTCAAAAGCGCACCTGAAGTCAGGGTCCTTTCCTCCGCCGGAATTACCCGGTTTCATCAGTACTACGACCCTGTCCGACTCCCGTCCGGTCCATCGACTACTCGATGCTGAAGGCGCGACCTTCGACCAAGACGGGTCTCCCCCGATTACCCGCACTACCTTTCCGGCGTGCCGTGCCCATTACCCCGGTGAACCGGACCGGTGCATGCGTCGATTGCTTCCCTGTCAGCGCGGCCTTCCCCGCCATACGATCGGGTCGGCATTCACATCGTAACTTTCGAGGCGTGCTCAGGCTTCACTCACGTTACGGCCCGCTGGATTGCTCGGCCGCCAAAAGCGACCTTTGTCACGAGGCTTCGATCCGTCCGATTGCTCGTCCAAACCGCTCGTCAGCTACCAGATCAATCGACAATTCTCTGGGTGGATCCTTCCTCCACTGGTAATGCGCGCCGTCGGGGCGCACGTAGAGTCGAGGAGAGGCGCGGTGATGCGCTTGTTGCGCGTTCCGTTTCCTCTCCCCGCTCATCAAACCGGACGTGCAGTTTTCCCGCATCCGGCTTTCCGACAGGTTTTGTCACAAGGCGCACGTCGGCGACACTTTGCGCACGCGGTTCAGCACAAGTACGCCAGGGTTCCCATGGATCCGATCAGAGAACCGTCTGACGCCACGTCCTGGCGTCTTATGTCGTCTGCGCAGAAAGGCGAGCACGCGGTCGAAGACGTGTCGATCAACGGCCTGATGAGCCGTAGCAAGAGAGCCATAGCTGAAGTAAGCGGACCAGCCGCGCAGAAGGCGGTTCAGTCGTGCTTGTACTTCGGGCCAAGCGCCCTTGTTGCCCGGCGTCAGCAGTACGCTGACCTTCCTCTTGATCCGCAGCACGCTTTTCTTGGACGGAGCCGCGCCAAGATACCACCGTCCCCCATTGCGGAAGCGGCGGGGTCCGAGCGTGTACCCAAGGAAGTCAAAGCTTTCCAATCGGGCATTCTTCACCGAGGTTTTAGTCTCGTTGAGCGTCAACCCAAGCTTGGTCATCACCGCTTTCGTCCACGTCAATGCTTCCTCCGCGTGGCCGCGGCTGAGAATGACGAAGTCGTCGGCATAGGAGATAACCTGGGCATGGAATGCTTCACGCCGACCGCTGAGACGCCAATGCTTCAGGAACCGGTTCATGTAGATGACGGAGAGCAGCGGACTGATGACACCGCCCTGTGGCGTGCCACGCTTGTTGCTCTTACCGCCGCTCATGCACCGTTTCCCGTCGCTATCCCGCTCCTCGACCGGTACTCGCAGCCATAACTTAATCAGCCGCAGCACATTCCGGTCAACGATGCGTCGGGCCACCGATTTGAGGAGGTCCGAATGCGGGATCGTGTCGAAGTATTTCGACAGATCGGCGTCAACAACGTCCGTGTAGCCCCGGCACACAAGCCGGTGCACTTCCTTGACTGCATCGACCGCGTTACGACGCGGGCGATATCCATAAGCACCGTCCTCAAAATCCGCCTCGAAGATCGGTTCCAGCACGATCTTTGCGGCAGCTTGGACGACCCGGTCCCGGATTGTTGGGATACCGAGTGGACGTTCGCCGCCGCCGGGCTTCGGGATCATCACCCGCCGCACCGGATCGGGCCGGTAAGTCTTCGTGACGAGTTCATCGCGCAGGCCGGCCAACCATGCTTCGAGTCCCGACGCGTCGATTTGCTCGAAAGTTGTTCCGTCCACTCCTGGCGCACCCGCGTTGGCGCGGGCCAGCTTGTAGGCATGGCTCAGAATGTCCTCGCGGCAGATCTTGTCGTACAGCACATAGAAACGGAAGGCAGGCTCCGCCTTCGCCTTGCGATAAAGCTTTCTCTGAAGGCTCCTGATCTTATCGGGCGTTTGTAGGCTCATCGCCAATCGACCCATTCCCTCGCCATCTTCAAAAGCGCACCTGAAGTCAGGGTCCTTTCCTCCGCCGGAATTACCCGGTTTCATCAGTACTACGACCCTGTCCGACTCCCGTCCGGTCCATCGACTACTCGATGCTGAAGGCGCGACCTTCGACCAAGACGGGTCTCCCCCGATTACCCGCACTACCTTTCCGGCGTGCCGTGCCCATTACCCCGGTGAACCGGACAGGTGCATGCGTCGATTGCTTCCCTGTCAGCGCGGCCTTCCCCGCCATACGATCGGGTCGGCATTCACATCGTAACTTTCGAGGCGTGCTCAGGCTTCACTCACGTTACGGCCCGCTGGATTGCTCGGCCGCCAAAAGCGACCTTTGTCACGAGGCTTCGATCCGTCCGATTGCTCGTCCAAACCGCTCGTCAGCTACCAGATCAATCGACAATTCTCTGGGTGGATCCTTCCTCCACTGGTAATGCGCGCCGTCGGGGCGCACCATAAGGCTTCACATAGGCCGGTGGCATCATGCGGACCGAATGCCCCAGGGCCGCGATTTCGCGCGCCCAATGATGTGCACTCGCACAAGCCTCCATGCCGACCAGGCAAGAGGAGAGCGCTCGAAAGAATGGCAGCACCTGCGATCGTCGCAACATGCGGCGAACCAATACTCTCCCGTCGTTGCCGATCCCGTGCACTTGGAAGATCGACTTAGCCAAATCCAAACCTACTGTGATAATCTTCTCCATTGGAACGGTCCTTCCCTTGTGGCGCCTCTCGAAGCGACCACGTTAGGCACTTTTGATGCCGGTTCGAAGGGCCGTTCCACACCATCACTTTTGATGCAGTTTGGGGGATCTCTGGCGTTTTGATTGGGGGAGAATCAGCGCCATGCAGCAAGCGCTCCAGTCTGGTGCCGCGTGGGTTTGTTGTAGAGAGTGCGTACTACGAGGGTGATAAGGCCGTTGTTGTGGTCCGAGCGTCCGGAAGTGTTGGTCTGTGTCCGTCGTGCGGAACGGTTTCCCGACGCGTCCATAGCCGCTATCGACGGCGAGTGACGGATCTTCCGCTCTCGGGGCGGATTGTAGAGCTCCTGGTGATCGCTCGCCGCTTCCGCTGCGACGCTGTCCTGTGCGGGCGCCAAGTCTTTACCGAGCGCTTCGCCGAAGGCGTACTGGCTCTGACCTGCCCCTGAACGTTCATCCAGCGGCAGTTAGAGTCTCGGGGTTTTGTACGCCAAGTGGCGCGGGTGGAGCAACGGACGATCGGCGAAGCTGGTCGGGGTTGCGTAGCCGATCGTCCGTTGCGGTGAGGTGAGGTGAGCGGCATAGGCCGCGGGGGTGAGGTATTTCAGCGACGAGTGAGGCCGCTGGAGATTGTAGTCGGCAACCCAGTTGGCGATCTTGGCGCGGGCGTCGTCGAGATCGACGAACAGGGTCTTGTTGAGCAACTCGTCGCGCATCCGGCCGTTGAAACTCTCGACGAAGCCGTTCTGCATCGGCTTTCCCGGTGCGATGAAGTGCCAGTCGATGGCTGCGTCCTTGCACCAGGCGAGCATGGCGTTGCAGGTGAACTCGGTGCCATGGTCGGACACGATCATTCCTGGCTTGCCGCGTCGCTCGACGATCGCCGTCAGTTCGCGGGCTACGCGCCGCCCCGAGATCGACGTCTCCGGAATGGCGCCCAGACATTCCTTGGTGACGTCGTCGACGATGTTGAGGATGCGGAAGTGTCGACCGTTGGCGAACTGGTCGTGGACGAAATCCAGTGACCAGCGCGCGTTGGGCCTCGTCTCGACCAGGATCGGGGCACGGGTCCCCACGGCCTTGCGGCGAGCCCGCCGCTTGCGGACGGTAAGCCCTTCCTCGCGATAGAGCCGGTAGATCCGATTGATCCCCGACGGCTCGCCCTCCCGGCGCAGCAGGACGAACAGGCGGCGGTAGCCAAAACGTCGCCGCTCGTTGGCGAGGTCACGCAGCCGGCCACGAAGAGCCGCGTCCGGAGGACGGCTGGAGCGATAGCGGATCATCTTCCGATCCGCGCCCACGATCGAGCAGGCCCGCCGTTCCGACAGGCTCATAATGGCCTGCAGATGCGCGACCGCAGCGCGCTTGGCGGCGGGCCCTACCATTTTTTTGAAAGGAGCTCGCGACGCGCGGCCGCATCGAGCATCTGCTCGGCCAAAAGCTTCTTCAGCTTCGCGTTCTCCTCCTCCAATGCCCTCAGCCGCTTGGCCTCGGAGACATCCATGCCACCAAATTTGGCCTTCCAATTGTAGATCGTCGCTTCGGAGATGCCGTGCTTGCGAGCCAGGTCAGCCGTCTTAGCCCCGGCCTCATGCTCCTTCAACACCGCGATAATCTGCTCTTCCGTGAACCGTGCTCGCTTCATCTGTCCGTCCTTCTTCGGGGCGGACTCTAACTCCTTCTGGAGGAAATATTCAGTGGCAGGTCAGCTCCATCGGCGCGACGCACGGCGAGACTGGACTCTATCGTCCACCACCTCGGCCTGGCGCTTGGCGGTCGACCAGCAGCAGGCTTCGCAAAGCGGCTGATGCTACCGGTGAGCAAAGACACGCTCCTGCGCGTGGTCCGACGCCGCAGCCGCCCGCCGGCCGACCCGCTCAGGGTGATAGGCATCGATGATTGGGCCTGGCGGCGCAATCACCGATACGCCAGCATCATCTGCAATCTGGAAAGGCGCCGGATCGTTACGCTGCTGCCGGATCGTGAGCCCGCGACCGCCCAAGTCTGGCTGGCTGCTCATCCCACTATCACGATCATTGCCCGTGACCGTGGTGGGGGATATGGCGAAGCTGCGGCAAAGGCCCTGCCGCAGGCGGTACAAGTCGCGGATCGGTGGCATCTGATGGAGAACGCCAGTCGGGCCTTCCTCGATGCCGTCCGCAAATCGATGCGCCAGATCCGCAGCGCGATCGGGGCAACGACAATCGATCCTAAACTGCTCACCGCGGCCGAGCGCCTCCAGTATGAGGGCTATCTGTCAATCGGCGTTCAAATTTGACCCCTCGTATTGCCTCAGGAAGTAATGTTACCCGGGATGAAGGTCTACGAACTGCCCCAGACCGGTCTCGAGCCGCGGCCAGCTCGGTGGAGAGGCTGTGGGCGGGGCGGAGTGCTCATCACACGCAGCGCCGTCCACAGCCTCGGGCCGTATTTCATCCACGGGCATGGATACGATGGCTGTCTCCGCCACCTTCCGCCGGAGGGACCGAAGCAGGCGCTGAACGATCGAATGCTGCTTGTCGCTGAACATCGAGGGATCGATCGTGGCGAGCCTGCCCACGATGGCCAGTGCAGTGAGCTGTGGCTCGACGGCGAGCCAGTTCTCGATGATCGCGAGATGGGGATCGAGCTTCGAGGGCATGCGAATACGCGTTTTGTATCGCTGTTTCGGCCGGCGGTGCGTGGCCCGCACTTCGGCGGTTTTTGCCGCCGTGCCGAGCGATCGGGCAAACGAGAGCGGATCAGCCGGCGATACGGTGGGAACCTTCGCAAGACCGCGCTTGCCGATCCGTTCGCCGAGCTCTTCCTGCGCCGTGCGGATCGTGGCAAGCAATTGTATGGGATCGAGAGTCCGATACGTGTGGCGCAGACGGCGCTTGACCGCTGATGGGAGTTTCGGGTGCCCCAGTGCACGTTCGTATGGTGTGGCAGGCGGATGATAGCGTTTGATGATCTTGGCACCCTCGCGGCGCTTCTCTTTGAGCTTGAATGACGGCTGGAAGAAGTTCACCAGCAGGCGCGCCGCCGCGTAGAGACGTGCCATCACGCGGGCCGTCTCGACCCCGTCGAAGCGCCCGTATCCGACGAGCCGCCGGACCACCGCACCGTTCTTCTGCTCCACGAAAGCCTGATCGTTCTTTTTGTAGGCACGTGACCGCGTTACCTCGATCTTCTGTGCTCGGCACCATGGAACGACGACGTCGTTCATGAACGCGCTGTCGTTATCGAAGTCGGCGCCACAGATCACCCACGGGAACAGGCCCTGCGCTCGCTTCATCGCTTCCACGACGAGGCTGCCATCGCGTGTCACCAGGGGCAGGCATTCCGTCCATCCTGTTGCGATGTCCACCATGGTCAAAGTCTGGATAAACGAGCCGGCGACGCTGGTCCCACCGTGCGCGACCATGTCGATCTCGCAAAAGCCTGGCGGCGGGTTTGCCCAGTCATTGAAAGTGCGGATCGGCACCTCGCGTCGAATCGCCGAGTAGAATCCGACTCGCCGCCGGCGCCCCCCAGCAGCCGCAATTTTAACGTCGATCAACATCCGATCGATCGTCGCCGCGCTCAGAGTTGTCAGCAGCGCACGCTCTGCGCTCGTTGGCTTCAGCCGGCCATGCCGCTCGAGTGCGGGCAACAGCACTGGGATCATCGATACGAGGCGCTTACCGCAGACGCGATCGGAGGCTTCCCACAGCGCGATCAGCGCGTCGCGCACGCTGGCGTATTTGCGTCGCCGACTTGTCGCTGGTTCGGTTGGGCTCGTTGCCCCTTCGTCCAGTGGTGGCCTGGGCCTGTCCCTTCCGGCAACCGACAGTGCTCGCACCGCGTGCTTGCGGTGCCAACCCGTCGTCGCTGTCAACTCGTCAAGGATCCGTCCCTTCTCAACTCGTCCAGCCGCACGGTAGCGCCTCGCCACCACGGCCAACACCTCGCGCCTTGCGCCCATGCTGATCCCGCTCGCCATTGGCGCCACCGACCTGATTCGGTAACGCCGCCCCAGTCATCAGCGGAATTGTTCGGTAACATTTTCGATGAGGCAATGCGCCCCTCATCGGCGTCCAATTTTGACCCCTTTGCGCGGCGGGCTTTGCTGGTAGCGCTCGTCTCGTCGGAGCTGGCCGGGATAGCGGAGGCGAGACGAGCGCGGGTGGCGTGATCGTCGTCTCGGCTCTTGAACCGCCAGCTATCGTTGCCGGTCTCGACAATGTCGCAGTGATGGGTCAACCGGTCGAGCAGCGCGGTGGTCATTTTGGCGTCGCCGAACACGCTCGGCCATTCGCCGAAGGCGAGATTGGTGGTCACGATGACAGAGGCGCGCTCATAGAGCCGGCTGACGAGGTGGAAGAGAAGCTGGCCACCGGACTGGGCGAAGGGCAAATAGCCGAGTTCATCCAGCACGATGAAGTCCATCCGGGTCAGATGCTCGGCGAGCCGTCCTTGCCGTCCGTTGCGGGTCTCGGTCTCGAGGCGATTGACGAGGTCGACTACGTTGAAGAAGCGGCCGCGAGCCCCGGATCGGATGCAGCTTCTGGCGATGGCAATGGCCAGGTGGGTCTTGCCTGTGCCGGTGCCGCCAACCAGCACGACGTTGCGTTGTTGGGCGATGAAGCCGCCGCCAGCGAGATCATTGACGAGAGTCTGATTGATCGGCGTGCCGTCGAACTGGAAGTCGGCAATGTCCTTGGCAAGCGGCAGCTTGGCAATGGTGAGCTGGTATTTGATCGACCTGGCTTGCTTCTCGTTGATCTCGGCGTTGAGCAGGTCGCCGACAATGCGCTGAGGTTCGTGCTGGCGTTTGACGGCAGTTGCCATGATCTCGTCGAAGGCAGCCTTCATGCCGTAGAGCTTGAGTTCGCCCATGAGGTCGAAGATTTGGGTTCGTTCCATCAGATGGTCCTCCGGAGGTTGTCGTAGCGGGCACAATCGGCGATCGGCGCATGACGGAGCGTCAGTGCGGCCGGCGTCATGATGTTGGCCGGTGGGGCGGGTTCACGTTGACGGGCCAGGATATTGAGCACGACATCGGCGGAATGGACGCTGTGACTGAGCGCTTCAGCACAGGCTGCTTCCACCGCGGGCAGACCGTCAGTCAGCACCGCGTTGAGGATGTCGACCATCTGCCGATTGCCATCGTCGGTGCTGGCAAGCTTGCGCCGGATCCGCTCGATCGCGGCCGGCAGCACCCAGTCTTTGAAGGGAGCACCGTTGCGCAAGGCGCCGGGTTTGCGGGCGAGCACCGGCACATAATGCCAGGGGTCGTAGACGGTATCGCCGCGGCCAAAGGATCGCGGGTGCTCGGCAACGATGCGTCCATCCTGACGGATCACAATGCGATCGGCATAGGCTTGAACCTCGACCGGTCGTCCGACTGCGCTGGCTGCGACCGAGTATTTGTTATTGTCGAAGCGCACCAGGCAGGTCTTCGAGACCGATGCCGTCACCGCATGGAAGCCGTCGAAGCGGCCGGCATAGGGAACGAGTTTGGGGCGTTCGGCTTCGAACACTTCCCAGATCGTCTGATCGACCAGCTCCGGATGGCGATGAGCCTTGGCGTAGGCGATGCATTTGTCGAGCAGCCAGACGTTTAACTCGTCGAGGTTTTTGAACCGCAGCCGCGGCGTGAAGAAGCGTTCCCTGACCAGCCCGACCTGGTTCTCGACCTGCCCCTTCTCCCAGCCCGACGCTGGCGTGCAGGCGACCGGATCGACCAGATAGTGGCTGCACATCTGCAGGAAGCGGCGATTGTAGAGACGCCCTTTACCGACGAAGATCGTCTCTACGGCGGTCTTCATGTTGTCGTAGATGCCGCGGGTGCAGGTGCCTTTGAACAGGGCGAACGCCCGGTCGTGGGCGTCGAACACCATCTCCTGCGTCTCCCGCGGATAGGCCCGCACGAACAGCATGCGGCTGTGACAGAGCCGGACATGGGCGGCCTTCACCATCACCGTGGTGCCGCTCAGCAAGACCACCTCGTGGCTCCAGTCGAACTGGTAGGCTTCGCCGGGGGCAAAGCTCAGCGGGACATAAGCGGCCGCGGTCGATTGCCCGCGTTCTTTGCTCCACCGCCTGGCGTAACGCCGCACGGCATCGTAACCGCCGTCGTAGCCGCTCCCGCGCAGCTCTTCGAAGATCCGGATCAGCGTCAGCTGTTCACGAGCCGGTTTGGTCGCGTTCGCCGCCAGCAGCCTATCGAGCTCCGATGCCCACCGCCCCAGCTTTGGTCGTGGCTGCACCTGCCGCTCGTACTCGAAGGAGGTCCCTCCGGACCTCAGCACCTTCCGGACCGTGTTCCGCGACACCTTCAGGTCGCGGGCGATCTCCTTGATCGTCTTGCCCTTGATGAAGTGCTCGCGCCGAATCCGCGCAATCGTCTCCACGACCAGCATCCCCGACCACCTGCTTCATTCCAAAGCAGGCAGCGCAACAGACCAACCTACAGGGGGTCAATTTTGGACGCCGATCCCCCGGCTTAGGGGGTCAATATTGCAGGCCGAATGACACCTCCGCCTATTCTGTAGCCCGGCGCGATCGAAGGCGGGCGCTCTTGTGAAGATGCGCTCCGCGATAGGCAGATCTTCGGTGCTGTCGATTTCGTACCACCTGAGACCGTCGCAGCGCGACGCTGCAATCCGTAAGCCTCGTCTTTCCACCAGGCTGGCAAGGAGCGCCTCTGTGTAGGCCTGCGTAGCTCCAGATCCGATGAGATCATCTAGCGCTGGAACGATCGTTGCTCTCAGCGTCGTCGCTGACAATCGTAGCAGGTTCATCGTCTTGAAACGTCTTGGGCCATCCGCGACAAGGTTAGCTGCGGTCTGTTTCATGCGGAAACTCGTGATGACGCCGCTATCCGACAACAAGACCGCCGAACCTTCCATCGATTCATTGAAGGGAGCAACTGCAGCCACGTCGGTTGCTTGGCTCATCATTAAGTAGCGCAACGCATCCTCTTCAAAGAAGACGTCACCCTTCGACAATGAAGCAGTCTCCGGAAAAAAGCGCGTCGCGCGCCAGCCAAAGAGAATAGGCGCTGCTTGCGGTCGAACCCGGACGATTCGACAGAGTTGATTTCGAGCTCGCCAAAGCGGCTGCCGCAGGCATATTGAATAGCGTCCTTGCGGTAGCCCATACAATTGTGACTTCTTCCACGCCACCGCTTCCAAGTTTCGCAGCGCGTTATGGAGTATCGGCGTTTCATTGACCTCGACAAGCGGCTTGGGCCGCAGATCGGTCAGCGGCCGCAAACGGGAGCCGAAGCCCGCGGCCAGAATGACGGCTTTCTTCGGAGCATCGGTGGTCATTTCATTCCCCTTCGTCGTTGTTTGATATCGCGTCCTCACTCCCAAGCGTAAACGACACGGATCGTCACCGCGATTTCGGTAGTTAATCTGGTCCCGGCAGAGCTCCTGTGAGGGGATGGGCAACTCCCTCAGACCGAGGGGTCTTGGCGGCAGTCCTCGCCGCAGCGGCGCCCGACGATGTGAACAAGACTGTCCGCTGAGCCAACCCCACGCGCTCTCCAAAGGTCCCACAATGTCGGTTGTTCTGCTGCTGTGTGGGGTCTACGGGCTTCGTGAAAAGCGGATCCACATCTTCGGAAGCGCGGATCATCGTCCGCGTTGGGGTTTCTCCGAGAGAGAAATGCGCTCGTGACCCTTCGTCGGTGACTGGATGGTCGTTGAGGTGGGGAGATCGGCCGAGATATTGCGGCAATGGGCAGATCGGCCGCGTATGAGCTGTCGCGGCAGTCGATGGTATGCCCAATTTCAGGAGTGAAAACCTGCGACTTGCTGATAAGCGCGCTTGAGCATGATGGCAAGGCAGCCAGTTGCATGGCGGTGGTCCTTCGAGAATGAGTATGTTAGAGAAGCTATTGCCTTAAGTCAGCAGGGCGAAGATAGCGCGCTTCTGCACTTGCGAATTCGTCGTTCCTCAAGACCTCGTCGAGTGTCGCGATATCGGACTCAATGCTGACAGTGTTCCCCTCAGCTGCGGCCGCAGACCTGCCGCATTGCCGCTCGCATGGAATGGTTGGCCCAGATCACCGTCGCGATGCGTGCAGAGACCGATGTTCGATAGTATTTCGTTGGAACGATCACGACCGGCAACCTGTTCTGGCAGGCGTGCGTGAACGCAAGGATCTCGTCTGCGGCGCTCTTTCGCGAGTGAATGAGGATCGCATTGGCTCCCGCATCCACGCAAGCGTGAGTGCGCAAAACGGCTTCTTCCATTTCATGCCCGACAATCAACGCTTCGATGCGGGCAACAAGCACCAAATCGTCCGCGACCGTATCCTTCACGGCACGCAAGCGGGCGGCTGGAGAATTCGTCGATATCGGCGAGGGGATGCCGCTCGCCAATAAGCGAGTTCGTCTTCGGGAAAAAGCTGTCTTCCAGCGCAATCCCGGCAGCGCCACGCTGACGGAGTGTGCGTGCCAATAGACGAGCATTGTTGAAGTGCCCGAAGCCGCCATCCCCGACAACAAGCACAGGAAGCTCGTTCTACGTCGGCGAGTTGGCTCCAGGACGCTTCATTGGCGTCGCGGCAGCCCAACGAGCAGGCAATTGACAGGCCCGACGCCCAGAGACCCTTGAACTCACGCGCTTGGCTATTGCGGCGGAGAGGCCGTCATGCGCTTCCATGAGGAACGAGACTTCGCTGCTGGAGCAGACCTGAGCACGCAGCATTTCAGTGAGTAAGGAATCAGCGCGCGGACCGGAGCCACTCGCGGGAACAGATTGCTGTGATTGGTCTTGCATGCCGATTCCTTGTTCGTGCGTTTGGTCGGCCGATATTCAGCGGCGGAAGGTGACATGTTTCTGTCATCAAGATCAATTACGCGGGTTGGTAGTTGACTGTGCCGCAAAATTGTTGCGTCTCGCACCGGACGAGCAGGATTCGTAGGTAAGCCAAGCAATCACATGATGTCCGATCGTTGAAGGACGCACTGTAACCCATGCGCCAACCGAGTTCCTTTCTGTATTTTGTATTCTGCGCGGTTGTGAGACTACCTGACGCGCTAAGGGTTCAGTTCGTTCGCATTTTGTAGCGCTCAAGTGTGCGTTTGGCGTTTCAGAGTACACCCGCGCGGACTCGCGATCAGGACTCGGTCGCGTTGCACGGAAATTATCTAATCGATCGTGTCGCGTTCCTGTCTAACTCCGTTCAGCTCGCGGATCATGAGCGTGGGGAGGGCGTGCGAGACGGATCCGAAGTCCTTGTCTCTCTTGTTGAAACGAATTCGAGGGTCCTTCCGGCCACGATGCCCGTGCCGTCCCTTGATCGAGGTGTGAGGCTGATAGTGCTCGGCACAGCGTGGTTTCCGATCCGGGGCTCCAGCGCCTGACGTTCGAGGTTATTGCCGGGCGCCTTCGATTCAACCAAGCGCGGGATGGGACCTTTTGGGAGGACACAGCCGATGTCGCCATCGCAGTCTGCAAGCGCCGAACCATCCCCGACCTTCGGCCATCTTGAGCGACCGGCATCTCCTGGGTTCAGCACCGCTTCGAGCCACCTGGATCTGCCCGCCCAGTTGTCATGCCCCGCGGTTGAGATACAGGCCAGCGTGCCAACGGAGGACTTCCCGCGTGCGCAAGACTTCACGCATATCGTCGGCTTGGCATGGGACCATGGTTGCCAATCAGCCTCCGATGTCCTGATCGGTGTACTGAGCAGAAAAGGCCTCCTGCCGACGTCACCGCTCCAGTCGCGAACACATTTTTACATCCATGGTCGGCCTTACACGACGAAGCTGGGGCAAGGAACAAGGCACCCGACCCCAAATAATCCGGCAGGACTTGATATTACGCTCATCCCTGGATCTAGCTTCGAATCCCACGAGCCCGCAGCAGTGGGCATCGAAGGCTTCGCGGGAGATATGCGAAAAACATCGTCATCGACCAAGGCTGCGACGTCTGCGATGCCGACGAAGGGTGCCAAAGGCTGTGGGCTGTGGTCATGTTTCAAGTCAGGGATTGGCAAAAGTCGTCGCGAAAGCTCGTCCGGCCCTCTGGATCAGCCGGATGAACAGGCCTCCGGATCGGGCGTCCCAGTGCAGCGTCCGCTGGCGCTCCGCCGCACGCAGTGGCTGGGTGACGAGCATATCACGGCGGATTACACACTCCTGGAGCGGGAATTGCAGAGGGACAATCCGGATCTGGCCGCCCACACCCGGTTTCTGCGGCCCGCGGAAGCTCATCTGCTGCGCTTGACCGATGACGCGAACGTCGTGCAGGAAACCTTGCTGGCGATCGTCAATGACGAGCATGGTAACGATACCGCCAACTTCCTGTTCGTGCCAGTGAACAATGGCGGTGTCAGTAGCAGGGACGGTACGCATTGGACGCTGCTGCTCGTTGATCGCCGCGAGCCGGAAGGGATCGTTGCCTATCACTACGACTCCTTGCCGACGCGTTCTCACGCGGACCGGGCAAGAGAACTCGCAGTCAGGCTGGGCGCTCGCCTCGAGACCGCGCGCATGAACCGGCAGGGGAACAATTATGATTGCGGCGTCTTTGTGGTGGACGGCACACGGACGCTGGCGAGACGATTGGCGGAAGGGCAGCGGCCTGATGACGAGCCGCTTCACCTCGACAACCTCGTCGCCGATCGGCAGGCACTCCAGGATCGACTGAGCGGTCGTGCGCATTCGCGACGGCGAACTCGGTAATGCGCTTGGTCTGCTGGCGCGTCGCTTGCCGGCACCAGAACCTTGGTTGGGTACCAGGACGCGTGAACGACGTGGGTCGGCTCGCTCACGACCCCGCGCTCGCCGGATCGTGGGTGCCGGGCTGTGATCGACCAGCCAATCGGACGCTTCGACACCGAGCGACGGGCTTAAAAGCGAACCTTTCAGCGCTGTCGATCTGCCCGAACGGTGGATCGACACCGTGACTGCCGCTGGCCCATGAAGAACATCGTGCGGTATGTGGATCAAGCGCGTACCGCAGGTGGTAAGGTGGAAGAATCGCGCCTAGCCTCTCGCCGCCGACTTAGCCGCCTATAAAATTGGGGCATCAGAATAATGTTCGCGCTGAACGGATTGTTGGGGGTCACTTCCCTCATCCCTGGCCCCAACACCGCCATATAGGGCTGACCATGAATAATCAGACCTGTCGGCTGCTGGAATGACTGCGGCAGCATTCCTCTTCTATTCAGTGCGCCGATCAGGACGTCGGGGGCGCGTTGCGGGCCGTGATTGAAGCCCAAGGCGACGACATGTCCGAAATCATACGCCGGCGCCTGAGCCGGTATCGCGGCTGCCGGATAAGATGACTGTTGCGGCTGGCCCAACTCGCACCAAGCCCCGGTGTCGTGATCATCGTTACGTACTTCGTCGCGTAAGGCCGTCTCAAAATTCAAACTGCCATCGGGGTACGGCAGAGGCGATCATGGCAATTCCAATGGCGTCCCCGACACGGCGAGCACTTCTTCGAGCGGTTCCTGGAATGAGGTGAGCCGCGGATCACCTTCCCAGGAGACCGATGATGGCCCATCGGCCTCCATCTCCCGCTCCAGCAGCGCCAGTTGCTTCCGCAGCTCTAAGCCGGCATCGCTGATGCCTGCCGCCGGGGGAGGCGCCCGCAGCGAGCTCGGCCGCGGGGTTGCTTCCCCCCGCGGCCCGTCTATTTCTACCTCGCGCTCCAGCAGATCTAGATCGTTGTCGTTGATGGTTGCCGCGGGAGTTGCCTGCAGGAGAGAGTGCTGGAGGCGACGTCCCCCGCGGCCGACGGTGGCCCGTCAACTTCCATCTCCCGCTCCATCAGTTCCAACAGATCTAAGTTGTCGCTGATGGCTGGAGACCCCCGTAGCGAGTTGTACTTCCAAAGCAGCTTCAACTGGACGCCCACCGAGTGGAACTTTCTGACGCGCCTGTACCTCTGGGCATCGTCCCGCAGCGACTGGTCGTCGAGGCGGCCTGCTATCGCGCTTTTGGCATGCGACTGGAGCCACACACTGAACCCGCGAAGAATGCTACCGGATCTGCTGACACCGCGCGGCGTTTCGAAACCCTGCCATGGATATCCTCTCGCAATCCGCTCCGGCCGCCTCGACTGCCCTCTGGATGAGAGCCGCATCTTCGGGATAGGCAACCAGCCGTGGACCCATGGTTTCCGGCGCTCTGGCGCTCAACAGGAAGTTCCGAAGATGAGCCAGCGCATTCATGACTTTTCTGCCACCACCTTTCAAACTGTAAAGCTCGGCATCTTCGTCCAGCGAGCGGTCGTGAGGCCGAACAATAATGCCCGGCTTGTTTCGTCGTAGAGCCAGCAAGAGAAGCTGCGAATAGTGGTCGCAATGGACGTGGCGGTCCGCGGCTTGAGTCGACCTGCGACAGGCACGCCCGCAGTCGCAGACACCTTGAAGTCATTGAGGCGTTCCTTGTCGTCGGTATGGGTGCAGCATGGGAGCCTGCGGCGGGTCACCGCTGTTCTCACCAGTGCAGTTAAAAGTGCTCGGACGTCGTGTTCGCTGTCAGCGCCAGATCTGACATCTGGGTCGCGCGCGGACGGCCCAAGCGGTGATCGATGACCCGACCGGGGCTCGTTACCGAAACGCGCCTCATGTCTTTCGCGGCTTGGCGCACCACGATCCACGCCAACTGAAGACGCCCCCAAATCCTGCGGTTCAGAGCGCATCCGCTCCCGGACCGGCCTGATGCCTCGGTGAGCCTCGACCGCCGAAGAACCCGCTTCAACAAGGGGCTCGTCCTTGCGCTCAGTCCCATCAACTCCGGATTGGGAGGTCTTTGATTGTCCAGGACTCGCCATCGCTCATCATTTGCTCCGATTTACGCGAGAAGACACTTGAGCCATCATCCAATACGGGCTGCATCTCAAGTCGGAAGTGCGCTTAAGGTCGCGCCCGACATGAGATATTCCAACAACGATCTGTCGACGTGCCGGGTTGAAACTCCTCGCCTCATCTTCTTTCGAAGTTTCGCGAGCCCAGCGTGCGCGGCGCGGTTTGCCTGAGCCCAAGGCTCCTTGAGGCCAATGAGCCAATGACTGAGCCGACCCAACAGCCACCGCCTCCGATGTCGGGTTTGCAACATGCTGTCGGGGACGTGATGCCTCCGATTGAGAAAATCGCTTTTGCAAATCAAGTCATTGCAATTGGCATAAGGCTTGAAGGAGGTGAAACAGGAACGTCATCCAGTACGCCTGTGCAAGGAGGAGCGGTGGTGACTTACAAGAGTGTTGCCCTCGGCTTATCGTACGCGGGGGGGGGGTACGACGGTGACAGTCCAAATGTCGCGATCCGTCGCAATACGCGGTCGCCCATGGTGGTGTCATTGTGATTGACTCTTGGGTGATGGTTCGAGATGACATCAATTCGCGTGCGCGCCACGGTGCTGCGCCTGTGCCAGGCTCCGCGCCCGCCGGCATAAGTGTCCGTGATGCGATCGAATTCGAACGGCTCGAAGCCGAGGTGCGGCGCATGGAGGCCGACGGACCAGCTGCGGTTGATTGGAGCAAGGTCAACACATTGTCGCTCCACATCCTGGCCAAGCAGTCAAAGGACATTTTGGTCGCGTGTTGGGCGACCTATGGTTTGTTTCGGACTGGAAGATACCAGGGCCTTGCCGTCGGCTTAGGCGTTTTGCGCGGAATGGTGGACGCGCATTGGGATGGACTCTTTCCGCCGATCAAGCGGGAACGGGCGCGGGTCGGAGCGATCGATTGGCTCGTTGGTCGCGTTGGACCGGAGGTGGTAGAGAATGCGCCCGTCGAAACCGAATATCCGGCCGTGCTCGCCGCCTATGAGGCGCTTGATGATCTCGATCGTCAATTGCGCGAGAAGGTGATCAATAAGCAAGTCGCTTTGGGCGAGCTATTGAGGGCGCTGAAGCCGCATTACGACAAGGCCAAGCGCGCAATCGCCGCGGCGGCAGAACATGCGACTGAGGCGGCACAAGGTGCCGATGAGACCGCGGCCGCACCGGCCGTATCCACTCCGCCGGTTGAACCTGCTCAATCAGGAGCACCGGAGGCATTGCTACCGGCTAGTTCCGATGGCGACTCGGCCCGCCTTATCGACGGCTTGCCGGATATGCTGCGACAGGCTGCGGCCGTAAGGCGCGTCACATCGCCCACAGACCCGAAGGTCTATCTGCTCAATCGCTTCGGCGCCTGGATGCGCTTCGACGCGCTGCCGCCCGATACAGGGGGGCGCACGACGATATTTCCGCCTGCGGACACTATTGCAGCGTTAGAAGCCAAGATTGCGGCCGGTCAGCGCGCCGATGTCGTAGACTTGGCCGAAGAGATCGTCTGGACGGCACCGTTCTGGCTCGACGTTCACCGGCATGCCGCCAAAGCGCTGGAACAAATGGGGCCGCTCTTTGGGTCGGCGGCCACGGCGGTGCGCGCAAGCGTAGCTCTGCTGGTCACACGCTATCCGCAGATATTGGAGTTTCGGTTCAACGACGGCCGGCCATTCGCGGACGACGAAACGCGAGCCTGGGCCGCCGTGGGTGGTGCGGACGTGTCGAGGAGCCATGATCCTGTCGACGAAGCTGTTGCCGAGG
Organism: Bradyrhizobium septentrionale; assembly: GCF_011516645.4. Lineage (NCBI taxonomy): Bacteria > Pseudomonadati > Pseudomonadota > Alphaproteobacteria > Hyphomicrobiales > Nitrobacteraceae > Bradyrhizobium > Bradyrhizobium septentrionale. The sequence continues at coordinate 250,132 of NZ_CP088284.1, read as the reverse complement.
CACACAGGCTCGTTGGCGGCGGGCAGCCGCAGGCCGCACTCGAGAAGCTGTCGCGTGCGCTGAATGGCGCGGCTGGGGAACGCGCGCGGTTCGTGGGCCAGCTTGCGCAAGCACGTTTCTGCGTCGAAACGGGCTTCGTGACGACGGCTATCCCACTGCTCGAGCACATGGAAGAGATGATCGCCGAGCGCAAGCTCGAAAGCTGGGAGCCCACGCTTGCACTCGACGCCGCCGAACTGCGCTTCCGCGCGATGACCCATTTCGACTCGCAGCAGATGATCGACGAGCCCAGCCGCCGTGTGGCGCTTGAGCAAATCCGAATGCGGGTCGCAGGCATCGACATCGCACGCGCGAGCCAACTTGGTCGCCAGCTGATCTAGTCCGGACAACGTCTTAACAGGAACTCATATGGCACAGGAAAGCTCGGTCGCTCCAAAGGAGCGCATCAATATCCGCTTCAAGCCTGCAACCGGCAACCTGAAAGAGGAAGTCGAACTGCCGCTCAAATTGTTGGTTTTGGGCGACTTCACCGGACGGACCGATGACCGCCCGATTGAGGAGCGCGAGATGGTCAATATCGACAAAGACAATTTTAACGACGTTGTCAAAAGCCAGGAACTGACTCTCCATATTTCTGCTGAGAATAGGCTCGACGACCAACCCGAAGCCGGCAAGCTGTCCGTGTCGCTGCGGTTTGAGAGTCTGAACGACTTCGAACCCGAGCGTGTCGCACGGCAAATCCCCGAATTGCGTGCATTGACCGAATTGCGCGCGGCCCTGATCGCGCTGAAGAGTCCGCTGGGCAACGTGCCGAGTTTCCGCAAAGCCATCCAGAATCTGCTCGAAGACCACGGCGCGCGGCCGCGGCTCTTGAGCGAGCTCACCAGCAACGGCGAGGGCGAGTGAGCGGATCGACGAGCCGTTTTTGAGGAGCGATGGCGCTATGACCGATACAAGCGTGGAGCAGTCGACCGAAGTCGCCACCATGGCCACCGATTTGTCGCTGCTGGATCAAGTCCTCGTCGAAACCAAGATCACCCCGCGCGACGAGGGGTACGATCTCGCCCGCCGGGGCGTCGCAGCCTTCCTCGCCGAGCTCCTCAAACCGAGCCGGGCCGACGAGCAGGTCAACAACGCGCTCGTCGATCGGATGATCGCCGAGATCGACAGCAAGATCTCGGCTCAGCTCGACCACGTGCTGCATACGGTCGAGTTCCAAGGGCTCGAGTCGGTCTGGCGCGGTCTAAAGTTCATGGTCGACCGCACCGATTTCCGTCAGAACATCAAGATAGAACTCCTCAGCGTCAGCAAGGATGAACTGCTCACCGACTTCGAGGACAGCCCGGAGATCGTCAAGTCCGGCCTGTACAAGCACGTCTACACCGCAGAGTACGGTCAGTTCGGCGGCGAGCCTGTCGCAGCCATGATATCAGCCTACGAGTTTGGCAGTGGCAGTCAGGACGCTAAGCTGATGCGGTACATGAGCGCGGTGGCCGCCATGTCGCATGCGCCTGTCATTGCTGCCGCTGCGCCGGACATGTTCGGCGTCGAACGTCATGAGGAGATCGCGGGTCTAAAGGACCTGCAATCGGTCTTCGAGGGACCAAAATACGCCAAGTGGACATCGTTCCGCGAAAGCGAGGACGCTCGCTATTTCGGCCTGACGCTGCCGCGCTTCCTGCTGCGCTTGCCCTATGGTCCCGAGACGGTCCCGGTGAAGGCATTCAATTACCAAGAGGGCTCCGGCGGCGAAACTGACAACTACCTCTGGGGGAATGCTGCTTTTGCCTTCGCGACGCGCTTAACCGAAAGCTTCGCCAAATATCGCTGGTGCCCGAACATCATCGGCCCCCGATCGGGCGGCGCAGTTGAGGACCTCAATCTGCATACCTATGAGGCGATGGGGCAATTGCAGACCAAGGTACCGACGGAGGTTCTCATCTCGGACCGGCGCGAGTTCGAACTTGCCGAGCAGGGCTTCATCGCGCTGACCATGCGCAAGGGCTCTGACAATGCCGCTTTCTTCTCGGCAAATTCTGTGCAGAAGCCGAAATATTTCGGTAACACCCAGGAAGGCAAGGCGGCCGAGCTCAACTACAAGCTTGGCAGCCAGCTGCCCTATATGTTTATCATCAATCGTTTCGCACACTACATCAAAGTGCTACAGCGCGAGAACATCGGCTCGTGGAAGAGCAAGGAAGAGTTGCAAGACGAGCTGAATAACTGGATCCGACAGTATGTCGCCGATCAGGAGAATCCGTCGGCAGAGGTGCGTTCGCGGCGACCTTTGCGAAAGGCGGAGATCATAGTCGAGGACGTCGACGGTGAACCGGGCTGGTATCGCGTCGGCATCGCCGTCGTTCCACACTTGAAGTACATGGGCGCGGATTTTGCTTTGACGCTCAAGGGTAAGCTCGACAAGCAATAGAGATGATAGTCGATGTTCGACCGCAGCCTTATGGAGCGCTTGGAGGACGGAACGGAGACCAATCAGGGGTCGTTCGGTCGTTTCCGTGCAAGTGTGCTGGCAAACTTACATCGAGTTCTGAACTCGCGCCAGGGCTGTTGTGAAACGCGGCCGGACTTTGGCATGCCCGACCTCAACGAGGCCGTCGGGCAGGGAGCCGACGCGGTGGGCGCGCTCGCGTATTCGCTCAAGCACCAGATCGAGACGTTTGAGCCGCGCTTGAACAATGTTTCGATCCGCTTTCATGCCGATCCCGATAATCCGCTGCAGCTGAGCTTTCACGTCAACGCGACGCTCGATCATAACGACCAAATGGAGCCGATCTCCTTCGAGGCGATCTTCGAGAAGCACGTTCGGGTAAGGGGCTGACGCGGCGGTGGCCCTTAATCCCTATTACGAGGACGAGCTGTCCTATTTGCGTGAGCTCGGCAATGATTTCGCTTTGGCAAATCCGAAGCTTGCGCCCTTTCTTGGACGCGATGCCACCGATCCCGATGTCGAACGGTTGCTCGAAGGCTTCGCCTTCCTTGTTGCACGGCTGCGTCAGAAGCTCGATGACGAATTTCCCGAATTTGTCCACGGCCTGTTGCGGATGGTATGGCCGCAATATCTTCAAGCTCTGCCGCCCATTACAACTCTGGCCTTTGCCTTGAGATCATCGGCGAGCGCCGCGAGCTTGAACGTGCCGGCCGGCACGAGCGTCCGCTCGCGGCCGATTGAAGGAACGAACTGCACGTTCGTCACCTGCTACTCCATTGACGTGCTGCCACTGGAGATCATTAATGTCCAGCTCGAGAACTGGTCGAGTTCGGCCCGGCTAACCTTGGGTATCAAAGCAACCGGTCAGCAAAACCTGTCATGTCTCAAGAATGGTCGGCTCCGCCTCTTCTTCTCGACCGAGCGAGAGCCGGAAGTGGGGCGCTGCCTGTTGGCCTGGCTGTGCCGTCACGTCTCGCAGGGAACTGTCATCGTGGCGGATCGAGAAGTCGCCGCAATCGATTCAGCACAGATCGCGCGAGTCGGCTTCAGCGATGACGAGGCGGTTTTGCCGTGGCCGCGCAACGCTTTCTCAGGATTTCGGATCATTCAGGAGTATCTGAGCTATCCGTCGAAATTTCTCTATGTCGAACTGTCTGGTCTCGAGCCGCTCGCGGCCCACACGGAGACCGAATGTAGGCTCACTTTCGAGTTTCGACGTCCGTTCCCCGCGCAGTTGCGCGTGGGCAAGGGCCAGATTTGCTTGAACTGCACACCGGCAATCAATGTCTTCAGCCATGAGGCCTCGCCGATCCGCCTGAAGCGGACCGCAACCGAATACCGCGTGCGTGCTTCTGGAGGGCCTAACTTCTCCATCCGTTCCGTTGATCGCGTGACCGGCTACGTGCAAGGCCGCCCGGAACGCATCGAGTTCGAGCCATTCGACCTGTTGGGCCACGATCTGCCCGGCGCCGAGCGCAACCGAGCCTACTTCCGCGAGCGTATCCGGCCGGCGGTGGTTGGCCGTGGCGTCGATCACTATGTGAGTTTCGTCGACCGGCTTGACATCGGTCAGCATCCGCCGATCGACGTCGCATCCCTGCAATTGACCTGCTCCAACGGACCCATTGCCGACCGGTTGGCAGTTGGTAGCGTGGATCTGCCGACCTCTGATACGCCTCGCTCGGTAACCTTCTCCAATATCACGGCGGTCGCGGCAGAAGTACCGCCGCCGGTCAATGATGGTTTGTTGCGGCGGCTAACAGCCAATCTGGCGCGCAATTATGGTGCGATGGTCAATATCGATACGCTGCGGACGGTCCTTGCCAGCTACGAGTTCCGCGCGGTCTACGACATTCAGGCGCAGCGCCGCCTGGAGTTGTTGCTAGAAGGCCTCGACCAGTTCGTGACCACAGACACCGATCACGTGATGCACGGCGCCCCGATCCGAATGCGAAACATCGAATTAGCTGTGATCGACAGCAAGATCGGCGGTGAGGGCGAATTGTTCCTGTTGGGTTCAGTGCTCGATGCCTTCTTCGCGACCTTCGCCGGCATCAATATGCTGCACCGGTTTTCGGTCCGCGGCACGGAAAGCAACGCACACTACACATGGCCAGCGAGAATTGGATCGATCAGCCCGCTCTGACCGCGCCTGATCAAGGCGATGAGCTTTCGGCTTGCGGGTTCTTTTCGCTTGCAGCGCTCCTCGAGCGGCGCTTCAGTGACGCTCCCCCGATTGGGTCCACCGACGATCCCGCGCGCGACGCGGTGCGCTTTCGCGCATCACCGACGCTTGGCTTTCCTGCCGAAGAGATCGCGGAAGTTAGGCGGGTCAAGGCCGCCGGCGAGCGCGTCGAGGTAGACGTCAATTTCCTCGGGCTGCACGGCCCCTCTTCGCCGCTGCCGCCCTTCTACACCGAACGGGTCATGCACGCGGACGGCATCGGGTTGCTCGACGATTTCTTTGATTTTTTCAATCACCGTCTGATTAGCCTGCTGCTGCCGATCTGGCGGTACTACCGTCACCATTTGCGGTTCGAGGAGGGCGCGACCGACGCGATCTCGGTGCTGGTTGGTGCGCTCTTTGGGCTCATGCCTGGGGAACACACAGCCAAGGAACGTGAGTGGCGGGCGCGGCTGCTGCCTCATGCCGGCGTCCTTGCATTGTGCTGCCGGTCAGGGCGGCTGGTGGCTGGCGTGATTTCCAGCCATCTGAATATCCCGGCTCGGGTCGAGGAATTCATTTGGCGCGAGATCGACATTCCAGGGGAGGCGCGGTGGAACCTTGGCCAGTCTGGTCTTCAACTTGGCGTTGACACCCTTGCTGGCGAAACCATGCCGGACGTCGTGGGCAAATTCCGGCTTTGCCTCGGTCCGGTCAACCAGCAGCAGTTTCGGTCGCTGCTGCCCAGTTGCGCGACCCACGCCATCCTTTCCCGTCTGATTAACGTTATTCTGCGCGAGCCTTTGGCATGGGATCTGCTACTGGAGTTAGCGCCTGGGCAGACGCCGGAATGGACGCTGGGTGAAGGAGAATTGGGCTGGACTACATGGATCGATCCGCCAAAACGAACTGGAAGCTCTGTTCTATTGTGATGTCTTCGCGTTACTCGCGCATGCTCCGATGTTGAGGCAGGTGGCACTCGTTGGAGTGGACAATTTGAGCCTGAATCAGAAGCCGCTCGATGGGGTGTTTCTCTTGCCTCGGGACGAATCTGGCCAAGACCGACATCTGCGGCACGGCCCCCAATCTGACGACGGGCAGTTTCGAGGCTACTGCCAGATAGTAGACTTTGCGCAGGAGCTACGTCGATGAAATTCATCGGGCGCGAGATCGACGTTCCACCGCAGACGTGGTGGCGCCTAAGCTAACCTAGTCTTCAGCCAGACGTTGAAAATCATGCCGAACGTCTTGGGTAAATTCGGCCTTTAGTCTCGGGCCGATCGTGGTCGAGTAGCTCGGCCATTTGGCTTTGCCCTCACAGATCCGGGCAGGCGGCTTTCCCGCACCCGGCTCTTCCCGAGGGTAACCCGCGTCATATCCGCGCCTGTGCCCAAGTGCGAGTGATGCGTGGAACGGGCAGACGGAAGGTAAGCGTAGCGCCGAGGCCCGTCTGATTGCTTGTGCAGAGTCTTGAGAGCACTGTTAGAAGAGTCATCTTCTGGAAGGGTGCTCACAATGGACGACCATTCTGACGACATAAGACGACCGTTTTCACCGCGTATTGAAGTGTTCGCTGGCGCAGTTCGCAAGCGCTGGCCGGATGATTTGAAGGCACGGATTGCGGCGGAAAGCCTCGAACCGGGGGCGGTTGTCACAGATGTCGCGCGTCGCCATGGCTGCCGGCCCCAGCAGGTGCATGACTGGCGGCGCCGGGCGCGTTTGGGCCAGTTGGTATTGCCGGCGTCGGCGGACACGCTGTCGTTCGTGCCGGTGGTGTCGGAATCAGCGTTGCCTGCGGCCGCAGAGCCCTCCGGATCGCCGGAAGCAGCCATTGTGACGGTTGAGTTCCAGGGCGCGCGCGTGGAGGTGCGCGGGGCGCCTGGCCTTGCTGCGTTGAGTGATGTGTTCATTGCGCTCCGACGGACACGTTCATGCTGACGATGCCCGCGAGCCTCATGATCTACGTGGCGACGCAACCTGTGGACTTCAGGAAGGGTGCAGAGGGCTTGGCGCTGCTGGCGAAGGAGACGCTGGGCCATGACCCGATGAAGGGCGTGGCGGTGGTGTTCCGTGCGAAGCGAGCCCAACACTCGACATTCTGCATACAGTCTTCGAAGCGCGAAGATTGCGTATCCGTGGCATCCGCTTTTTGGGCGGACGCTTCAGGTGGCACCGTTCCGACGCGGCAACTTGGGGCGGAGTTGATCAGCGACCTTGCGCCCACTGCGCTTGGGCGGTCTCGGCATCGTCCTGGGCAAAGGCGGTGGCGATGAAGGCGGAGACGAGGCGCCGCCCGCTCTTGCCGGCGTGCGCCAACGCGTTGCGCATGAAGTGGACGCGGCACCGTTGCCAGCCGGCGTTGAGCACCTTGGCGACGGTGGCCTTGATGCCCTCGTGGGCGTCGGAGACGACGAGCTTGAGGCCGCGCAAGCCGCGGCGGGCAAGTTTGCGCAGGGACGCCGTCTAGAACGTCTCGGCCTCGGAGGGACCGATATCCATGCCGAGAACCTCGCGCCGGCCGTCGCTGTTGACGCCGACCGCGACAATCACCGCGACCGAGACGATGCGGCCATTCTGGCGCACCTTCACATAGGTGGCGTCGATCCACAGATACGGCCAGTCGCCCTCGATCGGGTGGGCGAGGAACGCCTTCACTTTGTCGTCGATCTCGCCGCACAGCCGGCTCACTTGGCTCTTGGAGATGCCGCTCATCCCCATTGCCTGCACTAGGAGCCCGTCCAGATATGTTTTCGTGACGGGCATTTGTTGTAGAGTAGCAGGCTCAGGCTGCGTTTGCGAGGTTGAACAGCTTGAGGAGGTTATGGACGGTGCAGATCATTGTCCACTCGGCGCGCACTTTCTCGATGCCCCGCAACAGGAACTGGCGGAAGCCTCTTGCCTGTTTGATCTGTCCGAACACCGGCTCCACCACTTGCTTTCGCAATCGGTAGGGTGTTTCGAAGCCGCCATCGTCGATCTTCTTTCGCATGGCCTGTGTCAGCGGGCCGCCGACTTTTCCGTTCGCTACTGTCGGGTGCTTGGCGCGTCCGGGCGCGACATAGCCATCGATGCTGCGTGTGTCGAGCGCTTCGAGATTGGCTTCGCTGCAGTAGCCGGAATCCGCTGAGGCCTGCCGCGGCTTGCGGCCAAGATTGCTCTCGATGGCCTCGATCAGGGGCACCAACTGGCCCTGATCGCTGCCGTGCTGGGTCAGTTCTTGCGCGACAATGATCTGGGCATGTGCATCGACGGCCGCCTGGGCATTATAGGCCTGAACGAAGCCATCCTTCGACTTCATGATGCGGCTTTCCGGATCGGTGAAGTTGCGTTGCGCCTTGGGATTGGGTTCCTCCGATGGCAGCGCCGCCGGTTTGCCCGGCTTCTTGCGGCCTTCGGCCTGGCGCTGCTGTTCCTTTTCGGCCTCGATGCGGCGCTCTTCCTCAGCCGCCAGTTTGGCGTCCGCTTCCAGCGCCGCCATCGCTTGCTGGATCTTCGCCAGCCGTTTCTGCTTGTCGACGGTCCAGTCCGGCAGTTCGTCGCTGTTGCCGAAAGTCTCATCCTCCGAGGCATCCGCCGCCTCGGCGGCCGCCAGCATGCGAGCGGCCTCGGCCTTCAATTCCGCCTCGCGCTTCTTCATGCGCTCATAACTCATCGCCTTGTGTTTCGACGCGTTCGCCTTGATCTTCGTACCATCCAGCGCGACATGACCGAGCTTGACCAGCCCGGCCGTCTCCCACAACTTCAGAACCTGCACGAATAGCGCGCCGAGCGCCTTCAAATGTCGCTTGCGAAAGTCGCTGATCGTCCGAAAATCCGGCGCATCCAGCGCCACGATCATCACAAAATCGTTCCGCTCCCGGCAGGCCTTGGCAATCCGACGCGACGAATACAGCCCACTCGCATAGCTATGCAGCAGCAGCGCCACCATCATCCGCGGATCAAACGGCGGCTGCCCAAGCCCGCTCACATAGCTGCCCATGATCTCCCTGAGATCGAGGCTCTCCCGCACCAGATCAACCATAAACCGCGAGACATGGCCTTTCGGCACGAAGTCCTGCACATTCGGCGGCAGAAGCAGCGTCTGATCGATGTTCCAAGGCCGAAAATACTTGCTCATCGCCCAATGTTGAATCAGACCCGACCAGATTTGAACAGCGACTATCCAGACAAGCTCCTAGGTCGTCTACCGAACGGGTCGAGACGCCCTGCACGTAGGCCTCCTGCACCACGGCGGTGAGCGCCTTCTCGGCCATCCGGCGCGGCTCCAGGAAGCCTGGGAAGTAGGACCTTGCGCAGCTTGGGGATGCGCAGTTCGACCGCGCCGGCGCGGGTCTCCAGATCCGGTCGCGGTAGCCATTGCGCTGCGCCAGACGCTCGGGGTTCTTCTCGCCGTAGGCCGCCCGGTGTGGCCCTCGACTTCCAGCTCCATCAGCCGCTGGGGCGGCAAAGCCGATCATCTCGCGCAACAGATCGGCATCGGGGGTCTTCTCCACGAGCGTGCGCAGGTTCATCATATCGTCGGTCATCGGTGATTCCTCGGTTGCGTTGGCGTGTCGCAACCCGATCCTACCGGAGAACTGCCGATGACCACCGCAAAGCCATCACTGGGGACACGACCTCTCGGGCCGGTCAACCAGCAACAGTTTCGGTGCGGTGGAAGTGGCGTTCACTGGTTTTTTTAAGCATGGGCCCGACGACACTGGCCGGGTTGAAGCCAAAAAAACGCCATCTCAGGGCTCAACCAGGTCGACCTTTGTCCGGTGTCTGACAGCTGCACAAGCCTCTGTCAGTTCGAGAACGCTTGCCGTCGTCCGAACCGCACCTTTTGATGCCTAATCAATGGCTTAAGTTGGTGATGATCATTGGCACGACCGTTGCTATTGAGATTTAGCAACGTTGATTGGCAAGTGGACGTAGATGCGAAAGACGACCTATGCGCTCCTTTGCTTGAGCCAGAGTGCTTTACTCCAGAGAGAGAGACAGCGCGTCTTCCAATGTAACCGGGCGCACGAAGCGACCTTCCTTTTCTTCGTACGCAATCGACGCGTGAGCCAGTCGAACGTCCTCAGAACAATGCCGCGGAGCAGGCAACAATGCTGCCGCCATCGGCGATTCCTTTGGGACGCCCGGCTGCCTCTCCTGTGAGGACCAGCAAACCTGAAGGTGTGTGATGCATCTCATACTCGGAGTCCTCGGAGAGAACGCCGACCTCTTGGGCCACAACGCAAGACAGGCATTCGGGCCGGATGGCGGCTCCGTCGGACGTGGGCGCGGGTGTAACTGGCGGCTTCCAGATCCAACCAACACGCTGTCAGGACACCACGCACTGATCGCATTCAATGGCATCGGTTTCACGATAACCGATACAAGCACCAACGGCGTCTACATCAACACCGTGGACGCACCGCTGGGACGCGGCAATACCGCGCCGTTAGCCGATGGCGATACACTATACATGGCAAATTACATCATCTCCGTGATGATCGAGAACGATCCTGCCGAGGAACGTCAACGGCTCGGCTTGACAGGCTCGAAGGCGGTGCGTCTTGACCGTATAACGTTACTGTCGCCTTCATTCGCCGAAGAGTCAGCAACTGCCGCTTCTCCGACTTCCGGACCGTTAGACGACGATGCGAATCTTCCTCTCGATCCGCTAATCGGGAGTTGCTCGCGCCATGCCTTCTATTCAGCTGCACAATGGGAGCCGCAGGCACCTCGTACGCCGTCCGTGCTTGCGGACGAGCCGCTCAGCGACGGCATCGGCGCTGTCGATCCGAGATTAGAGGACCTTCTGAGGCGACTGTCGAGCACTGCCATGACGCAGATGCCATCTTCGCACGCGCAATCGGGAAACATCGGATCAATTCCGCTGCCGTCGGTCGACGCGCCATCTGCCGAGCCACCGCAGCCGCCGCCCTCAGCATTCTCGAACGGCGGTGGTGCACCGTCAAATGGCTATCCTGTGCCAATCATTCCCGAGGACCTGGATCTGAGCGATTTGTTGCCGGCAGTGGCCTCGCGCGGGATGCCATCGCAGCGAACAAATGCGCGCTTCGCCGGATCCAACGAAGTGCTCCAGGTCGTGGGCAAGCCGCTCGCTCCTGCCCCGACGACTGATCTCGGGAAATTACCTGATCCTGGCACTTTGTCACCCCGGCCCGATGAGCGCGAACTTGATCAGTTGGCGAGCCCGAAGGAGGCTCCTGTGCAACGAACGGACGGCACCCCCGAAATGAGCACGGCGACAGCCAGCAGCGCTCCGCCGTCGCCTGCAGCCTCTCCATCGGACGCAGACGAACTACAGGCGTTCTGGACCGCGCTCGGGTTCAATCCGGACCTTGTGCCACCTGCGCAGCGTCGAGAGTTCTTTGCCGAACTCGGCCGCGCGATCACCGAGATGGCAAACGGCCTGCATTCGATACTGGCAGCGTGGGCCATGGTCAAACATGAGTGCCAGATCGAGTCGACGCGAGTACGCGCTGGGAACGACAATGAGTTACGGTTCATGAAGAGCCGTCATGCCCTGCGCGAGGCGCTCGCAAAGGATCACGGTTTCCAGCTGCTCTCCCGGTCGGTGCGCGCAGGCTTCGACGACATCAAGGCGCATGAGGTCGCGGCCATAGCGGCGATGAAGGGGGCGGTCAGCAATGTGCTGACGCATATGAGTCCCCAGCGTATCGAGAGCGACGGTGCAAATAGCGGGCGTTTCGGCGCCCGCATCAACAAGGCCAAATTGTGGGACCGATTTGTGGAACTGCACGCATCGATGGTTGGTGACATCGATCGAACGGCTCGCTCCTATATCGCGGAAGAGTTTACCCGAAGCTACGAGTCGCAATTCTCCTCGCCTGGCCAGAATGCAGAGAAGACGGCGTAATGGTGTCGCCGAACACACGCCAGCGGTTGGCCGTCGTTGGCGGCGCATTGCTGGTGACCGCCGCAGTCAGCAATTGTTCGACCGACAAGAGCTCGAAGACGACGCCAATCAAATTCGTGATCGAGGCCGATGAGCTCGTCAACCCAAACGCGCGCGGCAAGCCGTCGCCGGTAGTGGTCCGTATCTATGAGCTGAAGTCGACAGCCAACTTCACGCAAGCGCAGTTTTTCGAGCTGTTCGACGATGACGCCAAACGCCTCGGGCCGGATCTCGTGGCTAAGCGTGAGGTCGAGTTGACGCCAGGCGACAAGGTCGATTTCGAGCGCAACACGCCGATCGAAACGCAGAATGTCGGCGTGATCGCCGGCTTCCGCTCGGGCAACGATGCGCAATGGCGCTCAGCTGCCGAAATCAAGCCCGATCGTGACAATAGGATCTGGGTCAAACTGACGGCGCAGGCCGTCAGCATTGAGAAGGAGGAGAGTCGAAATTGGTGGAAAATCTTCTGACCAGTCCGTCGTGATCGCAACGGTCGCCGGGCAGATGCACCTTTCGAAAACTCAGCGAAGAGGCGCCTGAATAGTGTCTGCGACAAGCAAACCGATCTGGTCTGAAGGTATGTTGGTGCGGCCACAGCACTTTCAGCAATACGACCGATGGATCGAGCAACTGGTCGAGAACCGCGTGGCTGGTCTGGTCGGCTACGGCTGGGGCATTCGAAAACTTGCCTTTGATCGTGATCTTCTGGCGCTCGGCCAACTCGCGCTTACCGCACTTGAAGCCATTATGCCCGACGGCACCGCCCTTCGTGTGCCGGAGCATGTCCGCCCTCCGATCGGACGAATTCCTCCGCCGGCTGCGAAAAACTTGCTGGTCAAGATCGCAGTAGGCACGCGCCGACAGGCCGGCAGCGACGTCTGTTCCGGGGATGCACTTGCGCACCGCCACGATCATGAGGTCTTGCAGGTCCGGAATCCAAGCGCACCGGAAAAAGCTCCGGTCGATATAAGGGTTGCGTCGCTAACAACACATCTTATGTTCGACGGAGAGGAGGAGGTTGATCTGATCACGCTGCCTATTGGCCGCATCCGTGATATCGATCCGGCCGGCGCGATCACTTTATCCAACACCTACGTTCCGCCGGCGATCGATATTCACGCAGTCCAACCGGTAATCGCGCTGTTGAACGAGGTCAGATCGGTGCTGCGGACACGCGCAGAGGCGCTTGCTGCCCGCGCGGATCCCTCGCGCGCGACGGCAGACGGAGCGGGACTGATTGATCTTGTCACGTTGTCGATCGTGAACGACGCAGAAGCCGTGTTCGACCACTTCGCAGCAACATGCGGACATCACCCTGAAACCGTCTTCCGCGCATTGCTTGGCCTTGCAGGGCGGCTGTCGAGTTTCGTTGGCGACCGCCGTAAACCGCAGGAGATGCCCCCCTATCGGCATGAGGATCTCGAGAGTTGCTTCACGCCGTTGGCTGATATCTTGCGAAAGCTGCTGTCTGTCGTGATGCAGAGCGCCGCAATATCGCTACCGTTGCAGGATCGAGGCTACGGCATCCTAACCGGCCTGATCATCGATCGCACCTTGTTCCAGGACTCCCGGTTCGTTCTCGTTGCTGTCGGAAGCGTACCGACCGAGACGTTGCGCAACCAGCTTCCGGCGCAGATGAAAGTAGGCTCGGTCGAGCAGATTCGCGACCTCGTCAATCTTCAGCTCCCGGGTGTTCCGGTTCGCGCGCTGGCCGTGGCGCCGCGCGAGTTGCCCTACATCCAGAATGCCGTCTATTTCGAGCTGGACCAGGCGGCGGAGCTGTGGCGCACCCTGCCGCGCTCGGCGGCCTTTGCTTTCCACGTCAGCGGTGACTACTCGGATCTCCATCTCGAATTCTGGGCCATCCGTGGAAAACGTGCGTGACGGGCGCGAAAAACATGAATGAACCGACAGTTATTGGACGCAGGCCAGTCGGTCCGACCCGTAACACGCAGCGGGCGCAATCGCCCGCTTGTGTTCCTCCGAACCTCGCCGCCCCGACCGGCACTTACACGCCGTCGCCTGTCTCTGAATCCGACGAAGTAGGCGCAGCCAACCATACCGAGATCATTGTGCAAAGTCTCTTCGAGCCAAAGGCAGTGGAGGACGTCTTGGTTGCAGCCGCGACACCGCTCCTTTTGGTCGTCGCCCAGCTTCGCGTCGTCAACAATGCCGATATTGGTGCGCTGCGTCGCGGAATTGTCGAGCAAGTCCGTCGTTTTGAGGAGCGTGCCGCCAACGATCAAGCGGACGGCGGCGATGTACGGGCCGGCCGTTACGTGATGTGCGCGCTGCTCGACGAGGCGGTGATGACCACGCGCTGGGGCAGCGAAAGCGCCTGGAGTGACAACAGCTTGCTCAACCAGTTCCATAATGAGACCTGGGGAGGCGAGAAGGTCTTTCAGATACTCGAGCGCGTCCAGGCAAAGCCGGCCAAATACCTCGCGTTGCTTAAGCTCATCAACATCTGCCTGTTGCTCGGGTTCGAGGGTAAATATCGCGTAGTCGACGGGGGGCGCGACCAGCTTGAAGACCTGCGCTCCGACGTTCAGCGCCTCTTGCGGGAACATACGAGTGCGCCACCCGCCGCGCTATCGGGCCAATGGCGCGGCATCAGGGTACGCACGGGCGTGCGTCGCTACGTGCCGTTGTGGATCATCTTTGCCGCTGCCACCATTATGGCGCTGATCGGCTACAGTTTCTTCCATTGGCGCCTATCGGGCGAACTCGTGCCGGTCGAGCAGCAGCTCAGTGTGATCGGGCACTCTGGGCCACACTGAAGGGAGGTGCGAGTGTTTGGCACTCAATTGGCGGCACTCTTGTCGGCTCGGGGCATCATCACGCTGATCGCCTTGTTGACAGTCGACGCGTTGATCTGGTTCGGCGGGCCTTACCTTGACCTGTTCGGTCAGCGCCCGTTCGATTCGGCGGCTGTTCGCGTTGCCACAATCGCCTGCCTCTTCTCGGCGCTGGTCGTCGTCATCCTTGTCCGTTACTGGCTGGCACGCCGTGCGAACCGGCGTGTCATCAAATCGCTGATGGAGAGCGAAGGCCTCATCACGACCTCGAAAGATCGCGGCCGTGAGGAGGTCGAACTGATCCGCAGACGCTTCGAGGACGCGCTGAAGGTCCTGCGCGATACAGTGTTCGCCGGTAAGCGCGGACCAAGCTATCTGTTCGAGCTGCCCTGGTACATCATCATTGGCCCACCGGACGCCGGCAAGACGACGATCCTGCGCAACTCGGGCCTCGAGTTCCCGCTGACTGAGCGGCTCGGCGTCGACCCGGTGGCGGGCGTCGGCGGCACGCGAAACTGCGACTGGTGGTTTACCGAAAAAGCAGTCTTTATCGACACGGCAAGCCGTTACACGACGCAGGATACGGATAGCGAGGTCGATCGTGTTGCCTGGCACGGCTTTCTCAATCTTCTCACGATGCATCGACGCCGGCGGCCGATCAACGGCATCCTGCTTGCGATCAGCTTGTCCGATCTCTTACTGGGCGATGATAACAGGCGCTGGCGCTCCCAGTCGATTCGTTCGCGGATACAGGAGCTACTGAAGACGTTTGGCATGAGCATTCCGGTCTATGTTCTGGTAACCAAGTGTGACCTCGTGACCGGCTTCGCTGAATATTTTGACGATCTCGACCATGAGGGCCGCGCCCAGGTCTGGGGCAAGACCTTTCCTCTCGAGGGACCAGGCGATCACATCGACGACGTCGTAACCCTTGAGATCCAGGAACTTGCCGAGCGCCTCGAGACCAACTTGGCGTTTCGCATGCATGACGAACGTAATCCCACTCGTCGTGCACTGATGTATGCATTCCCGAAGGAATTGCGGAGCATCCGGACCGCAGTCGTCGGCTTCGTTAGCGAAGTCTTCCGGCCGAGCCGCTTCGAAGTGCGACCGATGCTGCGCGGGATCTACTTTACAAGCGCTGCCCAGGAAGGAATGCCGATTGAGCGGATTAGCGGTGCGATCCGAAGCCATTTCGGTCTGCACCCGGTCCCGCCCACGCCGTCCATCGGGCCGGGAAAGGCATTCTTCATCAGTCAGTTGCTGACCGACGTGATCTTCGCTGAGCAAGGACTGGTCGGCCGCAATTTCAAACTCGAACGTAAGCTCGCGCTGGTGCACTGTGCGGGCTATCTCGCGGCCGTTATGCTGGCGGTGGCCGCGTTGACTCTGTGGTACGACGCCTTTGCCCGCAGCGAAATGCGTATCACTGAAACCAACACGGCGGTACAGACAATGCAAGTTCGCATCAAAGAAGCACGCGAACCGCTCGACCTGATAAAGCTTCTGCCGACCCTCAATGCCGCGCGCCGGCTGCGTCTGGCAGCCGGCGAGAACACTTGGTACGCGTGGCTCGGTGGGCTCGGGATTTCGGCGACCCCGGTGCTCGCGCCAGCCGCGCAACAAGCTTATGACCAAATTCTGGTCGACCGCCTGCTGCCGGTTTTTGCTGGAAGGCTTGCGGCTCGCATCGACGCGCTATCGCGTACTGGCAATGATACTCTGCTGGACCAAGCCAAGGATGCGTTCCGCACGTATTTGATGCTCAGTGATCCGACGCATTTCGATCGCGGCAAAGTCGAACAGGCTGTGCGCAGTGAAGTGGCGCTTGCGCTTGCACTCGAGACGACATCAGCGGGCGAACTGCTGGAACATTTTTCACGCCTCCTCGAGTTGCTGCCGAAGCCCATCACCAGCGACCGGAACTTCGTGATAGCGGTCGGCTTGCGGTTGATGGAACGTCCCCTCGTCGAGCAGGTCTACGCCCGGCTTTTACGCGAAGCCGCTCAAAGCACGCGGCTTCGGCCAATCGACCTGGTTAGTCTGCTGGGGGCCGGCCAGCTGGAGGTAAAGCCTCAGGCTGTTCACCCCACCATTGGCCATCAGGAGCTACCTTCTTCGGGCGGTACGGCGATTATCCCCGGCATCTTCACACGGGATGGTTTGATCGATTTCCTGCTACCACACCTTCCACTCATCGTCCAAGACGAGCAAAGCGGCGACTGGATCCTTGCCGGCCGCTCATTCGACACGGCGGATACACAACAGGTCGTGCGCAAGGTCATCGATCGCTATGTTGCCGATTATATTCGCATATGGACAAGCGCGCTGAGCCGCGTCCGCGTCGTCAAGTTCGACGATATGCAGCGCGCCTCGGCGATCCTGCGCGGGCTGGCCGGACCGGAAAGCGCACTGCAGCAGATCATTTCCATCGTACGAGACAATACGAACCTGCCGCCGCCCGGAGAGCAGGCTGCGGCCAAGGCGGGTGAGACAACGGTCGCCGTGTTCTCGGCGGCATTCGGCGACGCTCCCTGGCCGGGAACGCGGATTACCGAAGCCTTCCAGCCTCTGGTCCAACTGGGCACAGGCAGAGCTTCGGGACAAGCTGCCAGCATGGATCGTATCCGCGATCTTTTCGGCGGCCTGTATGCAACGATGGCCAACATCGCAACTGCACCGGATCCTGGCCAAGCCGCATTTCAGCTCTTTCAGCGGCGTGTCAAGGATCCGAGCAACGATGCCTTCGGTACCATGCGCGCCGACTCGGCGCTGCGACCCGAGTTGGTCCGTTCCATCATGAACGACATCGCTCTCTCGACATGGAGCGTCTTGCTTCAACAGGCCCACGGTCATGTCAGTGCTGTGTGGACGCGGGAAGTGGCGCCGGTTTGCCAGGCAGCCGCCTACCAGCGTTATCCATTGTTTGCGGCCGCGACCGAGGACGTAACACTAAAGGACTTCAGCGATCTCTTTCGCCCCGGCGGCATCCTTGATGAGTTTTTTCAGAAGTACCTGTCGCCATTCGTCATCGAGCGCAGAACCGGCTTTGGGCTGGCGACCATCGACGGTGCGGCGGCGCCGATCCATGCGGATGCCATGGCTCAATTTCAGCGCGCGCGAGAGATCCGCAAGGCATTCTTTAGCGGTTCGGCCTCCGCGCCGGCCGTGAAGTTCAGCATCAAGCCCGTCTATCTCGCCTCCAAACTGCTGCGCGCGACTTTTGTCTTGGATGGCA
Source organism: Bradyrhizobium septentrionale (assembly GCF_011516645.4). NCBI lineage: Bacteria > Pseudomonadati > Pseudomonadota > Alphaproteobacteria > Hyphomicrobiales > Nitrobacteraceae > Bradyrhizobium > Bradyrhizobium septentrionale. The sequence goes on along the minus strand of NZ_CP088284.1, from coordinate 232,570 downwards.
AGGAGATCGTCTATCGTCACGAGGCGCCCCGTGCCTACGACCTTGAATGGCCGAGCCGAACCGATGCAAGCACGGCCTCCGTCACGCTTGCCTCAGTTGATGGAACTGAAACGAAGATTGAGCACTCAGGCCCATGGGCTCTGTTCCGTCTCGTCGATGCGTCGCGAGCCTCCTCGCGTGGGGCTCCCGACCGCTTCACGATCACGATCGGCGGACCGGACCGGCCCGACGTGACCTATGAACTACGGGCGGAAAGTGTACGCAATCCATTCAACTTGAGTGTCCTTCGTTCGTTCCGATGTCCGGATCACCTGTGACAGCAACGCTGTGAGAGTTCTCGTTTTCTTTCGCGAAGAGACAAGCAAATATCGCTGGTGATACCCTGGCGCGAACGCTCGGCGTGGACGTCGTACGCCTTCGCTTGGTGGCGGCGACTGAGTTGCGGGATACGTTCCTTGTGCGCCGCAACCGCCTCGAGCTGCATCAGGAGCTCAGTGGATAGTTGGAGGTCGAGCTGTGACGGCGAGGGATGAGGCTGCATTTGTGAGTACAGCGCCCTTGGGATATGTGCTCGGCGGTCGTTTCGACCTGGTGGAGATCATTGGCGAGGGCGGCACCAGCACCGTCTATCGTGCGATCGATCGGATCGGCCTGTGGGCGCGTGAACAAAATCCCGAAGTGGCAGTGAAGGTCATCCAACCAAATGCGATGATGCGCCAGAAATTAGTGCAGTTGCTGCACCGCGAGGCGCGTCTTCTGCGTGACTGTGTGCACCGGAATTTGGTGCGAATCTACGATTCCGACTACGACGGCAAGTATCATTACCTGGTCATGGAGCTCTTAAAGGGCCGCGCGCTAGCGCACATCCTGGCCGATCGTCAGGGGCCGCCGCTGTCCCCCTCTGTGTCTTTTCATATTGTCCGCGCCGCCGGGCAAGGCCTCGCCCACATGCACAGCCTTGGTATCGTCCATGGTGACCTTAAGCCGGGAAACATCTTCATGACTTCGACGGGCGAAGTCAAAATTTTGGACTTTGGGACAGCCCTCATGCTCGACGTTTCGCCGCAACACGACAGGTCCACGGCACTGCTCGATCAGATTGGACTGTTGACGCCGGCTTATGCGTCGCCACAGATGCTGAGAGGTGAGCCATGGGCGGAAAGCGATGATGTCTTTTCTCTCGCGGTGGTCGCCTACCTGGCCCTCACCGGCACCCACCCGTATGCGCGGCTGCCAGCCGACGAGGCACTTAAGGCGAATCTCGGACCGGCGCCGCCGCCGACTGTTTCGGCGGCGCAATGGCGGGTGCTCGCTTCGGGCCTTGCCCTCAACCGCCGCGACCGTATCGAAACCGTCGGTGAGTTCGTCCAGCGCCTTGCCCGCCCGCGATGGTTCTACCGATGGCGCGGTCAGCGCATGCCTCTGTCGCATTGACGGGCCATCATTTTGAGCGCTCATTGGCAACTCAAGAGACATCTCTTCTCTCCGCCAGAATGCGCCCGAAGCGCCGCAATTCAAATTGTATCGATAGATTGCCAGCGAGTGAAACACGCGAATCTGGAGCGTCAAATGGCTAACCTTCTCGAGCGACAAATTATGGGATGCAGCGAAAAGATCTCGTGTCAAACGCCGACCAACTTGACCCTTGTCCAGTGTCCGACAGTCGCGCCGCTGCTGTTAGGGCGCCGATGCTGTTAGGTTGACAACACTTATGTGGCATACCGCAGCTTCTCAGAACCAAATCAGCAGCTCCATAGGGGAGATGCCGTTGGCACAGCTGTTGCTATTGATGAGATGCAGCGACACTGATTGGCTGAGTACACGAAACGCAAGATGAACGACGTTCTCTTTCCCTTGAACTTGAAAACGAAACCCAACGTAGCTTTCACCGTACCTGAGGGCGCACACAACAGGCATGGGCTAGTCGACCGGCTTCACTACAATGGCGTGAAAGAGGCGGCAAACGCTAGCGCCGCGGGCAATCGAATGGAACAGCCGGCTGTCGATCCGCGTTGTTGGGCACGGCTTGACGTGAGATCTAGCTTGCGCTCGGAGTATTGGAGAGAGCGATGAACTCATAAATCAAGGGCGCTAGATGCGCGGCTGGGACGTGCATCACGGCGCCGCTGGCCGATCGCCATACCTTATGCACGGCAGCGAAAAAACGACATCGGGCCGGCCGCCTACCATCTCGCCAGCCAAATGGCCGGTTCCGCTTCAGGTCCTAAACCGCCGCGATCGTGCCTCGGCTCCCAAGCGATCCCTCGATCCGCGGCGCTGTGACAAGCGTTGTTAGCACAGCCGCAGTTTGATTTGGTGCGCCGATGACCAACGACTCCAATCTCAGTATTGACTTAGAGATTCGCAGCAAGCCCGGCATGGAGCTCGACGTCCAAGGCTTCGAGGGCACCGAGTGCATTTCTCTGCCGTTCAGCTACGTCATTTACGCCACAACATCGAGCGATGTCGATACCGGCTCTTTGATAGGTGAGCGCGCCAAGCTGTCTGTCAAAACCGCATGCGGGCGATGGCTTGCCTCGGGCCTCTGCGCCCAAATAGAGGAACTCGACCCTACGGGGACTGACCTGCGGGTGCTCCAGTTTGTCCTGCGACCGCGTTTTGCTGTCGCGGAGCTCTCAGTTGCGAGCCGCATTTATGGTCCCGGCCAACCCATGGGCGTCGATGACATCATCAAACTGCAGTTGAGCAAGGTGAGCATCAGCATCCCCAGCGAATACAGTATTGATCGCTATCGCAAGCGAAATTATGTTGTGCAATACAATGAAAGCGATTTGACGTTCATTTCCCGCCTTTGCGAACGGAACGGAATCTTCTATTTCTTCAAGCAAGAAGACGACGGTGAAACCGTCGTCTTCGGCGACAACAATCTGGCTTTCCCCAAAGTCAAGTTCGGCGCCAAGTCGACGCTTCTTTATGCGCGCCAGCGCAAGCGACCGCGAGGCGTCGACGAAGCCGCTGTTCTGTCGTTCCGGCAGCGCCGGGTTCTCTCGACAGAGACAATCGCGCTCCGCGATTATAACGAAACGGTACCTTCCGTCATGTCCGGCGCTAAGCAGGTCGGGCAAGGCAGCGGTTTCTTGGGCAAAGCCTCGCGCTTCGGCGGGAATTTTGCGAACGACGCAGAAGCGACGGCGCTGGCCCGGATCCGCGCCGAGCAGATCTGCGCCGGCCAGACAATGTACATCGCCCACAGCGACGCACCGGAGCTGCGCGCTGGCGTCATTTTCGAACTGGAGGGCCATCCGCGCTTTGACGGTGAATATCTCGTCATCGCCGCGGATCACTCGGCCTATCGCCCGGCGCCGCGCGGATTCGGTGGATCTGGGCAGGATGGACGAGCCTACGGGAACATGGTCCATTGCATCCGCTCGGACGTGCCCTATCGACCGGTTGCGATGACGCCTGTGCCTGTGGGCGTCGGCCTCCACACCGCCACAGTCGATGGAGAAGTTTGGAACGGACGGGCCGAGATAGACGATCAGGGCCGCTACATGCTGCGGTTTGCATTCGCCGACGAACCGGCCGAGGGCCGTGGTAGCGACTACGTGCGCAAGCTCGAACCTTATGTAGGTCCGAATCAAACCGGCTTGCATTGTCCGTTGGTGCCAGGCACGGAAGTCCTAGTTGGTTACTTGAACGGCGACATTGACCGACCAGTCGTGATCGGGGCCGTCCACAACCCCGATATGAAGGGAGGAGTGACATCGGATACGCACACGTTCAATCGCCTCAAGTCGCAATCTGGCGCCTCGATCGAGATGTTCGACGGATCTTCGTGATTTCTTGTCCTCATGGCGCATCATGACCCTCTGGTGTCCAGCGACACACGAGATCGACCCGCTATTGGAAGCGGTCGCCAATACGGCACGCGCGGCCATCTCGCCGAGCGCATCGATCAACATACCGCCGCCGTCGGCGGATGGCATTTGGTCGCAACGGCTTCGTGACGGACGAGAAGTGCGCCTCAAATTGTCTACGCCCTGTTTCGAGCAGAAACAGCGCGGTCCTTGTACGGTGCTCGTTTACGCACTGCAGGGCAATGCCGTTGTCGATAACGGCATGGGCTACCGTGTGACGGGGCAGGCTGTTCTCGACGTCGCCACGCGTGCATTTCTCGATGTCGAGTGTCAGTTGGAACGGGTTGGCTCCGTTGCGCCGTGACAGATCGCTGTCACGATCGTGACGACGTCGTCGCTTGATGGTGTCGGTGTCTGGAAAACCGCGTAGTGCTGTGCCGGGAAGGCTCGCAATATTAGGCATCGGATGCCCACGGCCGTTGGCACAAATGTTGCGATATCCATCGTGCCGGTGTGTGCCGGCGTATGTCAGACAATAGGAGCCGAAAGTGTCACTTGAAGCCTACTTGAAAATCAAGGGAAAGAAGCAGGGCGACATCTCCAAGGATGCCTCCAAGCCGGACAGCGTCGGGCAGGTCGCCAAGGGTGACTCGGATAAGCAGGGGAAGATCACCGTTGTCGCCTTCAACAGCAGCATCATCGTTCCTCGCGATGCCACGAGCGGTGTCGCCACGGGCGCTCGCAACCACCAGCCGGTGATCTTCACGAAGTTCTTCGATCGAGCCTCGCCGCTGCTATGGCAGGCGCTGGCCACTAACGAGGTGCTCGAAGAGCTGGTTTGCGAGTTCTACCGTACCGACCCTGGGGGTATGCCGCAGCCGCAGAACTTTTTCAAGATAAGCTGGAAGAACGCGACGTTAGTCGAAGGCAAGTCTTATGTGCCGCTGACGATCAATCCGCAGAACAACTTCTTTCAGAACATGGAAGACTGGTCGTTCACCTACAAGGAGGTGAAATGGGAGCACGTTCCCGGCAGCACCAGCGGCGAGGATAAATGGTGATAACTCCGCGGGGGTGGCGCTGTCGCCGTCTTGCGGCGCCAAGAAAGCCCTTCGACGCCAAGCCAGGGGACGGGTGACTGGCCCCAGGCGCGGTCCGGTACATGGTGGACACATCGCGCACATTCGAGGCGGGACGCCGCAGGACTGGGCGGCGGCCATGCCGGGTCTGCTTCAAACTGGATAGCGCTGTGCGGACAATGCGAAGCGTAGCTAGATTGGCTTCCAGCTCTACTCAACAGGATGTTGGATAAGCCGGGGCCATTAGCTGCCATTGCCGATTGGTATGAGACTAGGCGCAAGCCGAGCTTATCTGCCTGCTGATCGGGCCAATTGTCCGACGCGCGCGGCAAAGCGACGCCGGTTTAAATAGCTCTCGTGGGTGGGCACCAGCTTCTTCTAGTCGATCGGGATATGGACGAAAGCGACAATTTGCGTCGTCAACGACGACAAGGGCGAGATGGCGCCTCAGACGCAGGGCAGGCCGAGCGGGATTCTGGTATCCCTCCCGAACCTTCAGAACAAGATCAACCGCGAGGTTGCTTCTGCGGTCTCCCCCGGGCGATGAGGCGGTGTGTCCAGTGCTTGACCCGGGCGCCGCGAGCCGCCGACGCTCCTGGCGGATCGTCGCAGCAGCCCAATCTTGAGGGCTGGGCCGAAGCAGAGGCTCGGCTAGAGCGGCTAAGAATAACGAGAGCTTGGGAGGCGGCCGCAAGCTCCGGGCAGCTAGACCTTAGGTCGCTGTCCCTGACGGTTTTGTCATCCCCTAGGAGCTTGTCTGGATAGTCGCTGTTCAAATCTGGTCGGGTCTGATTCAACATTGGGCGATGAGCAAGTATTTTCGGCCTTGGAACATCGATCAGACGCTGCTTCTGCCGCCGAATGTGCAGGACTTCGTGCCGAAAGGCCATGTCTCGCGGTTTATGGTTGATCTGGTGCGGGAGAGCCTCGATCTCAGGGAGATCATGGGCAGCTATGTGAGCGGGCTTGGGCAGCCGCCGTTTGATCCGCGGATGATGGTGGCGCTGCTGCTGCATAGCTATGCGAGTGGGCTGTATTCGTCGCGTCGGATTGCCAAGGCCTGCCGGGAGCGGAACGATTTTGTGATGATCGTGGCGCTGGATGCGCCGGATTTTCGGACGATCAGCGACTTTCGCAAGCGACATTTGAAGGCGCTCGGCGCGCTATTCGTGCAGGTTCTGAAGTTGTGCGAGACGGCCGGGCTGGTCAAGCTCGGTCATGTCGCGCTGGATGGTACGAAGATCAAGGCGAACGCGTCGAAACACAAGGCGATGAGTTATGAGCGCATGAAGAAGCGCGAGGCGGAATTGAAGGCCGAGGTCGCTCGCATGCTGGCGGCCGCCGAGGCGGCGGATGCCTCGGAGGATGAGACTTTCGGCAACAGCGACGAACTGCCGGACTGGACCGTCGACAAGCAGAAACGGCTGGCGAAGATCCAGCAAGCGATGGCGGCGCTGGAAGCGGACGCCAAACTGGCGGCGGAGGAAGAGCGCCGCATCGAGGCCGAAAAGGAACAGCAGCGCCAGGCCGAAGGCCGCAAGAAGCCGGGCAAACCGGCGGCGCTGCCATCGGAGGAACCCAATCCCAAGGCGCAACGCAACTTCACCGATCCGGAAAGCCGCATCATGAAGTCGAAGGATGGCTTCGTTCAGGCCTATAATGCCCAGGCGGCCGTCGATGCACATGCCCAGATCATTGTCGCGCAAGAACTGACCCAGCACGGCAGCGATCAGGGCCAGTTGGTGCCCCTGATCGAGGCCATCGAGAGCAATCTTGGCCGCAAGCCGCGGCAGGCCTCAGCGGATTCCGGCTACTGCAGCGAAGCCAATCTCGAAGCGCTCGACACACGCAGCATCGATGGCTATGTCGCGCCCGGACGCGCCAAACACCCGACAGTAGCGAACGGAAAAGTCGGCGGCCCGCTGACACAGGCCATGCGAAAGAAGATCGACGATGGCGGCTTCGAAACACCCTACCGATTGCGAAAGCAAGTGGTGGAGCCGGTGTTCGGGCAGATCAAACAGGCAAGAGGCTTCCGCCAGTTCCTGTTGCGGGGCATCGAGAAAGTGCGCGCCGAGTGGACAATGATCTGCACCGTCCATAACCTCCTCAAGCTGTTCAACCTCGCAAACGCAGCCTGAGCCTGCTACTCTACAACAAATGCCCGTCACGAAAACATATCTGGACGGGCTCCTAGCCTGCCGGCGTGGCTCTCGCTCCAGCGCATAAACGTCAGCAACAATCAGCTGAGCCACCTGCCTGAGCTTCCGCCCCGTCTGTATGAACTCGACGCCCGGATGAATCGGCTGACCAGCCTTCCCGCCCTCCCACACACGCTCTGGCGTCTGATTGTTTCGGGCAACCAGCTGACCAGCCTGCCCGACCGCCTTCCTGCCGCGCTCTGCTGGCTCTACGCTCAGGATAACCGGCTGACGAGTGTGCCCGAGAATCTGCTGACGCAGCCGAGTTTGCGCCTAGTTAACCTGATGAGGAATTCGCTGTCCGAGCGGGTACAGACTAACCTTGGGAGAGCCCAACATGCCGAGGACTATCAAGGACCGTCAATCATAGTGGACGTAGCAGTGGCGCAAGGTCCAGCGCGGACTCTCGCTAAGGCGGTCGCGGATTGGCTTGACGGCGAGCCGGAGACGGTGGCCCTCTGGCAGGGTTTTTCCGAAGAGGAGGGCGCCCAGGAATACGCGGGCTTTCTCGAAAAGCTGCGGACGGAAAACGTCAACGCTGCCGATGAAGGATTCCGGCAGGCGGTGGCCAAAGATCTGCGGAGGGCGGCGAACAATCCGCAATTGCGCGCGCGCTATTTCGAGGTGGCTTCCGATGCCAACCAGAGCTGCCAGGATCGCAGAACTTTGGCCTGGAACGGCATGCAAAACGCACGCATAATCGCAGACATCGAGAACAGGGTCTATGACAATCGGCTCGGCGACCTCATCGAACTGGGCCGGGTCATGTTCCGCTTGGACGCGCTGGAGGGGATCGCGCGCGAGAAGGCCCACTGGCTCCGCACCAAGAATTCCGCCCGCCGTGTCGACGAGATCGACGTCTATCTTGGCTATCAGGTCCAGCTGCGCGAGCGGCTGGGGCTGGAGCACATCGCCCCGGGTATGGCCTACTTCAACGTCTCTGACCTCACCGCCGAAGACATTGACAACGCCGAGACGCTTGTGCGTGACAAGGAGACGGCGGAGTTTGCCGATTATTTGGCGACGGACTGGCAGCCTTGGGACACGGTGGTGAGCCGCATTGCACCCGAAGCCCATGAAGCGATGAGCGAACAGCTCATCGATGCAATGGGGGACGAGTTCGATGACCGATTGAAGAAAAGGCTCGCCGCCCTGAACCTGACCGGCTTTGGCGATGCGGAGCGGGAATTGGGGGTCGAGGTCCGCAAGGAAATCGAACGCGAGATCAGGGGGGCTCTAAGGGACAAGGTGCTCGCTGGCCTCAGGCCCGGGCTGCAGTCGGACCGGCACATTCTTCCCAGGCCGGATCAATCGAATGGAAATGTCTCCGGGGCGCCCATCAGACCGCAGCGTCCGCTGGTCCTCGACGCCGAGGAATGGGTGGACGACGCCCACATCAGCGCAGATTACGCGCTCGTGCGCGCGGAGTATCCTGGTCTGGCCGCCCAGGCGCGGTTCGTGGAACCGGCGCAGGTCCAGCTGCTGCGCGAAACCGCGGACGAGACTGTCAGGCAGGAACTTCTCCAGGAGATCGTCCGGGTGGACCAGCAGCCTAACGATACAGCCGACTTCCTGTTTCTGCCAGTGAACAATGGTCGTGCTGATCAAGAAGGCGACCATTGGTCGCTAATGTTCGTTGATCGCCGCCACCGGGCCGCCTATCATTATGACTCAGCCGGGCCGCTCAACAGCGAGGCTGCAACAGAGCTCGCAACAATCCTGAGCGTCAACCTGCTACCAGTCCGCATGGCCCGTCAGGGGAACAATTATGATTGCGGCGTCTTTGTGGTGGACGCCACACGGGGGCTGGCTGCACGATTGGCGCAAGGAGAGCGGCCAGATCACGAGCCGCTGCACCTCGACGGTCTCGTCGCCGATCGGCCGGCACTCCAGCGGCGACTCTCGCAGAATCGATGACGCGCCTTAAGGTCGAATCTGGGGGCTGTGAAATCGCGTCACGCGAGGGCGCGGCAGGCGCTCATGACGCGACGTCGCTGAAGCCGGATTGAACGAAGGCGCGGGAGGCTATGCGCGATTTTGCAGCCATGGGGCTTGTTCGAGGGCACCGTCAAGTTAACGAATTGGAGCGGCCGATGGGGTAGACGACCGGCATGCCGACCGCCCGGGACCCTCTTTATCTCCGCCATCGCTTCCCACCGGAAGTGATCAGCTATGCCGTTTGGTTGAATTTCCGGTTTCCCTTAAGCGTGCGCATGGTCGAGGAAATGCTGGCGGCGCGTGGCATTGGCGTGACCTATGAAACCGTGCGCCAGTGGGGGCAGAAATTCGGCAAGTTCTCCGATCGGATCCACTCATTAGCCTGGGCGAGCAATGAACACCGCTGAAGGGGCCGAAATGCCGCGGCCTGACGGCATAGCGAAGCTATCGCACGATAGCGGCGCACATTTTCTTCAACGGCCAGCCCGGTCATGTGTGGATCCCCCATGTCTTTCACGTGTGCGAACTTGCGGCAGAATTATTTTCGATCCGTTAGCGGCCAGAGTGGAAAGCGTGAATGGTTGGCAAAACCTTGCTGGCACGCTGATGATGAGCGTTCCACCGAAGGATCCACATCAACTGAGCCCTAATAGCCCGTCCTATTCGTGAGAGTGCGTTTTTTTAGTCCGATTGATGTGGCCGCGCATCTGCTCTGACGAGGCGCGCGGGATTGCCTTCGGCTTTTCACCGCCTGACCGACCCGTACTTTGCAACGCGCTTGAGGTGTAGGTTGGGCGAACGGGGCGCGGACGCCCCGCCGCTCAAGGACCGAGCGGCAGCAGCGCGCCTGGCAAGCCGCGGATCAGGTCGGCTTCGGGACATGCCGCGGCAAACGCAAGGCGAATGCGGCTCGTGGTCTCGACGACACGGACAGCGAGTTTCAAGAGCCGAAGACGCAGCGTCGCGAACTCGGCAGTGGCCAATTCCCGGACTTTGGGAATTGAGAAGCAGTATTTTGTCTATAGCGCGACATGTATGGAACGGCCCGCGGGCGCAAGAGCTTTCTCAGTCGACTTCACACATGGGAGCGGTGCGGTCATGTATACGGCCTGTAAAGCGCGGCGCATGACCGCTGGCCTCGATGAAGTCCGCGACACAAGGGGCTAAATCAATCAGACGCGCTTGAAGCGCATTGTCGCGCCAGCCTCACTCGTGTCGGGATTTCGTCCCGTGGGTTCATCGCCTGTTATTGCTCCTTGCCCTCTGCCGGCCCGCGCCGGTCAGATCTCTTTGACAACTGCTGTATTCATCAAGCGGCAGGCGTAGTCGTCGCTAGCGTCTCCGGATGCCGATAAATCCCACCCCTGTTCAAGAGCGCCCAGGCAATTCGCGCTGTCTTGTTGGCCAGTGCGACCGCTGCCACCTTGTACGGACGTCTGGCGAGCAGCGACTTCAACCATGGCGGCGCCCGATCAGCCTTCCGGGCAATTCGCAGGACGGATGTCGCCCCAAGAACGAGGAGGCTCCGAAGTTCGGGGTTTCCCATCTTCGAGATTCGCCCCATCCGCTCCTTGCCCCCACTCGAATGCTGTCGCGGCGTCAGTCCCAGCCAGGCAGCAAAGTGACGAGCGGATTTGAAGCCGCCGGGATCTGGCACCAGCGCCTTGATGGTCGCCGCTGTAATGGCTCCAATGCCGGGGATGGTAGTCAGTCGGCGCATGTCCTTGTCGGTCCTTGCCGCAGCAACAATGGCTCGCTCGAGCTTGTCAATCTGGTCCGCCTGAGCCTCGATCTGATCGGCAACTGCCGTCAGCGCGAAGCGCGCTGCCGCAGGCAAGCGGATATCTGCTACATCCCGTACGATTGCAACCAACGCCTCGACCTTTGTCCGGCCGGCGGCGGCAATGATGCCCAACTCAGCCAGATGCGAGCGCAGGGCGTTGATCGTCTGCGTTTGCTGTTTCACCAGAAGTGCGCGACTCTTCAGGACCATCGTTCCGGCTTGTTGCTCGGCCGTTTTGATCGGAACGAAGCGCATGGTCTTGCGAGTCACGGCTTCGCTGATGGCCTCGGCATCCGCCGCATCCGTTTTTCCACGCTTCAGTAGAGTCGAGGAGAGGCGCGGTGATGCGCTTGTTGCGCGTTCCGTTTCCTCTCCCCGCTCATCAAACCGGACGTGCAGTTTTCCCGCATCCGGCTTTCCGACAGGTTTTGTCACAAGGCGCACGTCGGCGACACTTTGCGCACGCGGTTCAGCACAAGTACGCCAGGGTTCCCATGGATCCGATCAGAGAACCGTCTGACGCCACGTCCTGGCGTCTTATGTCGTCTGCGCAGAAAGGCGAGCACGCGGTCGAAGACGTGTCGATCAACGGCCTGATGAGCCGTAGCAAGAGAGCCATAGCTGAAGTAAGCGGACCAGCCGCGCAGAAGGCGGTTCAGTCGTGCTTGTACTTCGGGCCAAGCGCCCTTGTTGCCCGGCGTCAGCAGTACGCTGACCTTCCTCTTGATCCGCAGCACGCTTTTCTTGGACGGAGCCGCGCCAAGATACCACCGTCCCCCATTGCGGAAGCGGCGGGGTCCGAGCGTGTACCCAAGGAAGTCAAAGCTTTCCAATCGGGCATTCTTCACCGAGGTTTTAGTCTCGTTGAGCGTCAACCCAAGCTTGGTCATCACCGCTTTCGTCCACGTCAATGCTTCCTCCGCGTGGCCGCGGCTGAGAATGACGAAGTCGTCGGCATAGGAGATAACCTGGGCATGGAATGCTTCACGCCGACCGCTGAGACGCCAATGCTTCAGGAACCGGTTCATGTAGATGACGGAGAGCAGCGGACTGATGACACCGCCCTGTGGCGTGCCACGCTTGTTGCTCTTACCGCCGCTCATGCACCGTTTCCCGTCGCTATCCCGCTCCTCGACCGGTACTCGCAGCCATAACTTAATCAGCCGCAGCACATTCCGGTCAACGATGCGTCGGGCCACCGATTTGAGGAGGTCCGAATGCGGGATCGTGTCGAAGTATTTCGACAGATCGGCGTCAACAACGTCCGTGTAGCCCCGGCACACAAGCCGGTGCACTTCCTTGACTGCATCGACCGCGTTACGACGCGGGCGATATCCATAAGCACCGTCCTCAAAATCCGCCTCGAAGATCGGTTCCAGCACGATCTTTGCGGCAGCTTGGACGACCCGGTCCCGGATTGTTGGGATACCGAGTGGACGTTCGCCGCCGCCGGGCTTCGGGATCATCACCCGCCGCACCGGATCGGGCCGGTAAGTCTTCGTGACGAGTTCATCGCGCAGGCCGGCCAACCATGCTTCGAGTCCCGACGCGTCGATTTGCTCGAAAGTTGTTCCGTCCACTCCTGGCGCACCCGCGTTGGCGCGGGCCAGCTTGTAGGCATGGCTCAGAATGTCCTCGCGGCAGATCTTGTCGTACAGCACATAGAAACGGAAGGCAGGCTCCGCCTTCGCCTTGCAATAAAGCTTTCTCTGAAGGCTCCTGATCTTATCGGGCGTTTGTAGGCTCATCGCCAATCGACCCATTCCCTCGCCATCTTCAAAAGCGCACCTGAAGTCAGGGTCCTTTCCTCCGCCGGAATTACCCGGTTTCATCAGTACTACGACCCTGTCCGACTCCCGTCCGGTCCATCGACTACTCGATGCTGAAGGCGCGACCTTCGACCAAGACGGGTCTCCCCCGATTACCCGCACTACCTTTCCGGCGTGCCGTGCCCATTACCCCGGTGAACCGGACAGGTGCATGCGTCGATTGCTTCCCTGTCAGCGCGGCCTTCCCCGCCATACGATCGGGTCGGCATTCACATCGTAACTTTCGAGGCGTGCTCAGGCTTCACTCACGTTACGGCCCGCTGGATTGCTCGGCCGCCAAAAGCGACCTTTGTCACGAGGCTTCGATCCGTCCGATTGCTCGTCCAAACCGCTCGTCAGCTACCAGATCAATCGACAATTCTCTGGGTGGATCCTTCCTCCACTGGTAATGCGCGCCGTCGGGGCGCACCAAACGGCTTGACGTAAGCTGGTGGGATCAGCCGCACTTCATGGCCGAGAGTTGCAATCTCGCGTGCCCAATAGTGAGCGCTGCCACAGGCTTCTATTCCGACAAGGCAGGCCGGCTGCTTCGAGAAGAAATGCAGGACCTCGCTGCGCCGTAGTCTCCGGTTGAACACCGGCGAGCCATCGGCACCCGCGCCGTGAACTTGAAAAATGTGCTTCGCCAAATCCAACCCGATGGTGCTAACCTGCTTCATGGAACGGTCCCTCCTTGTGGCGTTCGAACAACGACCACGTTTTAGCACGATGATGCTGTCGGAGCGGGCCGTTCCACCACATCAATCAGGATGAGAGTGGCGCGTCAATCAAGATGAGACAAGGCAGCCGAGTGGGCGGATCATTGACGCTGGCCGCGGGTTTGGCAAGCCTTGATTGACGCTGCGCGACAATCACGCAGGATTGCCAGCGTCAATCGTTGCCTTGTCGAGTTCGTTGGGGGTCGTATGAACGGGCGGCCGGCCTGGACCGCGCTTGCGATCGAGGGCAACTTTTCGACGGTAACTTTCGACGTTCATCTCGAGGATCGTGGCGTGGTGGACCAAACGATCGATGGCAGCCAACGTCATTGCCTGGTCCGGGAAGATACGCCCCCATTCGCCAAATGGCTGATTGGCCGTGATCAGCAGCGAGCGTCGTTCGTAGCGGGCGGCGATCAACTCGAACAGCACACTGGTTTCCGCCTGATCCTTGCTCACATATGTGATGTCGTCGAGGATCAGGAGGTCATAGCGATCGAGTTTGGCGATCGCGGACTCCAGCGCCAGCTCGCGCCGCGCGACCTGCAGCCGTTGCACCAGATCAGTGGTGCGCGCGAAGAGAACGCGCCAACCGTTCTCGACGAGAGCCAGGCCGATCGCCGTGCCGAGATGGGTCTTGCCGCCGCCCGGTGGACCGAACAAGAGCAAATTGGCGCCGGCCTTCAACCAGGCGTCGCCAGCGGCGAGCGCCATCGCCTGTGCCTTTGATAGCATCGGCACGCTTTCGAAGTCGAAGGTGGCGAGCGTCTTGCCGGCGGGCAAACGCGCTTCCACCATGTGTCGCTCGATCCGACGGCGGGTGCGATCGGCCGCCTCGTGCTCGGCAAGGGCGGCGAGGAAGCGGGCGGCAGGCCACCCTTCCTTGTCCGACTGTGCGGCGAGCTTCGGCCAGATCGCCTTGACGCCCGGCAGGCGGAGCTCATTGAGAAGCAGCTCGACACGGGCAGTATCGACGGAGGTAGCGATACCGGTCATGCTGCCTCTCCCAGGTTCGAGCGGCCTGACATGACGCTGACGCAGGCGAGTTCATCGTAGACGTCGAGCGGCGCCAGCTTGACGGCGACTCGCGGGATCGAGGCCGCCTCAGGTCGGAAGCGGTCGCGCAGAGCGGCAAGATCGGGTAACTGTCCGGCGTCCAGATCCATCGCGATCACCTCGGCGAGTTCTGCTTCGCAGGCGCGCTCGTGAGCCAGCGCCAGAAGCTCGACCGTCACCTTGCAGGCGCGCCGGTCATCACCATGCTCCCGCAAGGTCTCGAACAGAGCTGGCGCCGGTTGTTTGGACAGCGCCCCGCGGGATTTAAGTGGATTCCTGCCGGGTTATGCTGAACGCGGGGCCTTACGATTTTGTCGTTGCGTCGGGAGGGCGTAGCCCGACCAGAGCGACGACAAAATCGTCGGCGACGGTCATGCGGCCATCACCATAGCTTGCGTGCCGAAGTAAGCCTCGTCGGGCGTGCGCCCGTCAAGGCTCGAGTGAGGGCGTCCCTGATTGTAGAAGGCCAGATACTTGGCAATTGACGCTCGCGCCTCGGACACGCTGTCGTAGGCGCGGAGATAAACTTCTTCGTATTTGACCGTGCGCCAGAGCCGCTCGACAAACACGTTGTCGCGCCAGGCGCCCTTGCCGTCCATGCTGATGGCGATCTTCGCGTCCAGCAGCACATCGGTGAACTCGAGGCTGGTGAACTGGCTGCCCTGGTCCGTGTTGAAAATCTCGGGCCTGCCGTGCTTCGCCAACGCCTCCTGGACCGCTTCGACGCAGAAGGCCGCCTCCATTGTGATCGAGACGCGATGGGCCAGGACCCGTCGGCTGAACACATCGACGACCGCCGCGAGATAGACGAAGCCACGCCGCATCGGAATGTAGGTGATGTCCATTGCCCACGCCTGGTCGGGCCGCTCGATCTTCAATCCGCGCAACAGGTACGGGTAGATCTTGTGACCCGGTGCCGGCTTACTCGTGTTCGGGCGACGATAGACCGCCTCGATCCCCATGCGCTTCATCAGCGTCGCGATGTGGCGGCGACCGGCGTATACGCCCTCCCGCCGCAGCAACGATCGCTGCATACGCGCTCCCGCGAAGGGATAATCGAGATGCAGCTCATCGAGCCGACGCATCAAGGCAAGGTCCTCGGCCGAAACTGGCCGAGGTTCATAGTAGACCGTGCTGCGAGCCAGCTTCAGGACCTTCGCCTGGCGCACGATAGAAAGATCATGACCGCGGTCGATCATCGCTTTGCGCTCAGCAGGCCCGCCTTGGTGAGCGCGCCGGACAAAAAATCGTTTTCCAACGCCAGCTCGCCGATCTTGGCATGTAACGCCTTCAAATCGACCGGCGTCTCGGCCGACGCCTTGTCATGCCCAAACACGCCGGCGGCGCCTTCCAGGAGCTGGTTTTTCCAGATCGTGATCTGGTTCGGATGAACATCAAACAGTTGCGCCAGCTCCGCCAGCGTCTTGTCGCCTTTGACCGCAGCCAAAGCAACCTTCGCCTTGAATGCCGGAGAATGCATCCGGCGGCTCTTCTTCGTCATCTTCGCTCCTGATTCGCGGCAAGAATCCTCGCCGCTGTCAGGCAGAAAATCCACTCAAGCTACTGTCCGAATTTGCGGAGCCAGCTCTAACAGACGTTTGTAAGCTGCACGCGGGAAGAGTTGGTCGCGATAAACGAGATTGAGGAGCGCCATTGGCTTGCGCCGCAGGGCATGGATGACGTGCCGGTAATCCACAACATGACCGCCCTGGCGCTCGGACACAGGCCGGCCGCGCCGCAGCGTCACGACCGGCGTGACACCAACGAAGCATTCGAGCCGGTCGTCGAAGATGCGCACACGCAGGCGATGGCCGATCAATCTTGAAGGCACGGTGTAGAACACGCGCCGCAGGATGAAGCCGCCTGACGACGTCACCGGGATCACTTTCTCCTCGAAGTCGGTCGTGCGGCCTTTTGGCAGCGGCGCCAAGGCCTCCTTCTCGAGCGCGATCGGCTTGGCGAGGTTGGCGTTGCGCCGGCCGACAATCTCGTCGACAAAAGCCCGGTAGGCATCGAGACTGGCGAAGTCGCGCGTCCCTCGCAGCAACAGCGCATCTTCCAGTGCCCGCTTGAGATGGCCGTGCGCGCTCTCGATCGAGCCGTTCTCATGTGCGATGCCCGCATTGTTGCGCGTTGGCGCCATGCCATAGTGGCCCATCAGCCCGGCGTAGCGCTGCGTCAGATCCTCCCGTGCGTCGGCGGCCAGATTGCGGAACGCTGCCGACAGGCTGTCGCTGCGATGCTCCCACGGCACGCCGCCAAGCGCCCACAGCGCGTTCTGCAAGCCCTCCGCCAGGGCGACGAAGCTTTCGCCGCCGAGCACGACATGGGCATGCTCGAAGCCGGAGAACGCCAACCGGAAGTGATAGAGCCGGTGTTCGAGCGGCTCACCCGCGATGGTAATACCGAGCGCGCTCACGTCGGTGAAGTCGGACAGACCCAGGCGACCGGGCTCGTGCTGCTGGCGGAAGATCACGTCTTGTTCTGGGCCGTTGAGCGCCCGCCAGGCGTTGATGCGCCGCTCCAGCGTGCGGCGGATGTTCGGGTTCAACTCGTGATGCCGTCGGCGCAGCTCGTCCAGCACGCCGATGCCGGGCGCAGCCTTCAGGATCGGAACGATCTCGGCGTCCCAATAGGGCCCGAGCGGATCGGCCCGGCGCCGGCCCCTCGGCGTCTTCTTCTGTGATGGTGGGCGACAATCGCCCTCGATTCGATACGCGCTTGCCTTCGAGAACCCCGCCTTGGCCGCGGCGGCCTCGCGGGACAGTGTCAATCGGTAGGTCATGTACAGCCTCATCTGGTGGTCGGTGATGTGAAGGCCAGGCAAGGCATCGATTCCCTCTTGTCGAGACGAATCAACAGCTTGCACCAGCCGCACCCGGCCGCCAGACGGGTCCAAAAACGCGCGACGCCGATGGGGACGGTCCTCCGGTCGGGCTGCGCCCTCCCTTCGGTCCGTCCCCATCGGCGCAGTCTCACCTTGATTGTCGCTGGCGTCTCACCCTGATCGCCGCCGAGCAGTGCCGGACAGACCGAAGATGTAGTCGATGCCGTTGGTCTCGCACCACGCCATGGCCTCCGGCCGGGCATAGCGCCCGTCGCCACGGAACGTAATTCGCGTGTTGTGCCACCGCGTCCGGATATGCCGTATCAGGCGGCGCAGATCGGCACGCACCTCGACACACTCAAGGAGCCTTGGGCTCAGGCAAACCGCGCCGCGCACGCTGGCCTCGCGAAACTTCGAAAGAAGATGAGGCGAGGAGTTTCAACCCGGCACGTCGACAGATCGTTGTTGGAATATCTCATGTCGGGCGCGACCTTAAGCGCACTTCCGACTTGAGATGCAGCCCGTATTGGATGATGGCTCAAGTGTCTTCTCGCGTAAATCGGAGCAAATGATGAGCGATGGCGAGTCCTGGACAATCAAAGACCTCCCAATCCGGAGTTGATGGGACTGAGCGCAAGGACGAGCCCCTTGTTGAAGCGGGTTCTTCGGCGGTCGAGGCTCACCGAGGCATCAGGCCGGTCCGGGAGCGGATGCGCTCTGAACCGCAGGATTTGGGGGCGTCTTCAGTTGGCGTGGATCGTGGTGCGCCAAGCCGCGAAAGACATGAGGCGCGTTTCGGTAACGAGCCCCGGTCGGGTCATCGATCACCGCTTGGGCCGTCCGCGCGCGACCCAGATGTCAGATCTGGCGCTGACAGCGAACACGACGTCCGAGCACTTTTAACTGCACTGGTGAGAACAGCGGTGACCCGCCGCAGGCTCCCATGCTGCACCCATACCGACGACAAGGAACGCCTCAATGACTTCAAGGTGTCTGCGACTGCGGGCGTGCCTGTCGCAGGTCGACTCAAGCCGCGGACCGCCACGTCCATTGCGACCACTATTCGCAGCTTCTCTTGCTGGCTCTACGACGAAACAAGCCGGGCATTATTGTTCGGCCTCACGACCGCTCGCTGGACGAAGATGCCGAGCTTTACAGTTTGAAAGGTGGTGGCAGAAAAGTCATGAATGCGCTGGCTCATCTTCGGAACTTCCTGTTGAGCGCCAGAGCGCCGGAAACCATGGGTCCACGGCTGGTTGCCTATCCCGAAGATGCGGCTCTCATCCAGAGGGCAGTCGAGGCGGCCGGAGCGGATTGCGAGAGGATATCCATGGCAGGGTTTCGAAACGTCGCGCGGTGTCAGCAGATCCGGTAGCATTCTTCGCGGGTTCAGTGTGTGGCTCCAGTCGCATGCCAAAAGCGCGATAGCAGGCCGCCTCGACGACCAGTCGCTGCGGGACGATGCCCAGAGGTACAGGCGCGTCAGAAAGTTCCACTCGGTGGGCGTCCAGTTGAAGCTGCTTTGGAAGTACAACTCGCTACGGGGGTCTCCAGCCATCAGCGACAACTTAGCCCGTCTTATTCGTCAGAGGGCGCCTGAGAGGCTGGCGAGCGTGGTGTAAGGCGCTGATGCGGCGTAGGATTCGGTTGCAAAGCCAACCCCATCACCTTCAGCCGCGAACACCACGCCCGCCATGACCGATGATACGATTCCGCCCTTCTCGTTTCCAGCCGTTCACGCCAAGAAAGTCACAGCTGCCTTCGATGGCGGTCGGCTGACCTCGAACGGGGGCGTGATGCTTCTGGCGATGGCCGAGCGGCGTCTCGGCTTGGCCGACAATCGGCCCGAGCTGCCGGTCAGCGACCGCAGCCGGCTGCCGTGCCGATGACCCGCAATGCCAGGCGTTTCCTCACGGCCTGCCTGCTTGCTGCGTTCGTAGCGCGGGCGCGCAAGGGCCAAGTCGAGCTCGCTGCGGATCAATTCTTCAATGAATTCCCGCGCTCGTTCCCGCACCGCAGTTTCGATCGGATCGAACCAATCGTCGAAAAGCTGGGGAGCCGTCTCTCCTCCACGCTGCGGGAAATGCGTCTTCGTGATACTGCTGGTTATGGCGTGGTCTCCGATCCGGCGTTCCAACGCCGGATGATTCGAGGTTGATCACCTCGGAGACTACGCCACCTTCAATTCCAACCAATCCCGCGACGGGACCTGCGGTCGCATCCCCGCCTGCCTTATCATCCCCTCGAACCTAGCTGCTTTTCTTTGTGCTATCGGATTCGACGTCCCAGCCTCGGGAAGCATGCATGCAGTGAGATCGGACTCAATCCGCAACTCGTGTTCCGGCTCAGAACGCCTCGAGAGCGTAGCTCGCCAATCCACGAGACCTCTTGCGGCGTCAGCTCTGGTTGGAGAGATACCTGCCGCCGTAGTACTCTCGCGCGGCCTTCCGACACACCCCCTCGTAGAACTCATCCGCGTCTTCGATGGTGTAACCAGCGCCGACGAAGCAGCCTCGTGCCACCTCGTGGAGCGTATGCCGTATGGAACTCGTATCGTCGTATACGGCGTTAAGACACGCGACGATGACTATAGCCTCCTCCTTTGAGAGGCGTGGCTGGCCACTCATCAAGCGCGCGTGATTGATGCTGGCGACGGCATTTGCGCACGTAAACGAGTCGCCCAGCCCGGAGCAGTCCTCGAACCCATTGCCCTGCTCGTTCAACTTGACGTGCGCGATGGGCAGATTCTTCATGTTATCAATCTCGCGGTGGTTCAGGTCCTCGCCTAACACAGGATTACCCGACCGCCTCTGCTGAATCCAGATGTCAAGTTGGTGTAGTCCAGGCCCAATCCAGCTTTTGTTCCGTTTGAGCGGATTCTTATTTGGATCTTCGAACATAAGAGTCGCATCGAGCTTGTCAGTCTCCGACCGTGATAGCCATCCTTGCTCGGCCAGTGTCCGCATCACGACGTTCTCAGCGTGTCCCCAATGCTCGTCAGAAGCGTAGACCTGCCTAAAGTTCAGGATGGCTTGACCAGCCGCGAACTGGGCCTCCTCTCTGAGACCGACATCCTTGTCGAGCAGCGCGTCGAGCCTCTCGATGCATCGCTTGAACGTTAGTCCATTCTCGCTGCGTAAGGTGGCATCGCGGAAGTGCTGAACGCCCTTGTTCACGAATGGCTGAGTGATAGACCTCGAGGTGTAGCCGTAAGCACCCGTTTCCTCGTTGAGCACACCCGCCAATGCATACTTATTCTTTCTGTCGTATAGCGGGCTGCTCGTCAGGTCCGGATCCTTCGGCACTTTGGGTGGCCTGTACCTGGCCACGCACTCGTCCTTCACGAGATGACCCTTCATGCAGCTCAGGTTCAGCACAAGAGAAGTGCGCGCCTCTACGGAATCCACTAGGCGGCCAACATGTACATAGGTCGCCGCTCGGTAGTCAATCATCGTTACGAACAGGTTATTGCCACAGATACGGATTGGATTGAGGGGACGTTCATTGAGGCACCTAGCGTCAGGGCCCGCAGCGTGATACGACGAATAATACTGCCGCGCCTTCGCCTGAGCCAACCTGAGCCGTTTGTTACTGGTGAAGCCCTTCTTCCCGTCGTGCAGTGATGTCGTAGAGAGGAAGAAGTTGTTTGCGACCTCATTATAGACGTAGCCTGCGCCCGCGAGACACAATCCGTATTTCACCGCGCGCGCAAAGTTTAGCCCGTCTCCCCTCCCGTCTTTTGCTCCGTCTCCATTGTTCGTCGCCTTCCCGACCAGCCTAAGTGCAGAGCTCCTCTCAGCTGGAGTTACCGCACTCCGGGTAAAGAACGGAGCAAGCAAACGCCCCTCTCCTTGGAGTGCAGTCATCGCACTCGGGGCCTCAGCCTGTCCGCCGACGATTTGCCAAACTTGGGAGCGAAGCGCAGCAAGTGAATGGTCCGCGTGCTGTAACGCATCGAGCATACGTGGGGCCTCAGCCTGTCCGCCAACGATCCGCCAAACTTGGGAACGTAGAGAAGCAAGGGAATTTCCCATTTCGTGGAACGTGGACATCGAGCTAAGCCGTCAGGCACTCCACGAAAGTCCCGAACGCCGTCAAGGCGGTCCCGTCGCGGGATTGGTTGGAATTGAAGGTGGCGTAGTCTCCGAGGTGATCAACCTCGAATCATCCGGCGTTGGAACGCCGGATCGGAGACCACGCCATAACCAGCAGTATCACGAAGACGCATTTCCCGCAGCGTGGAGGAGAGACGGCTCCCCAGCTTTTCGACGATTGGTTCGATCCGATCGAAACTGCGGTGCGGGAACGAGCGCGGGAATTCATTGAAGAATTGATCCGCAGCGAGCTCGACTTGGCCCTTGCGCGCCCGCGCTACGAACGCAGCAAGCAGGCAGGCCGTGAGGAAACGCCTGGCATTGCGGGTCATCGGCACGGCAGCCGGCTGCGGTCGCTGACCGGCAGCTCGGGCCGATTGAGATCGCGGTCCCGCGCGCGCGGCTCAACACGGCCGACGGCAAGACCACCGATTGGAAGAGCCAAGCGCTGTGGGCCTACCAGCGCCGCACGCTGGCTGCCGACGCGCTGATCGCTAGCTAGCTGCTACCTCGCCGGCACCAGCACGCGCCGTGTGCGCCGCGCGCTCAGCGCTCTGTTCGTCGGCGCCGTTGGCAAGGACACGGTGAGCCGGGTCTGGCGCAAGGTGAAGGGCGACTGGGATGCGTGGAATGCCCGCTCGCTGGCGGACGAGCCTATCGTGCGATTGATCCTCGACGGCACCGTGGTGCACGTGCGGCTCGACCGCAGGGGCGATCTCGCTGCTGGTCGTCATCGGCGTGCGTGCGTGCGGACGGTCAGAAAGTGTTGCTCGCGATCAAGAGTATGGGCGGGGAGAGCACCGAAGCATGGCGCGCCGTGCTCGACGATCTGAACCGGCGTGGGCTGCGGCGGCCCGAGTTCCTCATCGTCGATGGCGCGCCGGTCCAGCGCTGCACGGTCCACAAGCACCGCAACCTGTTGGCGCATGCGCCCGAGCGCCTGCATGAGGAGATCACCGCCGATTACAACGACGTGATCTACGCGGCGACGCGCGAGGAGATCGAGGCACGGCGGCAAGGCCGTCATCCGCAAATGGCGGTTCAAGCGTCGTGCCGTGGCCGACAGCCTGCTGATTCTGCTCGATGTCGCCCACCATTCCGGAATGATCTCGCCCACCGTTCCGATTTGATGTCGCCCACCATTCCGAGATGATCTCGCCCACCATTCCGGGATGATGTCGCCCGGGGTGACGAGGCCTCTTCTGGCTCCGATACGGTCCCGCCTTTCGGCTTTGCGAAGGGGGACCTGGATGCCGACAGAGAGGCTTGCGATGCGCCATGTGCGCGATGTGATCAGATTGAAGTCGGCCGGGATGCCGACCCGCGAGATTGCGCGGCGGATGGGGACAGCCCCCTCGACGGTGCGGTTGACGATCCGCCGGTTCGAGGCGGCGGGGCTGACCTGGCCGTTGCCAGACGACGTCACCGACACGGTGCTGGAGGCCCGGCTGTTCGCCAGCGCGGGAGCTGGTCCGGGCACCCGGCGGGGCCATCGGCGGCAGGTCGAGCCGGACTGGGCTGCGATGCATCGCGAGCTCAAACGCAAGCACGTGACGCTGTCGATTCTGTGGGAGGAGTACATCGCAGGCGAACCCGGCGGGTATCGCTATTCGCGGTTCTGCGAGCTCTACCGGGCCTGGGAAGGCCGGCTGTCGGTGACGATGCGCCAGTCGCACGCGGCCGGCGAGAAGCTGTTCGTCGACTATGCGGGCGACGGCGTGCCGGTGGTGATCGACCGGCTCACCGGCGAGCGGCGCGCCGCGCAGATTTTCGTCGCGGTGCTCGGCGCATCGAGCTTCACCTACGCGCAGGCGACCTGGACGCAGGGCCTCGCCGACTGGATCAGCGGACACGTCGGCGCCTTCGAGGCGATCGGCGGCGTGCCGGCACTGCTGGTGCCGGACAACACCAAGGTCGCGGTGATCAAGGCCTGCCTCTACGATCCGCAGATCAACCGCAGCTACGCCGATATGGCGGCGCATTACGGCACCGCCATTCTGCCTGCCAGGCCACGACGGCCACGGGACAAGGCCAAGGTCGAGCAGGCGGTCCTCATGGCCGAGCGCTGGCTGCTCGGACGGCTGCGCCACCGGATCTTCCACAGCCTCGCCGAGGTCAACGCGGCGATCGCCGAGTTAATGACCCGGCTCAACGAGGAGCGGCCGATCCGGCGGCTCGGCGTCACCCGCCGCAAGCTGTTGGAGGAGATCGACCGGCCGGCACTGAAGGTCTTGCCGGAGAGCCCTTACGTGTTCGCCGAGTGGCGGATCTGCCGGGTCAGCATCGACTATCACGTCGAGGTCGAGGCGCATTACTACAGCGTCCCGCATCGCTTCGTCCCCGCCGAGGTCGAGGTGCGCTTCACCGCCCGCACCGTGGAGATTTTCCACAAGGGCGAGCGGATCGCCGCGCATCAGCGCATGAGCGGCAACCACAAGCACACGACCGTGCCGGAACACATGGCATCCAGTCATCGGCGCTACGCCGGCTGGACCATTGAGCGCATCGCAAGGATGCCGTCACGATCGGGCCGGCCACCGCAGCGCTGTGCGACCTGATCCTCGATGAGCGCGCGCACCCCGAGCAGGGCTTTCGCGCCTGTCTCGGCATTATCCGGCTCGCCCGATCCTACGGGCAGGAGCGGCTTGATGCTGCCGCCATGCGGGCGATCGACATCGGCGCGCGCACCTACGGCTCGGTCAAATCGATCCTCGCCAACAATCTCGATCGGCGTCCTTCAGCCAAGCGTCCCGCGGACGACGCGCCGATCCTCCATCCCAACATCCGCGGGCCGCGCTACTACAATTAGGAGATCACGCCTTGCTCAATCATCCGACCCTCGATCAACTCCACGCGCTCGGCCTTCACGGCATGGCCAAGGCCTTCGCCGACATCGAAGCCGGCGGCGAGGCCGCAAGCCTCGGCCACGCCGAATGGCTTGCGCTCTTGCTCGAACGTGAAGCGTCGCTGCGACGCGACAAGCGACTGTCGAAGCGGCTTCAATATGCCAAGCTGCGCCAGCAGGCCTGCATCGAGGACATCGACTATCGCACCCCGCGCGGCCTCGACCGCAGCCTCTTGACGATGCTGGTCGACGGCCAATGGATCGACGACCACGCCAATCTTTTGATCTGTGGCCCTTCCGGCGTCGGCAAGAGCTGGCTCGCCTCGGCGCTCGGCAACAAAGCCTGCCGCGACAATCGCTCCGTGCTCTATCAGCGCGTCCCGCGGCTGTTCAGCGATCTGGCCTTGGCGCGCGGTGACGGCCGCCACCCCCGCCTGCTGCGCGCGCTCGGCCGCGTCGATCTCCTCATCCTTGATGGTGTGGACGGCCTCACCTCAACGGCATCATAGTGCCAAGGCGTGGTCGCCAGAGCGCCACA
Source organism: Bradyrhizobium septentrionale (assembly GCF_011516645.4). NCBI lineage: Bacteria > Pseudomonadati > Pseudomonadota > Alphaproteobacteria > Hyphomicrobiales > Nitrobacteraceae > Bradyrhizobium > Bradyrhizobium septentrionale. The sequence goes on along the minus strand of NZ_CP088284.1, from coordinate 207,864 downwards.
AAGAAGGGAGACCGTCCGAGATGAAGTTTATCAGAATAGGCGTTGATCTCGCCAAGAACTATTTTCAGATTCATGCGCTGTCTAGTGAGGATGCACCAGCCGTAAAGCGCAAGCTGACGCGCCGGACGATGCGCGAGTTCTTCTCGAAGATCGAGCCGTGCCGCGTTGGCATGGAGGCTTGCGGCTCAGCGCACTATTGGGCGCGCGAACTGAAGGCCATGGGACACGATGTGTCTCTGATGCCGCCGGCCTACACAAAGCCCTATGTCAAACGAGGTAAGAACGATGCCGTCGATGCGGAAGCCATCTGTGAAGCGGTCTCGCGTCCTGCCATGCGTTTTGTGCCGATCACGAGCGCTGATCAGCAAGCGACCCTGATGTTGCACAAGACGCGCGAGCTGCTGGTCAAACAGCGAACGATGAGCGTGAACGCTCTACGCGGCCACTTGGCCGAATTCGGTCTTGTCGTCGCCAAGGGCACCGGCCGCGTCGACGAGCTTTTAGGCCTCGCAGAAGGCGACGCGACTCTTCCCGACGCTGCTGTCGTGGCCGCGAAGGTTCTCGGTCAGCAAATTGATGCGCTCGGAAGCGCGCTCGATGATTTGGAGAGAGATCGCCAAGGCTCACGCGCTCAGCGAGACGAGCCGTTCGCTCGGAGAAATTCCCGGCGTTGGCAAGCTTGTTGCCTCGGTAATTACAGCCAGTGTACCAGACCCAAGCGTATTCAATTCGGGACGGGATTTTGCTGCCTGGCTGGGTCTGACACCCAGGCAAATTTCGAGCGGGGGTAAACCAACTCTCGGAACCATCACCAAGGCGGGTAATCGATATATAAGGAAGCTACTCGTTCTCGGAGCAACATCGCTTCTAAACGTTGTGGAAAAACGCCGCGGCGGCTTGCGCGACTGGATTGTCGGGCTTTTGGCTACAAAGTCGTCGGTTAAGAAGCCGATTTGAGTGGCGTGCGGTGGCTGGTGACTGAGAAGAAGGCAGCCAGGAAGAGGTACCAAAGAGCCCTTAGCCAGGCGAGGATGCGGCGGAAGTTGTAACCGACGGCGGAGAGGATGACGTTGGCGGTATCGCCGGCGCGGCCTTTGAGGTAGCAGCGGCCGAGGTGTCCGTCAGCCTTCAAATGGCCGATCACGGGCTCGATAGCGGAGCGGCGCCGCAGCTGGCGCTTGATAGTGCCGAAGACGCCGCGCTTCTGGCCGGAGATGAAGACGCGGCGCGGGTTCTGTGCGTCATGGCCGCGGTATCCCTTGTCGACAAAGGCGCACTCGATCGCGCAGCCGGTGAGTGTCTCGGTTCGGTCGATGACGTCCCGCAGGGTGTGACCGTCGTAAGGGTTATCGGGCAGCGCCTTGGCGTGCAGCACGAACTGGCCGCCGGGAGCAGGCCGGTTGTTGGTGACGATGGAAGCCTTCACGCCGAACTCGTAAGGCGCGCTGGCCTTGCCCTTGCCGATGCACTCCACCTCGGGGGCATGGAAGGAATACAGCTTCCAGCCGCGCTGGCGCTGCTGCTGCGAGCGAATCTGCGTGGCCCGGCTCAACGGGAGTGCGAACGCCTCTTCGAGCGCATCCTGGCCTTCGATCTTGCGGCGGATGTCGCGGATGATCCGGCCCAGGCGGCTGCGCAGGATGCGCAACTGCCGCTGGTGCCGCTTGAACTGTTTGGCATGGGCGTAGCGTCCCGCCATCATCGCGGTGGCCTTGGCGATCCGAGAATAGGATTGCCGCAGCCGCACTCCGTGCTTCCTCGCTAGGCGGTTGAGCCCCTGGATCGCCGCATGCAGCAGCTTGGCATCGGTCGGAAAGGTGATGGCCTTCGGCTGCACCGTGGTGTCGACCGTGACCCGCTCAAGGTCCTTGCCGCGTAACGCGCCGACGTCGTGCGCCACCCGCAGGCTCTCGGCCAATAGCAGTTCCAGTCTGTCGCCGAGCCGCTTGCGCCAATGGCTCAGGTCCGAGCGCTCGTGCGGGAATGCGTGCTGGAAGAACTCTTCGCCAGTGAAGTACTGGAAATACGGGTCGTGGACCCAGCGTTCGCATACCCCCTCATCGGACAGCCCGTAAATGTGCTTGAGCAACAACAGCCCGATCACGAAGCGGGTCTCAATCCCCGGCCGGCCGTTCTCGCTGTAGAGCGGCGCGATCTCGCCGTCGATCCAGTCCCAATCGATCTTGCCGGTGAGCCGGACCAGCTCGTGCTTCAGATTGATGATCTGGTCGAGCCGCGCCCGGAAAAAATCGTTCGCTCCCGTCGTTTTGTGCTTCTTCGGCCGCATCGTGCCCTCCGATGCGGACAGGGAATCATGCTTCGCCCGTCGAGGGAATCTCGAAAACGAAATTGCAAGCTTCCGATGCACAAAACACCAAAACCTTGCAATCTCAGAACGTCATTCCAGCCAAATTACGATTCCAGATCAGTCGCCTGGAAGCTTCTTAACGGGCGACTTTGTAGTCGCCGTCGGCAACCTGACGGAAGGATGCGTCCGCGACGCGCGTGTTAGGTGCGAGTCAAGTGACCGGTCCGGTGGCGCGGATCAGGCAGATCGGTGAGGTCGACCTCGACCGGAAAGTCCAATCGCCAATCCGGTCGCTCTAGCACTTTTGAGCGGACTTCACGATCCCCAGCCTCGAAGATACCGCAGCCTTCCAGATGTGGTCGTGAGAGCACGCTACTCAATCACTCGTTGACGCGCGCAGCAGTGCCTCAAGCCGACGCCGGCCTTCATTGATTGCCCCAGCCCAGTCACCTAGTCGCTCCTGCACGACGACTTCGAACGATGGGTACCACAGTGGCTTACCGTCTGCCTGAGCCCAATACCAGGGATAGCCGCGCGGCACGAAGACCACGCCGGGAACGCCGAGCGCTCCGGCGATATGGACGGCGAAGCTGTCGGGCCCGACCACGGCGTCGAGATTGACGATCGCTGCGATCAATTCGGCGGGACACTCGATATGCACACCAGCATCGATCGGAAGACTCCATCGCTTCATGTCGTGCCGTTGCGCCTCGGTCACCAAACTGACCAGCGTGACGCCGTGAGGGATCACGGCGGCGACCTGTTCCATCGATAGGCCGAGAGCCCCACTCTCCCACACGATGCCTACCAACGGCCTTGCGAACACAGCCAAGGCATCACGCCATTTGGCAGATAGGTCGGCTTCAGGGCGTAGGTAGGGAATCCCATCGGCAATGTTGCTGGCATCGATCGGCAGAACGCGCAATAATGATTGCAGCGGCATAGCTGAGCGCTCGAGCGTCAGCTCGTCGGAAATGACCTGCTCAGCGAGACTGGTAAGAAGAGCTTGGTAACGTGGCTCCGCGACCACATGCACGTCCTGCTGGCTCGCCAGCCGACGCAAGAGACGAACGAGCGCCACGAATTCGAGGGCGCTCGTCGTCGGCGGTACGGCTATCCGCGTTACAGGCGCCGAGGCGATCGGCTCGGGCGTTGGGTAGCGACCGATCGTCAGTTCAAGCGTCGTCAGTAGAGCCTTCGCTGCTTCATTCTCAGGGCGCGTGTGCACGACGTGGCTAACAAGGTTGAGAGATTCATCAAAGCGGCCAACGAACTGCAGGACACGTGCTAGGGCAAGCGCGGCGGAAGGATCAGATTTGCGAGCGCGAACGAATTGCGTCAGTTGCGCAATGCCTCGGTCCACCTCACCCATGGCAATCGTAACGCGGGCCAAGATTTCGCGGGCGCCAACATGAGCCGGCGCATAGGCGAGCAACTTCTTGCAAGTGGCCTCTGCTTGCGGCCACAGCCCAGTTGCGGCGCGGCAATAAGCCAGATGCAGGAGCCTGGCTGTATCGAGAGGGGCACGCAAATGTGCGCGTTCGGCAAGGCTGAGCGCCTCGTCGAAGCGACCGCGTTCAAGCATGAGCACCGACAAGTTGCCGAGCGCATCGGGGTCGTCCGGAACAATCTCAAGCGCACGAAGCAGGACGGCCTCAGCCGACGAACTGTTGCCCAGGGCGAACTCGATGGCGCCGAGTTGGAGGAGGGCCCGCGCATTCCCAGGCTCGTGTATGACAACGATCTCCGTCATCGCGCGGGCTTCCGTAACCTTGCCGCAGCTCAGCAGGGCATGAGCGAGCGCGAGCTTGATCTCATCGTTGTGCGGGGCGAGAGCGGCTGCGCGTTCGAGGCAGACCATCGCCTCCTCAGTGCGTCCGAGCAATTCGTGGGCGATGCCGAGATTGGTGGTGAGGCCCGCGTGTTCGGGGTAGATGGTCGCCGCTTCCGCTAGCATCTCGAATGCGAACTCGGTCCGTCGCCGCGCAAGCGCCAACGCCGCCCTTGCATTGAGTGTATCGGGATCGCCCGTGGCGACGACCCCCTCCAGCAGTGCCTCCGCTTCCTCGAGGCGGCCGGCCGCAATGAACTCTTGGGCCGTTCTAACCCGGTCTTGCCGGGTCGGAGCCGGCATGCCAGTGGACAGCATGCGCTATGCAACCGTGACGCGTTTGCCGTCGAGGCGGAGATCCTCGCTCACCGCGATGACTTTGCTGTGGGCCATCTCGGAAGCAATGCCGGTGACCCTAATGGCCTGGGTCTCGGTTTGCAATGAGTCGATCCGCTCGATCACCGCGACGCGCGCGACCGCTTTTATCGTAAGCGACTCGGCGCTTGCTTCCTGGATACGCGCCGAGCATCTGACGTGGTCCGCGATCAACGTGTAGAGCTTGCCGATCCAGGTGCCCTTGTCCGCAAGCACGGCAAACAGCTTGGTCTGCAGATCGATACTGTCGGCGCGCAAGGACAGGCGCTGGCGTGTGGCGAGAGTGATGGTTTCGCCCTCTATCGATATGTTGCGCCCTCCGGGTAGACCGACCACGCCACCATTGGAAGCCGTCCGCTCGAGTACGGTCACGACGACGGCTTGCTCACCGTCGGTGAAGAGCAGCACCATATCCTGTGGAATAGGCCGAACTAGGCAGCCAACAGCCACTGTCGCCGTGTGATGATCGCCGGCGATTTCAACCTCCGCCGCAGCGCCATCGTCGCTGACAGACACGATACGAGCTGTGTGATGTCCGGATTCAAGCACGCGCTCGGCCATCGCCAAGATGTCGGTGTTTGTGGCGCGGATCGTCATCGTCATTCCTGCTCTCCAGCCAGCTACAAGATCACTACCGAATTCTTTTGTATGACTTCCTTATCGCCGGTGCTCGAACTGATCTCTGCTGCTCGGTTCACAAGCTCGTACTGTTCCGTGCTTATCGTTCCCTGGCAGACGTCCTCATTCGTTACGGACACGCTGGTCTCGCAGGTCTTGACGTCGCGGCCGACTACCTTCAAGTCCTCAACGGGCGCGAGCTTGAAATCACTGTTGCTGAGAATTTTGGTGTCGCTAACTGCCGACTTGAAGTCAAGTCCGAGAAGTAACGTGCTCGTATCGCCGGCCACAATCTTGGTGTCGCATCCGTAGACAAACTCGAATTTGGCGCCGGTCGTGAGAGAGACCTGGCCGCCCAGACTGATTGAATAATCCCTGCCGGCCTTGATGGTCGTCGTTGCTCCTAAGAAGACGCTTACGTTCAGTCCCATCGTCAGCGTGATAGCTAGGCCGCTCATGCAGGTGTATCTCTGCCCCTTGTAGTATTCCTTGGTGGTGCCCATCACCCGCTTTTCCGAGTTGCCACCTGTCCTGTCGATTTTGTCGCCGTTGTTGATTAGCTTGACGCTGTTGGAGGCCGTCAGAATGACGTCCGCATGAGTACCATTAGCGCCAGCACTGATTGACACGCCATTCTCGGCGGCCATTTCATAGGTACCTTTCGCGACCCTATGTAGGGAGTTGCCGTTCGCGACCTCCGTGGTCTGCCCGCGACCGATTTTCAGCAACGCAGCGCCTTCGACATTTGCCTGACAGTCGTGATTGGTGAAGGCAAGCAAGCCGGCGTTGTCGCTTTCGTGTGGACTTTCGCTAATGGTCGTCGTGATACCGGTGACGAGTTTTGCTTCTTCGTCTGAGTAAGAGCCGAGGCGCAGATAAGTTGACTCGGTCAGGGGAGATGTCAGGGAGTCTGGAACGACCAGTCGCGTATAGGCATTTGGCATAGCGGGCTTTCCCAATCGTATGGCTGTCGGCACCTTAGCGCTGCGCCGTCAAGCGGGTTTGAGACGGCGATATCGAAAGTCCGAAGGCGTTCGGGTTGGAACCATTCTGCTTGGTCGGCATCCCCATTTTGGTTGCCGGTGACCCGCCGATTGACAAATTGTCCGATCCGGCCTTTGCGCGGCCCGGACCCATGACAAGGCCAGAGATGACGCCGAGGGCCACACCTGCGTTGTCACCCATTGATGTCGCGCGCTCGGTCGTCATGTTGTGTGCAGGCATACACATGATCAGGCACCGGGACTGCGTCGGAATAGCCGTTGTGTTCAGAGTGAGGTTTGGGTAGGGGGTAGGCACGACGGCGGGACCAGATGGCGTGTTGCAGACGTCAGGAAACGCGTGATCCGCCGCCGACATCGGGCCACTTGAATTGACAAAAGTCATATGTCTAACTTGCTCCGTTGAGAGGGATGACCCGGCTTGCATCGTAGAGTTCGGCGACGGCACGTTCCGGACCGGTTTGCAGGGTACCCCCGCGCCCGGTCGCGAACAGACTGCCTTTGGTCGACGCGCAGTGAAAGTCAGTGCGCAGAAATCGCGAGCCGGAAAAGTCGCCGCCATCAACCTTGGCGTGGTGCATCAGCGCGTAGGACATGTCGGCGCGGGCAAACACGGCAGACTTGGCCGATGCACGTGTGAAAACGGACGTCCCCAATTGTGCGCCCGAAAGATCGCAGCCGTCGAGGCGCGCCTCTTCGAAGATGCATTGCGTCAAATCGGCGTTGCGCAGCCTTGCTGCTCGGAGGTTAGCCCGCACAAACACTGTGTTCGGAGCGGTGGCACGGGAGAGATCAGCACCCGCGAGGCTCGCACCCGCCAATACCGAACCGGAGAGGTCGGCTCCGGACAGGTTTGTGCCGTTCAGATTAGCACCGCTCAGGTTCGCTCGCGCAAGCGTCAGCCCGGAGAGATCCCGCTCCGACAGGTCACATTCGGAGAAAAGAATCGTGTCGCAACGCAGTCCCGTGAGCTGCGCGCTACGCAAATCGGCCTGCGTTATGGCGACGTTCGTGAGCCTGGCATTGTCGAGCACGAGGCCGGCGAGCTCGCAATCCATGAGTGCGCTTTGAGATAGGGTGGCCCCGCACAACAGGGTATAGGCTAACGTACAGCGCATCGCTGTCGTCTGGCTGAACCGCGTCTCGGTGAAGTCGCTATGCCTGATATCCGACGACATCAACGTCGATTGGGTGAAGCGCGTCCGCCGCCAGTCGGAGCCGCCAGCGCGGCAACCCGCGAATATGCATCTTTCAAAGCAAGCGTCGGCGAAGGAAGCGCCGCTGAAGTCGCAAGCCTGAAACGTCATGCCAGTAAGGTGGGCACGCGTGAAGTGGCTGTTGCGAAAGGAAGAGCTCAGCACAACGCCATCCGTCAGGCTCAGCCCGGATAGCGTCTGGCCATCTAGACTGGCTTCGCGTACGGGGACCTTATGGGCGATCGACTGCAATAAGAGATCAATTGACATTGCGCGTGACCATCAGGACGGTGCGGTCAATATTTGCGTTGCTCAAATCGGTCGCGACCAAGGACGCATCCATCAGGTCGGCGCCGTAGAGATTTGCATGGCGTAGGCTGGCGCCGGTGAGGTCGGTCTGATTGAGATGTGCCTCGAGAAGGTTGGCGGCATAGAAGTCGGCGCCCCGCAGATCGTTGCCGGTGAAGACCGCGCGTTTCAGCGATGTCATTCGGAAGGTAGCGCGCGCCAGCGTGGACTTGCCGAAGTAAACCCCGTTTAGTCGGGCCAGGGTGAAGTCGGCGCCGCTGAGGTTGGCCGCCTGAAAGGAGAGCGCCTCGGCACTGCTGCGGACGAAACGTGCGTCACGCAGGTCGATGTCGCCGATGAAACTGACTTCGTCAAATTGCGCGCTCGAGAGATCGAGTTGGCGCGCCGCCACCTTGAGAAAGCAGGTTTGCTCAAGTCGCGCGCCAACGAAGCTCGCACCAGATAACGATAAATCCATGAATTGTCCGCGCTCAAGGATGGCGTTCCCCCAAACGCTGTTATCGAGGGCGACTTTGATGAAGGTGCATTGTTGTATTTGCGCACGGCGGAAGGTTGCCCCGATCATTGGTACCCGCAAAACCTGGAGCTCGCCAAGGCGCGCTTGGTCGAAGCATGCGCCCACCATGCGCGCACCGAGAAGATTGGTGCGCACAAGTTGGCTGCCAGCGAAACGCGTTCCGCGGCAGTCGGCTTCACCGAGATTGGCTTCGGTAAGATCGGTCGCGCTTAAATCAGCATTGATGAGCGTCGCGCCGGTCAGTGCGGCCTTCATCAGGTTTGCGCCGGCCAGGTTGGTCCCGTTCAGCTTCGCACGTTCAAGGAAGGCGCCGGAGAAGTCCGCATTCGCGAATCTCCGCCAGGAGAGGTCGGCGCCGCCGAGATCCCGACCGGCAACCGTGCCACCGCGCTGGAACTCCGCTTCCACTATGTCGCCCAGCGCGCGTGCGACGGCTGGTGCCAGCGTCGTTTCAGGCCTGAGCGGCTTGGGTGACGCGAGCCTTGCCGCGGCCATGCCGGCTGCCAACTGTCCTTCCGCTTTGTCGATCGCGGTCCGCAGGACAGTCAATGCTTTCGCAGATTCGGTCTTCGCCGCGGCGATCCCTGCTTCGGGCTCATCAGCACTTGCCGTTGGATGTGGCGCACTCAAGGCCTCGAACAGCGCGCATTCGTCGGACGGTAACGCAGGAATGGCCCTTTTGAATGCCGCTTGAGCATCGGTGAGCGCCGTACGCGCTTGTTGGGCAGCGTTAGGCGGTGGATCGGAAGCTTCGATCTGCGCCAGTATCTCGTCAATGGTCAGGCGCGGCGGCGTCTCGGGTGTGACGCTCCGCCCTTCTTCCGGCAGAACCAGCGCGGAAATATCGGGAAGGGAAACGGCGTTATCCGATATCGCGTTGCGTATCGATTCGAGCGGTCGTCCAGCTGCCAGGTTAAAGAAACGAGCATGTGCAAGTGCAAATTGTTTTTGCTCATCGAGCGGTTGCGGTGCCGCGCCGATTTCGCTACGCCAATTTTTCGCACGCGCGAGCTTGTCTTCGATATCGCCGATGAGGCCCGGATCAGTGTCGGGCAGCTCGTGGAGTGGCGGAGCTTGCTCAAAGCTTGCGTCCATCGACTGCACAGCGTCCGTGGAAGAGATCGCGGCAAGCAAGGCGTCGATATCGCTCGATGCGGCATTTCCACCGGCAATCCTTTCATAGGCGGCACGCATGGGTTGATATTGGGCGTCAAGCTTGTCGATATCGGATTCTGCCTTGGCCTGGACTGTCTCCAACGCGTCGAGGATCTCGGCCAAGTCGATCTCGCCGCTCTCGAGTTCCTCCGGCAACAATTCCGGAATGACTGATGGTTCGATCGGCGGTATCGTGATCGTCGGGCGCAGCGAAGGCGGAAGCTCAATGCGCGTGAACTCCTGATCGAGCGCCCAGCGCATCGATGCCTGCTGCCGTGCTGCGCGCTGTTCGGCCAAATGGCGACGCCGCGCTGCGCGGCGTGCGCGTTCGACAGCCGACGTTTCGGGAGCAAGTTGGTGTTCCGAAAAGGCATAGCGTGCGGCGCTCGCCGGGTCGAGCCGCAGCTGCCGGACATTCAGATAATGGTCGAACGGCCGCGGAAGCTCGCGTTGTTGCTCGTAAGCGACCATAATGTCGCCAACGTCGCTGCCGTCCAATTCCCGGACGGCAATCGCGGTGCGGTAGATCATGACGCCGCGGCGGGCTCCCGCGAACAGCCACAGGGTATCGATGCGTGTCTGCAGTTCCGTGACGCCACGTGTCGCATCGCTCCAGCCGATGAAGCAGCGCACCCGAAAGGTCGGCAGGTGGCCTTCGATCAATGGATGCGCGGCGCAGAAGTTCTGCAGCGCGTAAGGTTCTCCGCCGCTGATGAAGCCGCTCAGGCGCTGGTCTGGCGGAGCGAACAGAAAAAGCCGGGGATCAGCATCGCCTGCCAGAGCGGGGGCAACTGATTTCAGCCAGGCGCTGTCGTAGGTTCCAGCGTATTGTAGACGTTCCTTATCATCAAGCGCCATGGGCCCGAAGATTGCCGGCGGTGCGATCGTGTCGATGAACTGAATTGCATGCTCGGGGCGTTCGACGTTGGGCAGGGCGACCAGTTCGCCGGCCATGCTGCGGCGTAGCGCCTCATTGCCGGCACCCACCCGGTTCGCCGCGTAGCTGGGCCCCCCAAAGGCGCGTTGCCGCGTTAGCGGCATTTGCTGGAACGATTGCGCGGTTGTCGGTCGCCAGCCGGAGCCGGTCATCTGCCAATTACGGTCACCAGTCACCAGAAGGTGTTTCTGGATTGGTCCGAGCGCCCAGCCCAACATCATGCGTTCGGTTGGCCGTCCCTCAGGCGCCGCCGCATGTCCGCCGATGAGTATCTCGGCTTGCGGTTTGGGCATGCCGATGTCGAGAGTGGAATCGGGCGAAAGCTCCTTCGCGGCCATAATCCAAAGCTCCTGCTCGCCTTGGAGACGGTGGGCGCCCGGGTCGGCGAGGTCGAACATCGCGAACACCGAAATGATGAGGCTGGCCCCGGGAGGGCGACGCTCGCATTTGGTCAACAGACTCAATGTGCGTGGCTTTACCAAAATGGGCATGAAACCTGCCGAGACGAATTCGCTTTTACCTATATCGCTCGAGCGTGACGGACCTTTGATCCCACCATGCGAGCGCGTCTCTGTGTCACATACCAAGTTAGGTAGGCAGCAATTCGGCTCGGCGTTACGTAAATGGTCGCTCCAACTCGCAGGCCGCTCGAGCGGCCTGATAGAAGACCACGGAGGGGGTGCGGCTCGCCGAAGAGTACAAGCGGTTCCGTCTGCAGAAATACCGGTGCTTCGTTGGCCTTGGGAAAGCTGGCCTCGCGAGACGAAGCTGTTGGTGCACTGGGCGCCGGAATGACCACACTTGTCTTGTAGGTCAGCGAGGGCCTGCGTGGCTCGAGCGAGGGCCTGCGTGGCTCGCCGGTTATTCGAGGCGGGTCGCTGTGTTTAGTAACAGCCGACGAAGCGCGCGTGAAATCGTCCCAGTCCGGTCGGGTTTCAGGCCGCAACTCTTCGGCGATCAAGCGTGGCAAACTGATCGAACGTCCGGCTAAATGGCACATCGGACGGGAAAGGATGACTTGTGAATCTCGTCGTCGTGTCGAACCGTGTTGCCGGCAGCGACGTCGATGAACCCAAGACAGGCGGGCTTGAGGCGGCGCTGGTCCCCGTGGTGAAACAATCAGGCGCAGTTTGGGTAGGGCCCTCGCGCCCGCTGGAGGCTGATCCGTCTGTGATGGCGTTCGGCGAAGGCAAGCTCGTGAGGGTGCCTCTGCCTGCCGAGCAGTATCGCCGCCATTATGAGGGTTTTGCCAATTCGGAACTATGGCCGGCACTACATTCGCTAACAGACCGGATCTCGTCCTCGGAAGGCGATTATAGAAGCTACCGTAAAATCAACGCCCTTATGGCGGACGCGCTGCTCGACTATAGGGACCGGGACGCGTTCTGGGTGCATGATTATCATTTCCTCACGCTCGGCGCTGAGCTGCGTGATCGTGGTATAGACCGGCCGATCGGCTTCTTCCTGCACACGCCATGGCCGGCACCCAACGTGCAGTTGGTCCCGCATCATCGCGAATTGACCGAATTGATGCTTGCGTATGATTTGGTAGGCTTTCAGACCAACGAGGACAGGCAGAATTTCCTTGCCTGTGTCCGTACCGATCTCGGGCTCGCATCGAACGCAGACGGACTTGTGATCTCGCGCAATGGCGGTGCAACCCGGTGCCAAGTGTTTCCGATCGGCATAGATACGGACAAATTTGCACAATCCGCTGCAGACGCGGTTTCGAATGCCGATGTTTCGTCACTATTGGAAGGTCTCGATCGTGAGAAGCTTGCCGTCGGCGTCGACCGGCTCGACTACACCAAGGGGCTTGACAATCGCGTTCGGGCTTTCGATCGCCTTTTGAAAAAGGAGCCGCGCAGCGTCTCGCTTTTGCAGATCGCTACCTCCTCACGATCCAGCATCAAGAGCTACAGAGATTATCAGAGCGAGGTGGAGGCTCTTGTCGACGATGTCAACGCTCGTCATGGTGCGGCCGGCTGGAAGCCGATCCGTCACGAAACGAAGCCTCAGAGCCAGGCCGTGCTCGCGGGTCTCTACCGTGCAGCACGTGTCGGCGTGGTTACATCGTTGCGTGACGGGATGAATCTCGTGGCGAAAGAATATGTCGCCGCGCAAGACTGCAGCGATCCCGGCGTGCTGGTTTTGTCGAAATTTGCCGGCGCGGCCAAGGAACTCGACGCGGCGCTGCTCGTCGATCCCAACGACATCAATGACATAGCAGACAAGATTTCGGCCGCACTTTCGATGATGCCCGAAGAGCGCAGCTCTCGATGGAAACGGATGATGGTGAAGCTTCGAGCGTATCCCATCCAGAAATGGTCCGCGCACTTTATTGACGAGTTGGAGAAAGTTCGGACCGAAAAACTCGCGGGACAGAGCCCGAGGGATGTGGGGGAGCCTCGCGGCTCGAAAGGAAAGGTCGAGGGGAAATTGGTCGCCGGTGCGAGCCATTTGGACCTGCCGCGACATTTGTCACGTCCAGCGTTCGATGTGCGGGCTAGGAGAATAGATCATGACTTCACGCACATCGTAGGGTCGGGCTGGAATCACGGTCCCCAACCGGCTCCGGACGTCCTGCTCGGCGAGCTGAATAGAGTGGACGCCTTCCCGAGGCCGTCCCGGCCGATGAGAAATTTTTACATCCACGGTCATCCCTACTTGGCGCAGTTTGCTGCAGGGATACGGGAGGTGACCCCTAACAATCCGTTGGGCGTCAACGTTATTCTCATACCTCGACTTAAGGGTGGCTGAACAGCGCGCTGGACTGCAAACCGCCCCTAAAGTTTTGAACAGCCATAGCTTTGAATACTCTTGCGGTCCGCTGATCGACCATATCTTCGGCCGAAAGGAATCACGTATGCCTTTTCGCGTGCATAATTTTCGTGCGAGGGTCGCCTATTCCATCGCGGTGACGAAATAGCTGTCGCGGGCCTTTAGTAGGGGAGTACAAGCGAACCCGCGGCAGCCGGATTGTTCTTTGCGCGCCCAAAGGTTTTGCCGCGCGCCGCGTGTGCACGGTGCAGTCCGCCCGAGGCAGGTCACAACGACAGAAGCCCAGCGATCCCTGTTTCTGTGCGACCTGGGTTCGGACCTTGGAGTTCCATTCTCCCCCTTCGCGTCAGGCACACGCGCATTCTGGTGGAAAGCGTCACAGACCAGTTCCCGTCGCGCGGTTACCCGACGATGCGCAGGCAGTCTGCTTGATCAATCAGTCGGCGGACATCGCGCCGCCCGATACGCGCTGTCATTGAGTGCCCTGTTAGCCGACGTTTTGTGCATCTAGGTCAACTACCAACCTTGGCAATTGATGAAGATGCCAGCGGACTTGATGATGTGCTAAACCGTCGGCTGCACGTGATCTCTTACATGGAATGCATACACGCGCTTCGCGCTCTCCTGCGCCGCCGCAGCTCACTGTCGTCGCTGCCCCTTCCGTCAGAATGACGACGGCAGTGACGATCCACCTCCGAGACGAGCGTACCCCGATTGAAGCGCTCGGACGCGCGCAGCAATCATATCGGAACGGCACGACAATGCGCCATGGCTCGCGAGGATATCGCTGCGTGGTGAATGCAAGCAAGGCGACGAATTTCGTCAGGATCGATGTAGCATGCTTTCTCTGCTTTTCGCCGTCATCTCACTGCTCTATTCGACCGTTGGACAGGCGGGCGGTACTGCGTTTCTCGCGCTGATGGCTTTAGCCGGTCTGCCGCCGGCAGAAATGCGCCCGACGTCGCTAGCGCTCAATATTGTGGTCGCAACTTATTCGACATGGGTCTTCAACCGCAACAAAGTCATTGACTGGACAATGCTGGGTCCGCTTCTGCTTTCATCGATGCCGACGGCGCTCGCCGGTGGCCTCATCGCGCTCGGGGAGCACATTTACCAGCCGCTGACCGGGGTCGTTCTTCTTCTGGCAGGTGCCGTGACGATCGTGCGACGCGGACGCGCCGCCGATCGGGTTCGCAAAACTCCGCTCTGTGGAGCCGTGAGCATTGGAGCGGTCATCGGCCTGGTTTCTGGTCTGACCGGCGTGGGCGGCGGAGCGTTCCTGGCCCCGACACTCATCGCACTGAATTGGGCGTCACCCAAGCAGACTGCCGGGTTGTCGGCTCCCTTTATCCTGGCGAACTCCACCGTGGGGTTGGCCGGAGTTCTCTTCGTTGGTCAATCTCCGTCCTTGCATTTGGATCTTTATGCAATCGCCGCCCTGGCGGGCGCCATCGCTGGAACGGCAATCGGCCTAAAGTGGTTAGGTCAGACAGCCATCAGGTTCATTCTCGCGGCGCTTCTGCTCGCTGCCGGCATCCAGTTGACTTTCGTTTGAGGTCTCATGCCGCTGGTGGGGACATGAAGCTTGCCGACGTGCCCTAGGTGTTTAGTCCCGGCATTTGCTGGAGCGGATTGAGGGTGAATCGTTCGGGCTCTTTTGTCCAGGCTTTGCAGATGTATTCGTAGGGCGTGAGGCCCTTCAGGGTCTCAGCCGCCGAGCGTAGTTGTAAGCGTTAATGAAGTCGGCAAGGTGTGCTTCGAGCTGATTGTGTCGGTCGTAATGATAGCGTTGGACGGTCGCTTCCTTGATCGTGCGGTTCATGCGCTCGACCTGCCCATTAGTCCAGGGATGCTTGATCTTGGTCAGCCGATGTTCGATGCCATTCTCTTGGCAGCGCATATCGAACATATGTGTCACGTATCTTGCCGTCGGGCCGCGTAGGAGCTATCGCTGAAAGTTGGTGACGGCGGGAATCGGGAAGGCGGCATATCGTGGGGGTGCTTGACGCCTCCACTTCTCCACCGAAGGAGCGATATGCCGTGTCCAAAGATAACATCATCAAGTTGATTCAGCCAGGAAACGTCGACGATCAACTCACCGAAATCTTGCGCAATGGGGCGCGTGCTCTGTTGGCCCAGGCGGTCGAGGCCGAGGTCGCGGACTTTCTCGGCAAGCATGCCGATTTGAAGACTACGGACGGCCACCAGCGCTCGTGCGCCACGGTCACCTGCCGGAACGCGAGGTGATGGATGGTATCGGTCCGGTCGGCGTCCGCCAGCCGCGTGTACGCGATCGCGAGGCGGAGGCTACCGATCCCGACCGCATCCGGTTCTCTCCGTCGATCCTGCCGCCCTACATGCGCCGCTCGAAATCGATCGAGACGCTGCTGCCGATCCTTTACCTGAAGGGTATCTCCACCGGCGACTTCTCCGAGGCTCTGGCGGCGCTGCTCGGCAAGGATGCTGCCGGGTTGTCGGCATCCGCCATCGGCCGTCTGAAGGACGGTTGGCTTGACGAACACACCGCGTGGCAGAGGCGCGATCTGTCGGCGAAGCGCTACGTCTACATCTGGGCCGATGGCATCCATCTCCAAGCACGCCTCGAAGACGAAAAGCAGTGCATCCTGGTGCTGATCGGCGCGACGCCGGAAGGCCGCAAGGAACTGGTCGGCTTCACCGATGGCGCCCGCGAGAGCGCGCAGGACTGGCGCGATCTGCTGCTCGACCTGAAGCGGCGCGGGCTCGGCGTGCCGCCGCGGCTCACCATCGCCGACGGCGCGCTCGGGTTCTGGAAGGCCGCCGGCGAGGTCTGGCCGAAAACGCGCGAGCAGCGCTGCTGGGTACACAAGACCGCCAACGTGATCGCCAAGTTGCCGAAGAGCCAGCAGCCTAAAGCCAAACGCGCGTTGCAGGAGATCTGGATGGCCGAAACCAAGGCCGCCGCCGAGCTGGCGTTCGACGCCTTCATCGAGAGCTACACGCCCAAATACGAGAAGGCGGCCGACTGCCTGAGCAAGGATCGGGACACGCTACTGGCGTTCTACGACTTCCCGGCCGAACACTGGAAACACCTGCGGACCACCAATCCCATTGAAAGCACCTTCGCTACCGTGCGCCACCGCACGATCCGATCGAAGGGCTGCCTGTCCAACAGAACGGCGCTCGCGATGGTCTTCAAACTGCTTGAGGCCGCGCAGAAAAGCCGGCGTCGTCTCGATGGCCACAACCAGTTGCCAAAACTCGTTCTCGGTGTGACATTCAACGACGGGATCGAGGTCATCGCCAAACCGACTGACCGTCAGCCCATAACCGCCGCCGCCTGACCGGCCGCGCCGTCACCAAAATTTGGCGATAGCTCCGATTTCGTCGTCGCTGACGCAGTGCGCGCCTGAATGCTCGACCTGTGTGTATGAGCGCCACTGCGGCGCGGACCCCGTCTATCATCACGCAACGCAGGTGACGCCTTGGGAATCAAGCCTTTGTCGGCATTTTGCGTTCGGCAAAAAGGCATCATGGGCCTGCTGCTGGACATTCTGGAGAACTCTCCGGAAGATGCTGCCATCCTGCGACGATGGGCCGCCGTATGACTCTTCCTCTCTATGGCACAGCCTTGCAGAGCGCTGGATTTTCCCCGGACAAGGCCCGATCGGTCCTCAGGCTCCGGTCGGTCGACAGTGCCGCTGGACGTCACGTGGCTGATTTCGCGATCGCCAGAACGCCAGACGACATCCGGCGCGCGATGGAAGTCAATTGGCCGTCCATCCTTGTCGTATCCGACGGCTCAATCGATCTGCGCGGCACGTTCACAGGACAGCTCGTCGCCGTCCCCCCGAAATATAACTATCTTGCGGACGGCGATGTGATCGGCTTCGATCACGCGTCCAGGAAATTCCGCACGCTGTATCGCCGGAATTCGGCGCACAACTCGTTTCTGGTCACGGACCGGTGCAACAATTATTGCCTGATGTGTTCGCAATCGCCGAAAGATGTTGATGACCGGTGGATCCTCGGCGAAATCAAAGAAAGCCTGCCGCTCATCGATCCGTCGACCCGCGCGCTGACGTTTACCGGCGGAGAGACCCTATCGGATTGGGACGACTTCATCGCCGTCCTGAAGGAGTGCCGCGATCTGCTGCCGGCAACCGCCATCCAGGTGCTGACCAACGGCCGGGCGTTCGCCGACTCCCGGATCGTCGACGCCTGGAAAAAGATCTGCCACCCGAACCTGATGGCTGCCATTCCGGTCTACGCCTCGGTCGATCATGTCCATGATCACGTCGTGCAGGCCAAGGGTGCGTTCGATGAGACGATCCTGGGCATTCTGAAGCTCAAGGACCGGGGACAACGCGTCGAAATCCGCGTCGTCCTGCATGCATTGACCGCGCCGATCATCGAAGACACTGGTCGGTGGATTGCCCGCAATCTGCCGTTCGTCGACCACGTCGCATTGATGGGGCTCGAAAACACGGGCTTTGCCATTGCAAACGATGCCATGCTCTGGATGGATCCGGTGGACTATGGCGACGGACTCGCGAGCTAAACATCTTTGAGTTTAGCAAACCCTTCGTGCTACCGATTTTCCTCGGTGCAGCAGATTCGATGGTCTGACTGAAGTTAACTGGGAAACGTCATGAAGCCGGACAAACTTTCGATCTACGATCTGTTCCAGAAGGATCGCCGTTACGTCGTTCCGCTCTATCAGCGAGCCTATGTGTGGAACGAGGCCGAACAGTGGGAGCCGTTGTGGGACGATATCCAACGGCAGGCCGAAGCCTGTATGGCGAGCAAGACCGGCAGCCCCAAGCGTTCGCACTTTCTCGGCGCTGTCGTGCTCAACGTGCAGAAGATTGTCGGCAGCGCCGTCGCCCGGTCCGAAATCATCGACGGACAGCAACGTCTGACAACCCTTCAGATTTTCATTTGCGCGTTACGGGATTTCGCGACCTCGAATTCGTCCGTCCATTCGTCGAAGATCAATCGGTTGACGCTGAACGAGGACGAAAAGGCAGGGGCCGACAGTACCTTCAAGGTGTGGCCGACGAACGCCGACAGATCGACCTTCCGGCTCATACTTTCCGCAAAGACGCCCGAAGCTCTGCTGAAGGAGAGCGGCCTCACGGCGAAGTCCGAGCTTCCCCGAATGATCGGAGCCTACGTCTACTTCCATTCCCAGATCACGGCATTCGCGACGTCGGTCGACGATCCCGATAGCGTCGACCGTCATATCTTCGGCCTCTTTCAAGCGTTGCGAACAGGTCTCCAGCTCGTCGTCATCGAGTTAGAAGAGAACGACGATCCACAGGTGATCTTCGAAACCCTTAACGCCCGCGGGCAGCCTGGTTGCCTTCCGACCTGATCAGAAACACCGTTTTCCAACAGGCGGCGGCCGATCCAGAGCACGCCGCGAACGAGCATTACGCCGACGAGCTCTACGCGAAGTATTGGCACCACTTCGACAACGACCGCATCGAAAATGCGATAAAAGGCGAGACCCGATATTGGCACGTCGAAGAGCGGCAAGGACGGCTGAACAGGCCGCGCATTGATCTTTTCATCTTCCATTTTCTGACCATGAAGACTGGCAAAGAGCTGGCGATCGGTCAGATATTCCAAGAGTTCCGGGATTGGCGTGACGACTCAAACGAGGGGCTGGAAGCGTTTCTCAGCGAACTTAAGAGATACGCGTCGATCTTCCGTTCGCTGATCTCGCCGGTCGGCGAAGGCCGGGCCGCCACGTTTCGGTTGCACTGTTGCGTTGAGGTGCTTCATGGGTGATGTTGATTCTGAGAATAGCATAGATACCCGATGATACGGGTCCGCTGGCGCGCTTTCCTTAAAACCGATGTTTCTCCCGAGTAAATTGTTTTTGGCTATAGGACGCCTAATCGGGGGCTCGATCTCGGCAGGCTTCGACCCCGCAAAAGGGGCCCGCGATGCAGATAATCGGCTCCTCGAATTTTTGGATCATCCCAAGCCCGCTTGCCAGCTCAATCGTTGCACCGTCGTCCGTGATCGGTCGCTACGCGTGGCCCAAACGAACGAGACCGCTCATGGAGCGGCGTCCGATTAGCTACGGCGCCTGTAAGCCGATGCAACGTGCTCAGCGAGTAGACTTGCCTTAGATGCCAATCAATCCTGATAGGTGCTCCGATATCGGTTTTCGTGCTATTTGCGATGCTATCCACGAAAGCACGGGGGCCAGAAAAGCACGGGGGCCAGACATGGGACATGCAAAGGACCAGGGGAAACCGGCTATACGGAGTGCGCGTGGGTCTTTGCGTTAAGTGCCTTCGAATGGACGACATGGCCGTTTATGAGGCAGTCAGGCAGTCGCCCACGAGATCCGGCGCGACGAGCGCCCATTCATCAAAGGGATAGGAAATCGACATCCCGCAAGCCTAGTTAATCAGTTCCCAACAGCCTCGAGGAGGACCAACAAGTGAGGATTGTAATCGCTAACGCGCTTGCCATCGTTCCACCTCCACCGAGCCGCTCATGCCAGGCTGTGTCGCGCGCTAGCCGAGGGACAGCTAGGTAGGGGCCTCAGGCTGTCAAACGCCATCCGGAACTGCCCCCTTTGCGTCATGAAGAACTGCCCCCACCATCGGGATTATGATCTCGGTTGAAGGTTGTTTCCGCCGGTGACGGGCCGGAGGGAGGCGGAGCCGACCGGAGGGCCGTCACCGGCGGTCGGCGTTTTGATGAGGCCGCTCTTGCGCTTGGCTCGGAGCCGGTAGCTGTCGCCGCGGATCGTCAGCACGTGGCTGTGGTGCAAGAGCCGGTCGAGGATCGCGGTGGCGACCACGGGATCACCGAACACGTCGAAGTACCCCTATTCTCGAGCGGGTCGTGTCTCACGTTACGATCACTGACCCGCATCATTTTCTTTTTGGGCACCGGGTTGAGGTGCTGAAGGAGCGGTCGGGGCGCGGTCCCGCCTATGTCGTTGTCGCGCTGCCGGACGGCCGGCCGCGGGCGGTTCGCATCGCGTCGACCGATCTTGCCGAGACAATAACTTCTGGTCCGAACGCCGCCGATCTGCCGCGCATCAGCGCACGTACGCTGATCCCATTGATGCAACATTTGAGCGCGAGTCTGAGCCTTCTCGACGAGAAGGTGATTCGCGATGACCCACCGACCGCTCCCAGGTCGCGTTGCGTATCGACCCCTGCCAACGTTGGCAAATCCATCCGGCCGTCCGATGGCCGACATTCCGCGCCTCTGGCCGAATCTGTCGACCGCGACGCAAACCCAGATTGCTCAAACGATCGCCGCGCTGATGCGGCGAATGCAAGCGATCCCCGGCACGCCCGGAAGGGGACTGGGTCGTGCTGATCAGCTCGACCGTCGCTGACGAGCGGCTCACGACGGCTCACCGAGCCAAGTTGGCCTATGTCTACGTGCGGCAGTCATCCGTGAACCAGGTGCGCCAGCATCAGGAGAGCACCGAGCTGCAGTACCGCCTTGTCGATCGCGCCATCGGTCTGGGCTGGCCGCCCGAGCGCGTCCAGGTGATTGACGAGGATCTGGGCAAATCCGGTGCTGGCGGCGTGGACCGTCATGGTTTCCAGAAGCTCATTGCCGAGATCGGCCTTGGCAACGCCGGTCTCGTGGTGAGTCTCGACGCTTCGCGCTTGGCCCGCAATAACCGGGACTGGCATCAGCTTCTCGAACTGTGCTCGGTATTTGGCGTGCTGATTGCGGATGGCGAGCGGCTTTACGATCCGCGCGCCTATCACGACCGCCTGCTGTTGGGCCTGTCCGGCATCATGAGCGAGGCGGAGCTGCATCAGCTTCGGATGCGCCTTCACCAAGGGGAACGGCAGAAGGCGGCGCGGGGCGAACTGCGGCTGCCGCTGCCGGCCGGGCTCGCCTACGATCGAGCGGGCACAATTGTTCTCAATCCGGATGAGGAGGTGCGCGCCCGTCTTCATCTCGTGTTTGCTAAATTCCGGGAACTGCAAAGTGCGCGCCGTGTGATGCGCTACTTGGAGCTTGATGCATAGGCACGGCATCCGAGCCATCATGGCGCCCCCACGCCGGGTTTGCATCACCGCACGGTGCATTCACCTGCCGCGGGGCCGTCCATTGTCGCGACCGATGAGGATCGCCGTGATCATCTCGCCCGAAAGTGCGCGCGGAACGGGTTCCGGATCGAGCCAGCGAACGAGCTTTTCGAGAGTCTCGACGGTTGATTTCGCTGGAACGCGTTGGCCGAATTCCGCCCTTTTTCCGAGAAGTATCGCCGGGCCGCGGATCGCTTTCGGGCCTCCAATCGAAAAGCCAGCCTCGGATTGTCGACCGTCGGCAGCAAGGACCACGTCAGCATTCGGGAGCTTTGCGACCACGCCGCGGGTCGCACCGCAAAAGCGCCCGAGCGCGTCGTGGGTTACGTCCTCGACTGCAATGCGCTTCTTCGCAGGATCGATAGTGACTATTTTCACTAACAGCTACCATTTTTTACTCTCTCAACCATCGATCGACTTCTGGCAGGCGTCAACGCAATTGCACATCCCCTCGCTCCGCGGGTGTGGAAATCCTGACTGCCAAAAATGCGGTCCCCCTGTGGCGCCATTTATCAACCGAGGATATCTGTGCTCGCTTAACTCTTTCGTGGGGTGTCGTTCTTTCTATCTTGTTAATGCAACGAATGCGGGCGCGTTTGCCACTCGAGTTTCTCCTGGAGGATATGCAACGCTACAAGCCAGCTCAGACAACGGCAGTGAATTAGGTGCCCCCCGATCCTGGTAGGCGCCTTGCAGTCCTTCTCTTCGATACAACTCGACGGTCCCGTCGACTACACACCACCTAAAGCTCGGGGGACAGAGGTGGTCGGGAGCCAAGTTGTGGAACCATCCGATCACTATAACACGATCAGGAGGAACGGTCGTGGCGTCATGAACTCTTCAAGTTCGCGCGACTCTCAACCGCCTTGCTGATCAGAATGGCCGCCTTCCCCGCCATTCTGGCAAAGGGCGCTTTTGGAATCTGCCGCGGAATCACTTTGTGGCTGCTTGCGAGCAATCTGCCGACCGCTAATATACTAGGTCCC
This sequence comes from Bradyrhizobium septentrionale, assembly GCF_011516645.4. NCBI lineage: Bacteria > Pseudomonadati > Pseudomonadota > Alphaproteobacteria > Hyphomicrobiales > Nitrobacteraceae > Bradyrhizobium > Bradyrhizobium septentrionale. The sequence continues at coordinate 185,784 of NZ_CP088284.1, read as the reverse complement.
TTCAATGACGGATCGATTGTGAATGCTTCGTTGACGTGCGACTCGGTACCGGCGCTGCAACCCATACAGGCTTTCGCGATGCCCATCATCTCGTGAGCATCAGCCAGATTGTGATCCAGGGCCAAGGCTCGCTTGCACTCAGCCACGCCTTGGGTCACCCGCTTCGTAATAAGCGCGCTCGATTGCACAGCCGGTGAGTGTCTCGGTGCGGTCAACAACGTCCCGCAATATGTGACAGTCGAGGGCGCGGGCAAGCCGAGGGTTGGGTGCGAGAGTGAGCAACGCGTCTTCCGACCCAGCATGCTGGCAGTAGAGTTGCCGACGCCATATTGGCTTTTTCCGGTCCCGGTCGTTGCAGGCCGCTGCGGGATGACTGCCGATTGTGCTCGCGAGAAGGTATACTCTGACGATTCGTTCAACCCAGTCGGAGAATGCCAGATGGCCAAAAAGCCACCGTCTACCTCGCCCTTCAAGACCGTACACCCAATCACTTCATCGAAGATCAAGCGCCTTGCAGGCGTTGCGACGGCCACGCCGAGCAAGCTATCGAACAAGCAAACCCAGGAACTCGGAGCATCCGTGCTGCGACACATTGAGCCGAGAGGCGGTAAGGTGAAGTAACAGTATAAGCCCTTTTTCATTTGAGCATTAGCTGGGCCGCGCGGGCCATGTCCGCTCGGTCTACCGCTTTCGGTAGGTTGCAACCCTCGGCGGGGGTGTGCAACCTGCCGGGACTTTGATCCCCGCGGAGAGGCGTACGCCCATGAAGCGAATGTCGGCCCGTGAAGCGATCATCGCTGTCTCCCTCTTGGTCGTCTTCGCGCTTGCGATTTGGTTTGGCGCTATGCCGTGAAGGCCGAGCACGCGGCGATCGGCCTCGATGGCCACACTTCGACCGTCAACGAAAAATAGCCGGCAGGCTCGGATGTATGGTTTGCCGGGTGTCTGAGTCGGCCGCTGTGCCTGCCACTCAGGCGGCTTCACACTCTTGCGGGAGCGGGCGCTCCACCGCGACCGGATCACGGTCGATAATCGTCAAATAGGCGCGCTCGGTCTGATCAGGAGCATATTGCCCTTGCTGCCGATCTCGCAGGATCGGCCAGCTTTACAGAGAAGCGCAGGGCAAATCCCTCCTGCGTCAGTCCGACCTTCTTCCGAATCCTGGCGCATCTGCAGGACATGGTCCCTGCCTACATGTCCGGGCGCGAAGATCTTGCCGAGATCGCCGAGTACATCGCGAAGAAGCGGGAAACGGTGAACGAGACAGAATCCTGCGCAGCGCGTAGGGCGCTTGCCAGCGCGCTACTTTTGGTCGCAATTTTTGCGTCAAGGTTGTGCGGGATTAGAGTCCGATATAATTGCGTCAGAGAGCCTGGGAATGCGTTCCCCGACAAAGTGTCGCCGCGTGGCATTGGAGGTTAGCTATGAAACCACGCGCCGCTGGGGACGGAATTTCGGCAACGTGCTCTCTGACCGCGTCCGCCAGCGCGCTCTCGATCGCGGGCGGACAACATTGGCTCTGGTGCGCTGTCAATCACAATGGCTTCGTTCTCGACGTCTTAATTCACCCGATACTTCTTCTCGATATAAGCTCAAGCACATCTCAATCTGGAAAGTGTGACGAACTGCGCCAAAGCATCCGCCCGCTCAGCGCTCAGCACCGCCGTCGAATCGACCTTGTCTTTTCGACCGCAGCAACTGATTAGGGAGCTTTGGCCTCCACAAAGACCACTATTGCTATTTCTTGACGAGCAAAGGGTGTGCCAACGAAGATTGCGCAGTGAATGCTCAATGGCGATAGAAAAGGTGTGCCTCGCTGGTGCGGGCTTCGATCGCGTCGGCCTTGCGGCAACGGCGCCGACTGAAACAGTGTCGATGACGGCGCCAAAGGGATTTCATCCATGTCTGAGCTGCAGCGAAAGAGTCGCTTGCACGGGTCGATGATTGCGGAGAGGATAAGGTCAACATGACGCCGCCGCGGCCAGGCCTGAGTGCAAGGACCACAACCTGAGTAAGTCGCAAAGCAGACAAAGCCAACACAAACACGGTACGAACTGTCGACTATTGCCTGGCACGAAGAATGCTGACCCTCGACGTGCCGAGGGCACCCTCCCTCAGGCATGGCTACCATCGCAAGTTGAGGCCGTGGCTGGCCAGTGAGGTTAGCGGCGCGTGACATAAGCCAAGGACGGCGTCTGCTCGGCCGATACCGACGGGCGTCTTGTCACGTCGCTGCTAACTTTCAATGCTGCGTAACAGCGTGTTTGTGATCCGCGTAGGATTAGTGCCTCACAGAGAGAACAGATGGATCCGGGCGGCAGGTGAAAATGGCAAGAAAACGCGTGCTGTGGTTCTGTCTCGGCCTCTTGCTGGTCTGTGTGGCTGACTCGGCCCTCAGAAGCAACGGTGTTCGCGCCAACGACAATCCCCTCATCCATAAAGTCAAATCGATCTGGCGAGCGCAGCACGGACAGACCGTCGAACGCATTATCTCGAAGCTCTCGAAAGTAGCGCACTTGGTCCCCCAAACCTGGGGCATTGCTGGAGGAGGATGCTTGACACCTTGCTGGCTCGAAAAAGCAGGTGGATCGAAGTCGGGAGGTCTTGGAGAGAATTGGCCGATGCCAACCTTACTCCCAGTGCTCTCAGGGATAGGAACTTAGAGCTGGCGCCGGTTGTTTGGACAGCGCCCCGCGGGATTTAAGTGGATTCCTGCCGGGTTATGCTGAACGCGGGGCCTTACGATTTTGTCGTTGCGTCGGGAGGGCGTAGCCCGACCAGAGCGACGACAAAATCGTCGGCGACGGTCATGCGGCGATCACCATAGCTTGCGTGCCGAAGTAAGCCTCGTCGGGCGTGCGCCCGTCAAGGCTCGAGTGAGGGCGTCCCTGATTGTAGAAGGCCAGATACTTGGCAATTGACGCTCGCGCCTCGGACACGCTGTCGTAGGCGCGGAGATAAACTTCTTCGTATTTGACCGTGCGCCAGAGCCGCTCGACAAACACGTTGTCGCGCCAGGCGCCCTTGCCGTCCATGCTGATGGCGATCTTCGCGTCCAGCAGCACATCGGTGAACTCGAGGCTGGTGAACTGGCTGCCCTGGTCCGTGTTGAAAATCTCGGGCCTGCCGTGCTTCGCCAACGCCTCCTGGACCGCTTCGACGCAGAAGGCCGCCTCCATTGTGATCGAGACGCGATGGGCCAGGACCCGTCGGCTGAACACATCGACGACCGCCGCGAGATAGACGAAGCCACGCCGCATCGGAATGTAGGTGATGTCCATTGCCCACGCCTGGTCGGGCCGCTCGATCTTCAATCCGCGCAACAGGTACGGGTAGATCTTGTGACCCGGTGCCGGCTTACTCGTGTTCGGGCGACGATAGACCGCCTCGATCCCCATGCGCTTCATCAGCGTCGCGATGTGGCGGCGACCGGCGTATACGCCCTCCCGCCGCAGCAACGATCGCTGCATACGCGCTCCCGCGAAGGGATAATCGAGATGCAGCTCATCGAGCCGACGCATCAAGGCAAGGTCCTCGGCCGAAACTGGCCGAGGTTCATAGTAGACCGTGCTGCGAGCCAGCTTCAGGACCTTCGCCTGGCGCACGATAGAAAGATCATGACCGCGGTCGATCATCGCTTTGCGCTCAGCAGGCCCGCCTTGGTGAGCGCGCCGGACAAAAAATCGTTTTCCAACGCCAGCTCGCCGATCTTGGCATGTAACGCCTTCAAATCGACCGGCGTCTCGGCCGACGCCTTGTCATGCCCAAACACGCCGGCGGCGCCTTCCAGGAGCTGGTTTTTCCAGATCGTGATCTGGTTCGGATGAACATCAAACAGTTGCGCCAGCTCCGCCAGCGTCTTGTCGCCTTTGACCGCAGCCAAAGCAACCTTCGCCTTGAATGCCGGAGAATGCATCCGGCGGCTCTTCTTCGTCATCTTCGCTCCTGATTCGCGGCAAGAATCCTCGCCGCTGTCAGGCAGAAAATCCACTCAAGCTACTGTCCGAATTTGCGGAGCCAGCTCTCTTCTCGCAGATCGCAGTGGGAGCAAACCCCGGTTGATAATTGCTGTGGGACGACCGAGCGATTTCGGCAATGCGCGGGCGAGGGAGCGAGATGTCCAATGAGGACAGGCGTACTATGACGCGCCGCTTTCGGAGCCGGCCGAGCGGCAGCGTAGAAGAGGTCCGCTAAAATGTAGCAAATCGCCGCACAAGGAGCCGATCGGAATCATGATGCCAGCGTGAGCATGGCGGAGGTTTGCAACTTGATTGATATCAAACCACGGAGTGATTTAGCAATGAGTCCAGACCAGAGCGAGACACCACGAAAATCCGGCAAGGGCAACCCGAACGCGGATCGGCAGAGCGACGAAACTGCACAGCAGAGGCGGAAATCGGGTCAACAAGAGGGCCCGCCGCCAGATCAATTGCAGCACACGCCGAAGGAGATCGGCGCGCAGTTCGCGTCAACTGACACCTCTTCGACTGACACCTCTTCGAACGGCCGGATCGTATCAGCGGAAACAACGCCGGTCAGCTATCAAGAAATCGCAAAAACCTATGCTGACTATGTCAAAAAATCCTTCGAACACACCAAGTCGTTTTTCGAGAAGTTGGCGGGCGCGCGATCGTTTTACGAAGCTCTTGAGCTTCAAACCGATTTCCTGAAACAGACTCATGAAACTCTCATTGCTGGCTCTCAGAAGATCCATAGGCTCCACGGGGAATTGGCCAAGCAGACGATAATGCGTTTGCAGGGGTTAGGGCCCAAGACAAACCTGCCACGCTCTACAGACGTGCGACCGGGACAGTAATCCTGCGAAACAGCGAGTAACGCAAATCGCGGTTCCGACGATCGTGGCCGGCTTGCGCTGGAAGTCGTACCTTCGCGGCGGATGATCCTGGAAGGACCGGGAGTTTCCGCCAAGCTCAGCGCGCCTCTGCGTTCCGGAGGAAGGCGGCGTTGGAGAGGTGTCATTCGCTTTGCGGCCGCAAGCAGCCTCCTGTCATCGAGAAACCGATGGAAACCCGTTTCGAGCTGGACGACGTCGTGCGTCAATTGCGCGAACGAGCCAATGAGGTCTCTGCTCAGTTACTATTCGACATTCGCTACGTGCTGCAGATAAAGCCGCGGTTTGGTCCTAAAGTCGAGGATTACCTCAAAGTCAGAGGCAGTCCGGCATCCAAATGCTGCAGATATCCAGGGTTCGCTTTGGAATTCGCCAAAGTTGCTGAAGCCCGCTAGGGCGGCGTTGTCGTCCGGGCCATGCACCTATGCAAGCCAGTAGTTGTTGGGACTCGGATTGCCGTGTCCGGCTGTCGAACGCAGCGGGCCGAATTGTGCAGGTTGATCGTGTCCCCGGAGTGCACGCTCCGTCCTCGCGTCTGGAGCTGTGTAGTGCGCGGCGACCTACCGTACCTAGGCTGCGTGATTTTCATGGGCCTGGTCTCCATCGGCATCATAGTAGTCGCAATACTTATGCAATGAGGTGAAGACAACGCCTACTTCGCGTTCCCGGAGCGCAGCAAGATGGACGGTTGGTTAGTGACTGCTGCTGTCTTCAAGGAAGATGGCGACGACGAAGAATTCAGACACGTAGTATACGCGGTTGCCGTCGCTGACCCGGCGGAAGCGGTGAGGATGACGATAGCCGACTGCGGCGCAAGGGCCGGAATGCTTAACTGTCCGCTTCACAACGAGCAGTTACAAAAGCTCGGTTTGGAGCCCGGCGAACTGATCGCGATACACGATGGCAATCATCCAATCCCCGCGCCCTCTCGGCGTCATTAGCCACGTCTGGTTTCGTTCAAACGGCGTCGGGTTGACTGCGTGCATGTCTGAACGTCGCACGAGAAGTGCACCGGGATTGCGCCGTTTACTCTCCGGCCGTCTGGCACGCGCGTTGCTGAGCAGTCTATGGCTTGGCCGCTTATTGATTGACCCTCGTGAGGGCCAGGTCTGTTTGAGGTGCGACGGCGTGCGGGCGGTCGTCAGCAGTCGCCCGCACGCTTTTCCGTCGCGTCGGCCTCACTGTGCTCTGTCGATACCGCGCCGTTTGGCTCTACTTCTGCACGGTGCCGTGGCATGCGAGTTGTTGAGAGGCTTATCGGCTTGGCTGTTTATCTTCACGCAACACGGACCAAGCTTGACGTAGCAAACTCCGCGCGGGCGGTCTCCAACTGCCCGCGCGTTCTTTCGGAGTCGCAGGCCGCGCGGCCGGCCACAGGGGGGCTGCGGGGATTGTTCCGTGACCCGTGATGAGGCTTTAAAGAACGCGATAGAGGCGCTGAAGGGATGGTCCGAAGGAAAGGCCGATACGAGCGTCGTACTTGCCGCGATTGCGGAGCTTATGGCGACCAGGCCGCCACCAAGGCCGCCTTCAAAACCGGAGCTTTCTTCATAAGGAATGTGTTGCAATGGACAGGCTGGAATTTATACCGGCTTTCGAGGCAGCTATTCGCTCCGCCGACCCTGAGAAGCTGGCCGCACTTCGGGCGATCGTCCGCCAGCAAGGAGGCCCGGACGAGTTCGCGAAGACGAGCACAGAGCTTGTACGCAAACATCCGCTTACACTCTTTAGGTCGATCAAGATCATCTGCGACGCGGCGCATCAGGAGCCTCGCTCATGAGAGGGCAAGCCGATGAACGGTAAGCTCGACAATCGCGCTTTGTTCGTTGATGACTTGGTCAGGGTGGCTGCGAGCGATGACAGATAGCAATGACAACATCATCCCGGACGTCGGACCGCCTTCCATCGACCTGACCGGAATTACATGACAGCGGTTCAATTGGCCGCGCACTTCAAGATTACACCTGCAACGATCGTCCGTTGGGCGGAACGGCCCAACTTCCATGCGCGAGCACTTCCGCCGGAGAGGCAGCTTGGCTTGTGACAGACGTGCAAGAATGGAACCGCCAGCGTAAACGCGCGCATACCGCGCCGCGCTGCGAGCCCAAGAGAAGGCGGTCGAGACGGCCGTGGCGAGAGCTCGTCACCGCCAGCGCTTAATCGCCGCGTTTGCTCGCACATGTCCGCCGCAGGTCGGGCGATCGGCTGTTCCGCTGTCGGGCGCGCCTCTTTCGCGCAAGATGATCGTCCAAGCGGATGGTTCCCTTGCGCCTGCGCCCAGTGAGCAGCATGACCGGCGCACGATGCCCAAAAATAGCCGCTGATCGTACCAGATCGGCGACCACAGAGAGGGCGCACGCAGTTAATCGCATGCGCTACAGTCGATCCACAGCCCAACGCCGCCCGCTTGAAATACATGCGGACGGCGTTGGCTCTAGCCCAGGAGGGTGTATGCAAAATCCTGACTTGGACAAAGTATGGATGAGGGGGCGCGCCTTCGCCATCCGTATGACTCCGGTACTCCCCAATGAGTAGGGGAGCTGTGCCGCGAGGTCTAGGGTCGCGGGCGACTAAGTTACTCCGGCCTCAGCCTATGCCGGGGCGACCCGGACAATGGTAACCGAGTCGAGTGCGGTAATTGATGGAGCCGGCGCGGAGATCGCCCCGCATGTCGTTGGTGGCGTGAAGCTCCATGGCTAAGCGTTCGGCGTTTAGGACTTTAGGCGCCGATTCAGCGCTTCAGCCAAGCGTCGTTCGAAATCGGCCTTACGCTCCGCAATGGGGCGATCGAAAAAGTTGTCACGGACAACAATTCCGCGAGCCTCGTCTGCGTCGATATGATCGATGTTGCAGTCCTTGAACGTGCAGCCGGTGAAGGCGAGTTGTTCGGCGCTGCTATCAAGCACGATGGTGCATTTCACGAAGGTGCAGCCATCAAAGCGGGCAAAATGAACCTGGCCGCGGAAATCAAATATCTCGGCGTGAAAGGTATCATTCCAGAATACGCGTTCTTCGTGGATATCGGTCACTGTTTCGCCTTTTAGCCCTCCGTGCCGCTGAGTTGCCTTCCGTCGCGCCCTTCGACACGCACCGTCAAATACCTTGAACCGACCGCGAAGCTGTGGGCCAGCTTGACGCTCCCGAACTCCTCGGCGAAGCGTGAGGTTCGCGACCGCTTCAAACTCTTCGGCAGCGAGATTGCGGCCGCGATTCCTGTTCAATTCGCTGAGCAAGTCTTTACGGTCACGCCTCATGTTTCTTTGGCCCGTCAGTCATTGCTCGCGCGCTTCACCGGCCTAGTTTGCACGTCGTTCTCACCGGAAGATTGTCGATCAGTGAGCGGCGCCTTGAAGAGCGTTTTGGTCGATCCTGCGCCATTCCAGATCGACATCGGGAAGATCTCTCGGAACCAATGTGGCAGTGAGGCTCCGCAATTGCGATGCCGCACGCCTGTATGCCTCCGACAAATCCAGGGCGACGCGATGATCGTTTTCCGAATGCAGTTGCTTCCCCCAAGACTTGGTAGGTTGAGGTTTGTTGGATAGCGCCCTTTGATAACCAATGATCCGATGGCCTGCAGGCCGAACCTGCAGGCCGAAAGGCAAGCCCAGGTTTGCCGGAAAAGGCGCGGATTCCGGCGAAAGTTGCCTCGGGCTGTTGCGACAATGGAAGCGGTAGGACACACGATGCTCCGCACTCTCTTTCTGATCGCCTTAACGTTTGTCGTCACGACAAAATCGGATGCTCAAGGCACCGACGCCAATCCCATCTATCTTGACCAGGGTGTGGATTGGACCGCGGCAGCGAGAGCTGACTTCTATTCGCGCGATCAGGGCTCGCGTTTGATTACGTTGTCTTGGATGCAGGCGCTGAAGCAAAGGAACGGACAGCCATTCCTCGCGGATGGTTTGTCACGGTACGGCTATCTACCGAATCCTGCAAACACGGCCAATCTTCCCGTCGGCTTTCACGCTTCTGGCCCTCAAGACTTCCAGGTCGTCGGAATGACCTGCTCAGCCTGTCACACGCGCCAGATCGAAGCTGATGGCAAGATGTATCGGGTGGATGGCGGTCCGGCGTTTGTAGACTTCTACGCATTGCTTGGCGATCTGGACAAGGCTGTGGGCGACGTGATTGCCAGTGACAGCTCGTTCGCTCCGTTTGCTGCAGCTGTCCTGCGGTCCACAACGCCGGACGCGGCCGACGTTGCGGATCTTCGTCGGCAGGTCGAGGGGTGGTACTTGCGGTTTCACACGCTTATTGTGCGCGCGCTGCCCAAGACCGGCTGGGGAGTTGGCCGTCTGGACGCTGTGGGGATGATTTTCAACCGCATATCCGGACTGGACATAGGCCCGCCGCCCGACTTCATGATCCCGGGAAACATGAAAACCGCGGACGCTCCCGTGAGATACCCATTCCTCTGGAATTCGCCGCGGCAAGATAAGACGCAATGGCCTGGATTCGCAAAAAATGGAAATGACATCTTGGGGCTGGCTCGGAACGTTGGCGAGGTTCTGGGAGTATTCGCTACGTTCGAGCCGAAGCGCCAGGGCGCGATCATCAATTTCCTTGACAATAATTCCACCAATTTCGACGGCCTGAGCCAGCTTGAAAACCTGGTGAAGCGGATCGGCCCTCCGAAATGGCCCTGGACGATTGACGCTGCTTTAGCCGCGCGCGGCAAAGCGATTTTTGAAAGGGATTCCGCTGAAGCGGGATGTAGCGGTTGCCACGGGATAGAAGACGGAGAGCAACGCTTTCCATTTGTCAAAACATGGCGAACTCCGGTCCAGAACGTTGGTACCGATACACGAGAATACGACATCCTCGCCTGGAAAGCGAATACGGGCGTGCTGAAGGGAGCGTACATTCCCTTCGCGACCGCCCCCCTAAAGGAGAACGATGAGATTCTTAACATTCTTGCGACCTCGGTCATTGGTTCGATCGCGGAACACCTGTTGGCCGGCGGCGCCCCTTCAACCAATGCCCGGGTGGCAGCGGCGCCAGATCCGGGATCGTCGGACACACCGGAGTCTCTGGGGCTGGTGCGGCTACCGCCAACGCTGCAGGATCTGCTAACGGCTTTCGATACTGTCAGCACCTCGGAAGCAATCAAGAAGGCCAGGCGGCAGGGAGCAGAACGAGCGTCTCACGCTCAGCTCCCTCCGTGGGGCTCCTACGAGGCCCGTGTTCTGCAGGGTATTTGGGCCGCCGCACCTTATCTCCATAACGGCTCGGTCCCGACGCTGGCGGAATTGCTCAAGCCATCAGGGCAGCGCAGATCGCAGTTTAGCGTCGGACGGAAATACGACATTGAAAACGTTGGTCTTGCTGCTACCCAGGAGCCGCTGAGCGACACTCTATCCGTGACGGACTGCAGCAATATCAACTCTGGAAATAGCCGATGCGGCCACGAGTACGGGACAAGTTTGAGCGATCAGGACAAAAAGGCGTTGCTTGAATACCTCAAGACACTGTGACCCGCTTAGGCGCCCCTCTTTGACCGGCTTCCAGCCTGCTGCCGGTTCCAGTATCGTTTGCGCAAAAGACCCTCATTCACCGAGTTCTCGCTGCCGGCGCGAGCATTGGAGTGGACATCTGATCCAGCGCAGCTGCTCAAGGTCGCACAAGTGATGGCCCACCAACGTTTGCCCCTCTGCCGTACGCGTCGCTTGTGTGTAAGAAAAGAGGTTCCACATGCTCCCAAGCTCAACAGTGCATCACAAAGAATGCGTTCGCTGTGGTTCTGGATTAGTGACCCTTGAGTGGCACGAGCTCGTCAACGCGAATGAAGCTCAAGATCTTTGGCGCTGCTGGAACTGCAAACACCAGTTTGTCTCCGTCGTCACTTCAGATGAGAGGGAGCCCTCAGCCGCAGAGATCACAAGACCATTCTTTACGAGCCTGCTGGTGTGACCAATGACGCCGGAGCAGGTCGACCTTGTCAGGACATCATTTGACGCGATGTGGCCGATCCGCCGCGACCTCGCTGACCTGTGCTACAACAGGTTCGTCGAACTAGCTCCTGATGCAAGACAAACGTTCGGCGGCGATACTGAGAAGCAGCGGATGAAGGTGCTGGATATGATCACGGCGCTGGTCGCCTCGCTCGACGAAAGACCGATGTTCCAGTCGCTGATCGCGATTTCCGGTCACAAGCACGCCATACTTGGCTTTCAGCCATCGCACTTTGTCGCAATGGGCGAGGCGTTGATGTGGAGCTTTGAGCGAAAATTCGGCGCTTCTTTCACCCCTGAGCTGAGAGAGTCCTGGCATACACTTTACGCCACCGCCCAGAACGAGATGCTGCGCGCGACTGGCCGGCATAGTTCGTTTTGACAACGGCGGATGCGACACCCATAGGAGTACGTCACGGCACAACGCTGGTCTATGGAGTTGACAGCTCAACACGCTCCGACAAGCCGTTCCTCGAGCCTTCGTCGCGGTCGGATTTGGCGTGTATAGCGCGACGATCAGGATGAGAGCAGTCTCACCCTGACCGCTGCCGCGCAGGCGTGTGACGTGGGGTTCGCAGTGGCAGATCGGCGGGATCACGAGTGAACGGGGGCGGTTGGGCGGGCCGAGCGCAGAATCTGCTCCCGCTCGGAAAGCCTGACACTGCTAAAGGTGTTTCCGAGCTATCAAGTCATGCGCATCCTCGCGTCTGCCGCGCAACGGCGCCCCGTGGGTGCGACCGGTGCTCGTGCTCTTAAGCCGACATTCCGCGATCCGCTGAATTGGAAAGTCTCCAACGCGCGTGTCGACGCGATGCATACTTGGTCGTCGGTTAAGAAGCCGATTTGAGTGGTGTGCGGTGGCTGGTGACTGAGAAGAAGGCAGCCAGGAAGAGGTACCAAAGAGCCCTTAGCCAGGCGAGGATGCGGCGGAAGTTGTAACCGACGGCGGAGAGGATGACGTTGGCGGCATCGCCGGCGCGGCCTTTGAGGTAGCAGCGGCCGAGGTGTCCGTCAGCCTTCAAATGGCCGATCACGGGCTCGATAGCGGAGCGGCGCCGCAGCTGGCGCTTGATAGTGCCGAAGACGCCGCGCTTCTGGCCGGAGATGAAGACGCGGCGCGGGTTCTGTGCGTCATGGCCGCGGTATCCCTTGTCGACAAAGGCGCACTCGATCGCGCAGCCGGTGAGTGTCTCGGTTCGGTCGATGACGTCCCGCAGGGTGTGACCGTCGTAAGGGTTATCGGGCAGCGCCTTGGCGTGCAGCACGAACTGGCCGCCGGGAGCAGGCCGGTTGTTGGTGACGATGGAAGCCTTCACGCCGAACTCGTAAGGCGCGCTGGCCTTGCCCTTGCCGATGCACTCCACCTCGGGGGCATGGAAGGAATACAGCTTCCAGCCGCGCTGGCGCTGCTGCTGCGAGCGGATCTGCGTGGCCCGGCTCAACGGGAGTGCGAACGCCTCTTCGAGCGCATCCTGGCCTTCGATCTTGCGGCGGATGTCGCGGATGATCCGGCCCAGGCGGCTGCGCAGGATGCGCAACTGCCGCTGGTGCCGCTTGAACTGTTTGGCATGGGCGTAGCGTCCCGCCATCATCGCGGTGGCCTTGGCGATCCGAGAATAGGATTGCCGCAGCCGCACTCCGTGCTTCCTCGCTAGGCGGTTGAGCCCCTGGATCGCCGCATGCAGCAGCTTGGCATCGGTCGGAAAGGTGATGGCCTTCGGCTGCACCGTGGTGTCGACCGTGACCCGCTCAAGGTCCTTGCCGCGTAACGCGCCGACGTCGTGCGCCACCCGCAGGCTCTCGGCCAATAGCAGTTCCAGTCTGTCGCCGAGCCGCTTGCGCCAATGGCTCAGGTCCGAGCGCTCGTGCGGGAATGCGTGCTGGAAGAACTCTTCGCCAGTGAAGTACTGGAAATACGGGTCGTGGACCCAGCGTTCGCATACCCCCTCATCGGACAGCCCGTAAATGTGCTTGAGCAACAACAGCCCGATCACGAAGCGGGTCTCAATCCCCGGCCGGCCGTTCTCGCTGTAGAGCGGCGCGATCTCGCCGTCGATCCAGTCCCAATCGATCTTGCCGGTGAGCCGGACCAGCTCGTGCTTCAGATTGATGATCTGGTCGAGCCGCGCCCGGAAAAAATCGTTCGCTCCCGTCGTTTTGTGCTTCTTCGGCCGCATCGTGCCCTCCGATGCGGACAGGGAATCATGCTTCGCCCGTCGAGGGAATCTCGAAAACGAAATTGCAAGCTTCCGATGCACAAAACACCAAAACCTTGCAATCTCAGAACGTCATTCCAGCCAAATTACGATTCCAGATCAGTCGCCTGGAAGCTTCTTAACGGGCGACTACTTGCGCGGAGTGAGACCGCTCAGTGTGTCCGCAACTACTTGCCGATCGAATATTCGATTTCGACTTGCGACTCATTTACCCCTGCTTTGGGATCGGCGTGGCCAGTGGTTCGCGCAATTCCCCGAATATTAGCCAGAGCGCCCGTGCCGCTCGTGATATACGAGACAGTCGTGCTGCTAAGCTTTCCCGGCCCCGCGCTATGAGCGAGCACAGTTCCTCGGGTGAAGAACTTGTCGCCATTCTCGACGGCATAGACCGTGTATATGCTGCCGGAACCATTATTGTCGACGTAATCGGAAACGCCGCGCGTCCACGTTTCCTTGATCTTCAAACCATTGACGACAGGAGGGTTTGTCGGAAAGGTGCGATGAATTTCATATGATCGCACCTGATGGCCCGCAACGTCGCCGACGTCGAGAAACTGCTGTTGTGTGTATTTGGCATTTTCCGCGCCCGCTTTGTAGGATACGCGCTGTGTCCTGTTGGGCGAAGGCATCGCTGATCGGGGCAGCAACAGTGAGACATATCAGAGCTGATATCCTTAGATTAGTCGCGCGTCGTTCCATGGTAACCTCCTAGACTAGCAACTGAACGCCTTTTTGACATTCCGGCCTCGTGATTTGCCGCGCTATTTCGCGGCAACGCTAAACGCAGTGTCGTCCGTGCCGTGACGCGTGCGTCAACGTTTCGTTCCGACCAAAGAACCAGCAGAGCACGTCGGCACGGCGGCTATCTTCAACCTTCGCGTCAAAGCCTTTCCAAGCGGAAAGATTGCGATCAACAGCAAAGCTACTATACCTCAAGGATCATTTCGACTTCGACCGCGGCATGGCGCGGAAGAGCCGCCACGCCCAGTGAGGAGCGAGCATGTCTACCAATCGATTCGCCGAACACCTCGATCATTAGGTCGCAGTATCCATTGAACACCTTGGCTTGGTCATCGAAGTCATCGACCGAGTTCACCATGCCGACCACTTTGACAACGCGTTTCCGATCGAGGCTACCCAGCGCCGCTCGCACCTTTGCCAGCGTGATCAAGCCTGCTTGCCGGGGAGCCTCATAGCCTTGTTCGACGGTCAGATCCCGGCCGAGCTTACCCTTCGGCTCGCTTGCGACACTGCCCGCCATGAACAGGAGATTGCCCACTTGAACCGCGTTGACGTAGCTGCCGACCGGCGCGGCCTCAGCCGGCAGTGTGATGTTCTTCTCTCTCAAGCGCGCCTCCGCGCTCGACGAATTCTCTGCTTGCGCACCCTCAAATGCCGAAGCTAAGATCACCAAACAAAAGGCGACAAACCCCGCAAATTCCTTCATTGAGTGCTCCGGCACTTACCCGTGAACGTACATCTCTAAAGTGGCCCTACCAGCAGTGATACCGCAGTTCGCATCTGCCTCAATTGTGCCCAACCGATCCATCGGCTGTTCGTTCGCCCCTCGCAACCAAGATCACGTGCATCATTGCTGAAGCGCCGTGGCCGACCAGCAGCAGATGCATACATGGGACACTGCTCATCCGCGAGAGCAATTCCGGTTGTCATCGAGCGACGCGGGCGCAAGCGAGCCATCCGCCTGGACGATCATGGGTCGAGAGAGAGGCGCGCCACGCGGTGGAACCGTCGATCGCCGGATCTGTGACAGATAGGGGCGAGCAAACGCGGCGATTAAATTCTGGCGGAGCCGTGCCTTCTCGACGTCCGCCTCTACAGCTGCCTCTTTGGCACGTAGCGCGGTCCGGTATGCCCTTTGGCGTCGGCGGCGCCAATCGTGCACCGCGCTTGTCGGCCAATGCACTTCTCCATTTAGAGCCGTTGCACGCGGAAAATCGGGCTCTTGTGCCCAACGGACGATCGTCGCTGGCGACTTCCTGAAGTGCGCGGCTAACTGCACCGCGGTCATCTGGACCCCCGTTAGATTAGTCGGAGGCGACGCAAAGTTCGTGGTGGCAGCGTCCACAGCGGTGGTGTTGTCGGTCATTAAGTTGGCGTCCAAATGGTGAGATGCTGCCAAATTGCGATTAGCCACGCTGTCGACCAGTACTGCATGCCTTCGAGCGCTCCTGACGAAATGCAATCAAGTTGACCTGCTCCGTAACCGTCCGGTGAGGGCCGCGGCATGATCGCGCGGTGCGGTCGCCCGATCAGGCCGCAGACTGGACGGGGCTGTTCTTCCATTCCCAAGGCAGCAGCTCATTGAGCCGACCTTGCGGGGTGCTGGCGATGCGGGCCAAGACGTCCGCCAGCCAGGCTTGCGGGTCGATGTCGTTGAGCTTTGCCGTCATGATCAGCGTCGCCATGATGGCGGCGCGGTCAGCGCCGCGTTCCGAGCCGGCGAATAGCCAGGACTTGCGGCCGAGAGCAAAACCGCGCAGCGCGCGCTCCGCCGCATTGTTTGTCAGGCAGATCCGCCCGTCATCGATGAAGCGAGTGAACCGATCCCAGCGGCGCAGCATGTAATCGATTGGCTTGGCGACCGATGAGGAGTTCGATAGCCGAGCACGCTGCTCGCGCAGCCACGCTTCCAGCACCGCCAGCAGGGGTGCGCTTTGCTCCTTGCGCACCCGCAGACGCTCTCCGGCACTTTGGCCGTTGATGCCGCGCTCAATATCGAACAGTGCATCGATGCGCTTGACCGCCTCCAGGGCAATCGGCGAGATCGCTGCGGCATTCTTGTCTCGCCTCGCATTGGCCGCGATGTCCGCCAGCTCGAAGAACTGCCGCCTGGCGTGGGCCCAACAGAGTGCGGACATGATCGGCCCCTGCACGCGCGAGGCGTCATACAGCTCGTTGTAGCCGCTATAGGCATCGGCCTGCAGGATGCCGGAGAAGCTTTGAAGATGCCGTGTGGGATGCTCCTGCCGCCGGTCGCGCGAGGCGTAATAGAGCGCGGCCGGCGGCGCCCGCCCGCCAAACGGCCGATCGTCGCGAACGTAGGTCCAGATATGTCCCTTGACCGTCTGGCCCTTGGCCAGGATCGGCACCGTGGTGTCATCGCCATGCAGTCGCTCGGCGGAGAGGACGTGACGCTCGATCAGCCGATAGAGCGGCTGCAGGGCCGCCGCACAGGCGCCGACCTGGTCAGCCAGTGTCGACAGGCTCAGATCGATGCCCTCCCGGGCGTAGCGCTCGCTCTGCCGATTCAAGGGCTGATGCTGGCCGAACTTCTCGAACAGGATCATGGCCAGCAGGTTCGGCCCGGCAAAGCCGCGCGGCGTCACGTGGAAGGGGGCTGGCGGCTGGGTGATCGTCTCGCAGTCCCGGCACGAGAACTTCTCGCGCACCGTCTGGATCACCTTCCACTGCCGGGGAATGACCTCCAGCGTCTCGGTGATATCTTCGCCCAGCTTTGATAGCTTCGATGAGCCGCAGCAAGGGCAGCTCTGCGGTGCGGCGACTACGACACGCTCGCGCGGCAAATGGTCGGGGAACGGTTTGCGCGACGGACGCTTGCGCTGGAAGGATTGCACCGTCTGCGCCCTGGCTGCCGCCCTCTCAGCCGCCAACTCGTCTTCGGTTGCGGTTGCTTCCAGCTCTTCGAGCTCAAGCTCCATCTGCTCCAAGAGCCGTGCCTTGCGCTCCGAGCGGCTGCCGTAAATCTGGCGACGCAGCTTCTCGATCTCGAGCTTGAGGTAACGGATCAGTGCCTCGGCCGCCTTCGCATTGGCAGCTTCCGCTTTAGCGTTCGCCGCAACCGCCTCCGCTTCCAGGCGCGCGGCGCGCTCCGCGAGGATCATCGCATGCGCAGCGGCAAGATCGGTCGGAAGCGATTCAGATGTGGTCACGATGATGATGGAATCACATCCATCACGATCCGCAAGCTCAAAGCCTCATCCGACCGATGCCGGTCGCCACGTCTCTTGTGGGTGCCGCCAGTCGATCCCGGACAAGAGATAACCGAGCTGCGCCGATGAGATCGTCACCACACCCTCGGCCGGGCTCGGCCAGATGAAGCGGCCGCGCTCAAGGCGTTTTGTGAACAGGCAGGCGCCCTGGCCGTCATGCCAGATCACCTTCAGCAGGTTGCCGCGGCGACCGCGGAAGCAAAACAGGTGGCCGCCCAGCGGGTCGCGATGCAAGATCTCCTGAACCTGTAATGCCAGCGACGGAAAGCCCTTCCGCATGTCGGTATGGCCGGTCGCGAGCCATACCCGCACGCCGGCTGGCAACGGGATCATCGCGGCCGTCCATCAGTCAGCGCCGCCACGACTGCGGTCAGCGTCGCCGCGTCAACCGCACCGGTGATCCGCATCCGAGCCCCGGCCGCGAACTCAATCTCGATCGCACCGCAGCTTCCCGAGGGCGCGGTCAACGGTTGCCGGTCTGGCGCAATGGAGACTGGCGCAAAACCGACCTCGTCATCCTGCCGCTGCATCGGCTCGGCCCCGCAAGCGAGGACACCGGTCCGCGCCTGCCGCCGCCAGGCCGTAACCAGATTGCGGTGAACGTCGTGTCGCCGAGCAACCTCGACAACACTGGCCCCAGGCGCCAGACTCTCCTCCACGATCCGAAGCTTCTCCGCACTCGTCCTCCGCCGTCGCCGCTCAGGACCGCACAGAACCGTAACCGTCGTCACGTTTGCTCATTTGTTTGCGAATTAATGCGCAAACCATCTCACGCTCGAACCCGATCCGGGAAGGCGGCCTCCACCGGAGGCGTACCCTGCTCCCCGATTTGCCCTCGTTTATAAGGAGAGTCTGTTCTGGGTTTGGCCCCTGTTGGGGCGGGTTGCAAACTCGGTCGGTGTGAGCCCGTTGAGGCTCGTGTGCGGTCGGTTGGTGTTGTAGTCGATCCTCCACTCTTCGATGATCCGGCGAGCCTCGTTGAGATTGGCAAACAGGTGCTCGTTCAGGCACTCGTCGCGCAGGCGGGTGCTGCGGAGGCGCGTCAATAGCCGCTTTGGCGAGTGGAATTCGGCGCTAATCGCGGGGGGGGGCTATGTCGTCGTGATGATCTTTATTTCGCTAGCGATGCCCGCACTCGATGAAGTACCCGACGGTTTCCCGGCCACGTTACTTTGGCAGTTTCGCATCGCGTCGTTTGGTGGCCAAATCGTCATGTGGGCAACGCTGGGTCTGTTGTTTGGCGTAGCGGCCGAGCGAGCGCTTGTCGAGCGGCGACTACCTTTACGCGACGCGATGGTATGAATGGTTGCGCGCCGGACCGGCACGATCCGCCTTCATCTGCTGTGTTCAGCCTCCACATGCTCACGCAATGCTGTTGCATTCGCATCCGACGGTTCTCTCGATTCTAGCGTTCGAGAGGGACTGTCTAAGCTTCCCGGCCATCTCTCCTTCTTCAATGCTGTTTTGCGCAGCCCGTCACTTTGCGCGGGCCAGACTGCGGAGATGCTTGGCCTCGAGGCAGCAGTCCTGCCGCAGTTGCGGGACTGCGATTTCGGCTCCTGGATAGGGCTATCCCTTGAAGAAGTTCGACTAAAGGCCCCTGAGGGTCTTGCCGTCTGGCTACGAGATCCACGTGCCGCACCGCACGGAGGAGAGTCGTTCGTGGATGTGGTGAGGCGCGTCGGCCAATGGATGGACGGGTTGTCCTCCAATCCTCGCTCAATCCTTGCAATTTCGCACACGTCGGTCATCCGCGCAGCAATCGTGCATGCTCTTGGAGTCGGCCCTGACTCTTTTCGGCACATCGACATCGCGCCGTTGACGCGAGCCGAACTCTCAGCATTTGGCGAGCGCTGGACATTCTCGGCGCTGGTGCCCTTGAAGGATGTGCGATGACCAGTCGGCTCGAGAGAATGTTGGCCAATGCGGGGTGCGTATGGCTCTTCACCGTCGCCTCTTGGCTCGCGGTCTGCGCACCAGCCTGGGCACATCATCAAATTGTGCGAAAAGGCCCTGTGGTCGGGATTGCTATTCCTGCTATTGCTCATGGAGAAATGCTCGTCATTGCCAAATATCGTGCCACGATCCTCGATCAGGCCACTCACCATCTGCAAACGGATCCGATCTTCCTCCGGCTCGCGGGTTTCGTCAGCCTGCAATACTTTGCGTGTGTTTGGGGCCTTGTTCCGGGCAGTCTGACCGATGAGGGTAGTCCCTTCAATGAATGCTCGCACGCCTATCTCGCAGGCGCACGTGCGCTCTTGGCGCACATGGCAGAAATGAGTGACGGTCAATCGGCTGCGAAGGCTCTTCAAGAACGGATCAACACTGAGCTCAGCAGTGACCCCGCCTTTGGCGCCATCTGCTCGAACAGTGCCGAAACCTTCGATAGCGGCGTCATCGTTTGGCCGGACTGGGGCATTGCATTCACGCATTCGCCCACCGTCCTGATGCTTTCCGGTTTGTCGGCGCTCGCCGTGATTGGACTCTGGAGTCTTCATTTTATCTTCAATCTGAAAAGAAGGGCGACGCGTGCCTCGAACCTAATCCCCTTTTGAGTTGTGGGCAGACTGGAGATCGCTCAGCTTGCCATCATCGACGAATGAAACCAATGTTTTCCGGACAAGCACAATGACGGCCGCGCGATAGAAACGATGACCAAGAGCATTGACGTGGAGATCGATCAGCGTGACGTTCACGCCACGCCAATGATTCCCTCTAACCTTCGGCGGCGTTGTGGCAAATCGTCCTCTGTTTGCGGGAATGACTTCAAGTGCGTTCCGCGAAGACCTGCGAGCGTGATCTCAAACGTCGCTCGAATTTCCAATCCACCCGTACAACCCAGCTAATGCAATGGTCACCCAGTCGCCCGCACCAAATGCGCCTTGCTCTCATTCCCTGCCAGCAACCGATCAAGCTCGGCACTCCAGGCACCCATCTTCGGGAGCGGCTGCGTCTCGCGCTCGTACCGGAACTCCGTCGCTTGAGAACGAATGACCTTGCGAACCACCTTCCGCGATACGCCAAGTTCTCGGCAGTGATCGCCTTGATCGGACGACCATCAACAAAGTAGGCGCGACGGATCTTACCAATCGTCTCCACCACCAGCATCCCAACCTCGGCTTCCATGACTCGATGGAAGCCACTGTGGCCCTTATCCCGGGGTCCCGATTGGATGCCGATCACCCCGAAAACGGGGTCCTTATTCCATGCCGAAACACACCGCTGGGCGGCAAAGCCGATCATCTCGCGCAACAGATCGGCATCAGGGGTCTTCTCCACGAGCGTCCGCAGGTTCATCATATCGTCGGTCATCGGTGGTTCCTCGGTTGCGTTGGCGTGTCGCAACCCGATCCTACCGGAGAACTGCCGGTGACCACCGCAAAGCCGCCCGCCCGCTACGGCGCTATTTGAGGCGCGCGTGCGGGCGGCTTTGCTCTACCGACCTACACCATCACTGAGAACACGACCAACGTTCGGTCTCGGCACGCTACGAGAAGGCCCCGCGAACTGGTTGTGGCCACGCCCGTCGGCTGAGCATGAGCACAAACGGCTTGAAGCGCACGTAGCGTCAGGTTGTACGATCATAGGTGTTTGCGAACGGCCCTAGAGCCGTTCATCGAGGATTAAAAATGCTTCGATTCTCAAATGGAGATCCACTTAGCCTTACTAGCGCGGCGGCGCGAGCGATTGAGCTCGGTGAGCTGGATGCCTGTTATCGCGAGCTCACAGGCCGCCAGCGTCCGTAGAACAGAAGAAACGGCTGGTTATTTCACGATGCAAGTAGCGAGAATGAGTGATTGAGCGACGATCTCCATCTTGAAGAGAAAGCCATCGAGGCGGTACTTTTTTACCGAGAGGCTCTTACCGCTGCCGAGAAGTCTGAAACCGTGCAAGCGCTCGCACATCGAGCGCTCATGAACATGCTGCCCGAGCTCGAGCGCGCAGTTCTCGAGGATCGATCTCCATCAATACGGAGCAAGCTGTTTGATGCCGGTGCGAAAGCGGTCGTTCGATTGAATGAGGCGCGACAGGTCTCGGATGAGGCGACCGCACGGTTAGAGGGAGCTCGCCAGGCCCTGGCGGCTCTCGAGGGGCAGCTCGGATACATTCCAAATGTTCCGGCGACAGCAAATCGAATTTAGATGACGGCTGCGTGAGCACTGTCGTGAACTGACGGAGAAGATCTGGATGGCTCGCGTCGCGAGCGGGCATCTGAAAGTTGAGCCCGCAATGTAGCGGGGTCTATCACGTCAGTACGTCAATTTCGCTGCTCGACCGTTGGACAATGCGGCGCCTCCGATCTGCTCGCATTCCTGAGGCAACCACGATGCTCGGCCCGGCGCGCCGCCGAAGTGTCTCGCGGAGAACGCGCAACGCTCTTAAGAAATTGATAGTGCAGCAAAATCATGTTGGAACTCGATAGACAAGTCGTAAGCGCTGTTTTCAGGCCACAGCTTTGAGGTCGTGACGGCAATAGGCCCACGGCAGCAGGTGATCGATCTCGTTATTCGGATGACCGTTGACGATCCTGGTGAGCGCGTCGGTCAAGTAGGCAAGCGGATCGACATCGTTCAGCTTACAGGTTTCGACCAGGGAGGCGATGATAGCCCAGTGCTCGGCACCACCGTCGGAGCCTGCGAACAGCGCATTTTTCCGGTTGAGCGTGATCGGACGGATCGAGCGCTCTACGGCGTTGTTGTCGAGCTCGATACGGCCATCATCGATAAAGCGCGTCAGGCCCTCCCAGCGTGAGAGCGCATAGCGGATGGCGTCGGCCAGCTTGCCCTTTTGGCTGATCAACGCGAGCTTTGCGCGGAGCCACTGCTCGAAGGCTTCCGCCAGCGGTCGGCTTTTCTGTTGCCGAACGAGACAGCGCTCCTCGGCGCTACGGCCACGGATGTCCTTCTCGATGGCATAGAACTCGGCGATATGCTTGAGCGCCTCGCCCGCAATGGGCGCGGGACCGGGGGCGGCGAGTTCGTAGAAGTTACGCCGCATGTGGGACCAGCAGAATGCAAGCTGAACGTCGCCACGCTCGGCCAGCTTGCCATAGCCAGCATAGCCATCGACCTGCAGGATCCCCTTGAAGCCTGCCAGATGGGCGATTGGTCGGTCGGCTTTGCGATCGGGAGCATAGACATAGGCGACGCCCGGCGGATCGGCGCCGCCCCATGGCTGGTCGTCCGCTGCATAGGCCCAGAGCTGACCGGTCTTGGTGCGCCCTCGGCCGGGATCGAGCACCGGCATCGTCGTCTCGTCGGCGAACAGCTTTGGCCGTCGCCTGA
Organism: Bradyrhizobium septentrionale; assembly: GCF_011516645.4. NCBI lineage: Bacteria > Pseudomonadati > Pseudomonadota > Alphaproteobacteria > Hyphomicrobiales > Nitrobacteraceae > Bradyrhizobium > Bradyrhizobium septentrionale. Next base: position 163,500 of record NZ_CP088284.1, on the reverse strand, counting down.
GCTTGCCGAGGAGGCGCTCATGCAACGGACGCAGGTGGAAGGCTGCTTGTCCCACCCAGTCCGCCAGCGTCGAACGATCGAGCTCAATGCCCTGGCGGGCGTAAATCTGAGCCTGCCGATAGAGCGGCAAGCGAGTCGCGCGGGGGAATCTCACCCCCGCGCGCTCCCAGAACCGTACGTGAACCTCTCGGCTCATACGGCTCCCAGCGTTCGGCCTCGGCCATAGAGAAGCGGCCAATGAGCGAAGAGTTCGGGCTGAGCCCGGACCAACCGCGCCAGCCACGCCCGAGCGTCACGGGGACGCTGACGAAAGCGCTTGAACTTGCGAGCCGCCCATCTGAGGACATGCGCATCTATCCGACGCATCGTCGAATAGAGAGCAGATTTGTAGAAGTGGCTGTAGTAGCCGATCCAACCCCGGATGCAGGGATTGAACATCCGAGCGAGATCGTGCAGCACTTTGTCGCTGCGCCGCTGAAGGCCCCAATTACGCAACGTACGCCGGATATCCTTCAGCGCCGTCGGACTTGCTGCCGGCAAGAACGAGACCCCATAGAGGCCGCCCCGCCATTTCGCCAGCCTCGGACGGAACGTGTATCCGAGGAAGTCGAAGCTGATACATCCGTATTCGCCTTTTCGGTTGGTATCCTTGCAGTAGACCAGTTTGGTCTTCTGCGGATGGAGGACCAGACCGCAGGCGGCGAACCGTTCATCAACAGCACGCCACAACCTCAGCGCTTCACGTTCAGTCTGGCAGTGACAGATGATGTCATCAGCATATCGTTCGAACAATATGCCAGGCATCTCCCGCTCTATCCAGATGTCGAACGCGTAGTGCAGGAACAGGTTTGCGAGTAGCGGCGAGATGACACCGCCCTGTGGCGTTCCCCGTTCCCTCGCGACAAGCTTGCCATTGTCGAGCATCGCGGGCGCCTTCAGCCAGCGTTCGATATAGAGCCGAACCCAGGCGCAATCCGTGTGCTTGCACACAGCCCTGAGGAGCAGCTCGTGATCGATGCTGTCGAAAAAGCCCTTGATATCGATGTCGAGCACCCAATCGGAGCGCCAGCACCGCTGACGCGCCACCCGGATAGCATCGACTGCCGAGCGCTTGGGGCGATAGCCGTAGGAGTCGGCGTGGAAAATAGGTTCCAGCGACGGCTCCAGTCGGCGTCGAACAACCTCTTGCGCAATACGGTCGGCGACGGTGGGGATTCCCAACGGCCGCGTTCCACCATTCGCCTTCGGGATGTCCACCCGGCGCACCGGCTGCGGCATATAGCTGCCTGAGGACAGTCGATTCCAGAGCTTGTAGAGATTGGCCGAAAGCCGGCTCTCAAATTCTTCGATCGACTGCCCGTCAACTCCAGCCGCTCCTTGGTTGGCCTTCACTCTCTTGAAGGCTTCCCATACCTCCCGCTTCGGGATGGCGAACGGCTTTGCCCGCGTCATACGGCTCCTCCCGTCACCGGTTGGCCGCAGCCGAGAGCTGAACGCCACGGCCCCTTCGGTCCGGCGCCATTACGGCGCCTTCATCCCTACTACGAACCGTTCTGCCCCTGTGTCCCGCATCGGTACGCTGGATCTCGCAGGGTTCGCCCGCTCGACCGTCTTCCTTAGCATCGGAACGACAGGTTCTCCTGTTCCACGTAAGAGCCTGATCCAAGTTCACGCCGCCTTCGAGCCGGACGCCGCACAGGCCGGTCTTCAGGACTCCGCCTGCACTAATCCCCGGGCGACCACCAGCTCGGGTTTTGACGTCGACAATATGCTTTCGGCAGTTCATCGGCGGTTTGCTTTCGCTCGTCTCCTTGGATCTCACCTGACGGGTCGAAGCCCGCCTTTTCCGCGACGCTCACTACCATCGCTCTTTACGACAGCAGCTCGCGGCGGTTTGAAGCCAACGCCTGATCGTCGGCTCCGAGGGGCCCGCCCTCATCAGAGCTGGCTCCGCAAATTCGGACAGTAGCTTGAGTGGATTTTCTGCCTGACAGCGGCGAGGATTCTTGCTGCGAATCAGGAGCGAAGATGACGAAGAAGAGCCGCCGGATGCATTCTCCGGCATTCAAGGCGAAGGTTGCTTTGGCTGCGGTCAAAGGCGACAAGACGCTGGCGGAGCTGGCGCAACTGTTTGATGTTCATCCGAACCAGATCACGATCTGGAAAAACCAGCTCCTGGAAGGCGCCGCCGGCGTGTTTGGGCATGACAAGGCGTCGGCCGAGACGCCGGTCGATTTGAAGGCGTTACATGCCAAGATCGGCGAGCTGGCGTTGGAAAACGATTTTTTGTCCGGCGCGCTCACCAAGGCGGGCCTGCTGAGCGCAAAGCGATGATCGACCGCGGTCATGATCTTTCTATCGTGCGCCAGGCGAAGGTCCTGAAGCTGGCTCGCAGCACGGTCTACTATGAACCTCGGCCAGTTTCGGCCGAGGACCTTGCCTTGATGCGTCGGCTCGATGAGCTGCATCTCGATTATCCCTTCGCGGGAGCGCGTATGCAGCGATCGTTGCTGCGGCGGGAGGGCGTATACGCCGGTCGCCGCCACATCGCGACGCTGATGAAGCGCATGGGGATCGAGGCGGTCTATCGTCGCCCGAACACGAGTAAGCCGGCACCGGGTCACAAGATCTACCCGTACCTGTTGCGCGGATTGAAGATCGAGCGGCCCGACCAGGCGTGGGCAATGGACATCACCTACATTCCGATGCGGCGTGGCTTCGTCTATCTCGCGGCGGTCGTCGATGTGTTCAGCCGACGGGTCCTGGCCCATCGCGTCTCGATCACAATGGAGGCGGCCTTCTGCGTCGAAGCGGTCCAGGAGGCGTTGGCGAAGCACGGCAGGCCCGAGATTTTCAACACGGACCAGGGCAGCCAGTTCACCAGCCTCGAGTTCACCGATGTGCTGCTGGACGCGAAGATCGCCATCAGCATGGACGGCAAGGGCGCCTGGCGCGACAACGTGTTTGTCGAGCGGCTCTGGCGCACGGTCAAATACGAAGAAGTTTATCTCCGCGCCTACGACAGCGTGTCCGAGGCGCGAGCGTCAATTGCCAAGTATCTGGCCTTCTACAATCAGGGACGCCCTCACTCGAGCCTTGACGGGCGCACGCCCGACGAGGCTTACTTCGGCACGCAAGCTATGGTGATCGCCGCATGACCGTCGCCGACGATTTTGTCGTCGCTCTGGTCGGGCTACGCCCTCCCGACGCAACGACAAAATCGTAAGGCCCCGCGTTCAGCATAACCCGGCAGGAATCCACTTAAATCCCGCGGGGCGCTGTCCAAACAACCGGCGCCAGCTCTATCTCTCACGCAGCTTCCAAACCTCCTTTCGTTGGTGTGTTCCAGGACACACGGTGATCGGCATATTTGGACACCAGAACCTGGGCGACGGTTGCTTCGGTCGGCAGTCCGCCCTCGATCAACCGGGCCGGGGCCGGCGCCTGCATGACACCGTCCTCGCAAGCGCGGCAGGCGTATTTGGGACGCCGGGTAACGAGGATCCGGAACTGCGCCGGGACCAGGTCCAGCCGCTCGCTTCTATCCTCGCCGATCCGATGTAACTCGCCCTGGCAGCAGGGACAGGTCTTGTCCTCGATGTCGACGACGACTTCGATCCGCGGCAGGTGCGCCGGCAAGGCGCCACGGTTGACGCGGCGCCTACCGGCTTGCACCTCACGGCCTTCAGGTGCGCTGACGTCCTGCGCCGTCTCGCCGTACGCTGCCACCTGCTCGACGTCTTCTAGGCCCAGCAGCATCTGATCTTCAGGCAGCGTCTCTGCCCGCCGGCCAAACCGATGCCGCTGCAGTTCCTTGATGATCTGACGCAGCCGTTCGCTCTCGCACCGCTCCGCAAGCAGCATCGCTTTCAGCGTCTCGGGATCGTCAGGCAGGGCGTCGCTCACACCCAATTCAGAGCATATTCGCCGCCAACTGGCGACGCGTCCGACGCTCCTGATTCACTTCGCCGCAGCACCGCCAACAACTATCCCGCTTGTGTTGGCGCCGGCGTCGCCCGTGCTTCATGCACAAGCCGCCAGTCGAGCCCCTCCAGCAGCGCCGACAATTGCGCCGCCGACAGACGCATCACACCGTCCTCGATCTTCGGCCAGCGGAAGATTCCATCCTCCAGCCTCTTGGCGAACAGACACAAACCCGTTCCGTCCCAGAACACCAGCTTGATCCGATCCGCCCGCTTGGCCCTGAACACATAGACAGCTCCCGAGAATGGGTCAGCCCCCATGCTCTCGCGCACCAGGGTAGCAAGCCCCTCCATTCCCTTGCGGAAGTCTACCGGTTTGGTCGCCACCATCACCCGGACCGCACCCGACGGACCGATCACTGGCTCGCCTTCAGCGCCTGGACGATCGACGCAATCATTGTTGGGTCGGCACCACGACCGGCCCGGATCGTGATGCCGTCAACTTCGATCTCGATGATCCCGGAATCCGTCTTGGCCTTGCAGCGCACCGCTTTGCGCTCACGGCCAAGAGCGGGCGCCGGCACTACGGCATCCACCACCGCCGGCACAAACTGTACTTCTTCCACTTCGGAATGACCGCCCGCAGCTTCTCGCAACTGACGGCGCCAGCCAAACAACTGCTGCGGCGACAATCCATGCCGTCGCGCTACCGAACAGACTGAGTCGCCGCTCGCAACGATCTCCGCAACAATCCGCGCCTTGTCCTCGTCGCTCCACTTCCGCCGACGGCCGGCTCCAGTGAAGACCTCAAGCCGCCTCACCGGCTCCGTGATAGCACTATGCTCTGTGTCCATTCTAAGCCTAACGGTTCAAACAAACCGCAGACTCGCAGATCACCCCGTCAACCGGTAGGTGGCCGCTGAACAGCGCTTACGACAAGTCGCTGATTGCGCTCGTTAGAAATGTCACCGCAAGGCCCGGCGAGGAGGGCGCACGGACGCGAAGCTGGCCGGGGTTGCGCAGCGGCCGGGCGCCCGGATGAGAGCCCCAATGCCAGCGACGGCGACTGGTCGACTTGCGGGTTTTAGCCCGCCTTGAACAAGCTCGGACCTTGGCCACGTCGCCGCGGAGCCTTCTGGCTGCGGCTGAAGTCGAGCAGCTTCTGCTGCTCAGCAAGTGTACGCCAGAACCGACCCTAACCGCTTGTTCTCGACGATCTCCGCCTGGTCGACTTGTCGCACCTTGTCGAACGTCCGGTAGGGCGGCGCACGGCCCCTGTGCTTGATCACAAGCCGCCCGTCCGGATGGTCGAACACGGTGACGCGCTGGCGGGCGAGGGTGCTCGTAATCTCGTTCGGCTCGAGGATGAACAGCATCTTGTCGTATTGCAGCGTCAGACTCTGCGATACCGTGCGCTCTTCCTTCCAGGCAAAGGCATCATCGACGACGTCGTGCTCAGTCAGCGGTCGATGCACGTCCTTGTCACTGAAGGGAGGCTTCGCAAACCACCGATTGCAGCCTTCCATGAACGCGGGCAAAAATGCGTTGCCGGCCTCGATGGTTGAGATTCCGGCCAGCCGCATCTCCTTCAACAGACGATCTTGCAGCGTTCCATTGGCTCGTTCGACGCGACCCTTCGACTGCGGAGCGTTGGCACAGATGATATCGATGTTGAGCTCGTGCAACGCCCGGCCAAACTGGGTCATGCCGTCACCTCCGGGCGCCCCGACCCTTGTTTACCCGGAACGTCGCGTGCTTATCCGAGTAGAATGCGATCGGCTTGCCGTAGCGCTGCAAATAGGCGCGCGTCGCAGCTCTTCTAACGGTGGTCTATTGCTCGCATAACATAGATTATGGAATATATTCCTAGAACGAACTTTGAGATAGATAGCTGACGCGTTACGTGAGGGACCATGAGACGCATTTTGAAACGTCATGCTCCGGCCAACTTGGCGAAAGTCTTGAGCAGCCCACGGTCACTATCTTTGCTGATCGATCGAGGATACAAGACAGATCAGTGTTTCGCCTCAGCCGCATCTGCTTGTGACGCGACATGGGAACGCCGTTCGGTAGCAGACCAATAAGTCTTCGTTCCCGCCAACGGTTCATGGCTGGTGTGACCTCACAACGTCGCTGATGGCACCCTAAGGGACAAATTGTGCGCAAGGATCGGACTCAATACGAGTCGAACTTTTCCACACATGGCCGTTGATCAGGGAGAGTCGATCATTCCTGCAGCCCCATTTTTCTGTTCTACCTCCGCCTGCGACATTATGATGCGGCAACTGCGACAAAAGAGCAAGACAGCGGCGACAGTGGGCCCGGCGTAACAAAGATTATTTCGGGCATACGCGCGATCGGGTGAATGATCATACGCCCGAATTCAATGTGCTGCTTTTCGCTCTTGCAAGCGACTCTGCGATTGAATCGCCGGGGCGCGATCCGGCTATATGCCGCCCGTCGATCAACCCTTTTGGAGAAGAACATGCGTATCATACCAGACCTAAGCGGAGGTTTACCTTCCGTGCATATCTGCAGCATTAGTCCGGACGATGCACCGCAGGCACATCCGGACAGCCTGAACGAAAAAGGCGCCATTGCACTTGCCAAGTGGCTTGAGCAGTTCTGGCACGGAAAAGGTTATCTGGCGGCGCGTTTCTGGGCCGAGCCCATTGGCGAGCGCTTCGCCAAGATTGGCACCCATGACCTGTATCGGGTGTCCTGCAACCTTGTGAATGGCCTGCCGCCACGCTATCGCGACGCAACGAATTAGGAACGCGCGAAGGGACCGGCCGGTGGGACGCGTGGCCACGCGAGCCCGCCACGACAGGATGAAGCGCGCTTCACCTGCTCTCGGCTGCCGCAAGGCGACCGGCCGGACTTCGCACACGCCCTCGCTTGGCCGAGTCCGTCCGCGCCATCTACGCCCTCGCCCGCTTGCGCGGTAACCCTCCGGTGAGGGCCGCCTTCTGGGCAGCAACTTTGCCTGCGATAGTTTGCGGATTAATTTGCAAACAAATGAGCAAACGTGAGCAAGGTTTCGGTTCTTTCGGGCCCGGAGCGGCGGCGGCGATGGACGACGGTCGAGAAGCTTCGGATCGTTGGAGAGAGCCAGGCGCCATCGGCGAGCGTCATCGAAGTGGCACGTCGGCATGACGTGCATCCCAATCTCCTGACGGTTTGGCGGCGGCAGGCGCGAACAGGCGCCATCGGGCGCGCAGCAGCATTGCGGCCGGAGGACGAGGTACAATTTGCGGCGGTTTCGGTTGCGCCGGAGCAGCCGGCATGGACCGCTCGTGCAGGCACTGGCGGGACGATCGAGATCGCCTTTGCAAGCGGAGTGCAGCTTCGGATCACGGGCGCGGTCGATCCCGCGACGTTGACGGCGGCTGTGGCTGCGTTGTCGGATGGACGAGCCCGATGATCCCGTTGCCGACCGGGGTGCGGGTGTGGCTTGCCACGGGCCATACCGACATGAGGAAGGGCTTCGCCAGCCTGGCGCTCTTGGTGCAGCAAGTGCTTAAGCATGATCCGCTGAGCGGCCATCTGTTCTGCTTCCGGGGCCGACGCGGCGATCTGTTGAAGGTGATCTGGCATGACGGCCAGGGCGCCTGTCTGTTCAGCAAGCGGCTGGAGCGCGGCCGGTTCCTGTGGCCAAGCGCGGCCGACGGTGTGGTGACCATCTCACCGGCGCAGCTTGGTTATCTATTGTCGGGGATCGACTGGCGCCATCCGCAGGAGAGCTGGCGTCCGACCTCGATGGGGTGATGATTCTGCTTGCGGCTATTGATGGATGTGATTCCATCGGATTGTGATCGACAGTTCTGAATCGCTCCCCACCGATCTTGCCACAGCGCATGCGCTGATCCTCGCCGAGCGCGCCGCGCGGGTTGAGGCAGAGGCGCTTGCGGCCAACGCTCAGGCGGCAGCCGCTCGCGCCAAGGCCGAGGTCGCCAATGCTCGGGCTGATCTATCAAGCACAGAAGCGCTCATCGGCAGGCTCAAGCTCGAGATTGAGAAGCTGCGGCGCCAGCTCTTTGGCACCCGTTCGGAACGCACGGCGCGATTGCTGGAGCAGATGGAGCTTCAGCTCGAAGAACTGGAAGCCACCGCCACCGAGGATGAACTGGGGGCCAAGCAGGCGGCGGTGAGATCTGAGGCCGTCCAGTCGTTCCAGCGCAAGCGGCCTTCGCGCAAGCCGTTCCCCGACCACCTGCCGCGCGAGCGCGTCGTGATCGCGGCGCCGGCCAGCTGTCCATGCTGCGGCTCGGAAAGGCTGTCGAAGCTTGGCGAGGACATCACCGAGACGCTGGAGGTGGTTCCGCGGCAGTGGAAGGTGATCCAGACCGTGCGCGAGAAGTTCTCGTGCCGGGCCTGCGAGACGATCGCCCAGCCTCCGGCGCCGTTCCACGTGACGCCGCGCGGCTTCGCCGGGCCCAACCTGTTGGCGATGATCCTGTTCGAGAAGTTCGGCCAGCACCAGCCCCTGAACCGACAGAGCGAGCGCTATGCGCGGGAAGGTGTCGATCTGAGCCTGTCGACGCTGGCCGACCTGGTCGGCGCCTGCACGACCGTGCTGCAGCCGTTGCACGGCCTAATCGAGCTGCATGTGCTCGGTGCCGAACGCCTGCATGGCGACGACACAAATGTGCCGATCCTGGCCAAGGGCAAGACAATCAAGGGACACATCTGGACGTATGTTCGCGACGACCGTCCCTTTGGCAGCCGGGCGCCGCCGGCGGCGCTGTATTATGCCTCACGCGACCGGCGGCACGAACATCCCGTGCGACATCTGAAGGCCTTCAGCGGCATCCTGCAGGCCGATGCCTACAACGGCTATAACGAGTTGTACGATCCCGCGCGCGCGGAGGGACCGATCACGTCGGCGTTGTGCCGAGTAGGCGGGGGTGTTGCCATCCCCGCCCCTCACAGACCCGGACGAGCGGATTACCCGCATCCGGTTCTTCACGCGCAAGCTTCGCTCACGAGACGGCAGCATATTGGTGGACGATCTTGGCTGTTGGCAGTGGGTATCGCGCGAGCATGGCCCGGAAGCGCGTCCACGGCAGATTGCTGTGGCGGCCACGCCGTGCGAGCCATTTCCTCCATATCCGCGTGACTTGGTGGTGGTACCATCTGATGCGTCGGCCGTTTCCGGAGATGCCGTAGTAGGCGCAGTGCCCCCGGATTACCCGTGACAGATGGGCGTGCTGCTCCCTGAACGAACAGTGCAGGTTTTGCCGACACCATTCCATCACAGAAGCCAGCGCGCGTGCGTAACGGTCTTTTGCCGTTATCTGACGGACGACATTCTTGCCTTGCCTCGACAGACCCCACACGTGGGTGAAGCCAAGGAAGTTGAACGTGGTCCCCGCCGTCGCAGGATGACGCCCGCCTGGGCGTTTGAACCGGAAGTCTACGAAGCGAGTCTTGGTCGGATGGAGTTGAAGCCCATACCGATCAAGCCGCTTGGCCAACACGTTCAGCAATCGCTTGCCGGACAGGTGGTCCTCAAAGGCAATCACCGCATCATCAGCGTATCGAACCAGTTGGCACCGCCCCTTGAGCCGCGGTCGCGCCACCTGCTCGAACCATTCGTCCAGCACATAATGCAGGTAGATGTTTGCAAGCAGTGGCGAGATCACGCCGCCTTGGGGCGTTCCAACAGTCGTGCGGCGCAGGATGCCCTTTTCGAGCACCCCCGCCTTCAGCCATTTATCAATCATCCTCCGGACGACACCGTCCGTGACTCGCTGGTCGAGGAATCGGCGCAAGTGTGCGTGGTCGATGGTGTCGAAGTATTTCGAGATATCGACGTCCACCACCCAGCGCAGCCCTTGTTCCATGAACCCGGTACGTAGAGCGTGCAGGGCGTCATGGGCCGATCGTCCCGATCGGAACCCGTACGAGCACGGCAAGAAGTCCGTCTCGTAGATCGGCTCTAGCAGCAGGAGAATCGCCCGCTGCGCCACCTTGTCTTCCAGTGTCGGGATGCCCAGCGGCCGTTCCGTGCCATCCGCCTTGGGGATGTAGTGCCGTCGCACCGGCGGCGCGATGTAACGGCCGGATTTGATGCGCGCCAGGAGATCATCAAGATTGACCTCCAAGTTCGCCTCATAGTCCGTCGCCATCATGCCGTCGACGCCGGGCGCGCCATCCTTGCGCGTCAGACGATAAGCCTCGAGCATCCATTCACGGTCGATCAGGTGATGCAGCGCGGTCAGCACCCGCTCGGGATGTTGCCTCGCCAGATCGGCTATCCATTGTCGTTTCGTGGACAGGTTTGCGGGACTCAGGGTTCCCTCCCGTGTTTCTCGTCAATGGGTCTTAACGCGTGACGGCTCCCTTCCCTCCAGCGGGTCCCGGTGAGCCCAGTTCCCCGCCTTCCTCGGTACTACGAAGCCGCTACGACTTCCCGCCGCGCATGTCCGTCAGCTTATGTCTTCGCCTCGGGATTCCACATGCCTTGGTGTTTCGTGTTCGCGTCTGCGCTCCCGATGTTCGCCAAGTCGGTCATCGGGCCCGGAGCATTGTTCAGGCCGGTGCTCCTGTCCGGCCGATTCATGTGGACACAAACGGGACCTCTCAGGTTTCCTGGTGGCCCATCCCGTACCTTTGCCCTGCTCTGAGACCCCGGCCGAACCGGTAAGCCTGACCATAGCGGCTTTCCCAGTGCTGCCCCCGGATCCAACACGGCGAAGGCTTCAGCACGACCATGATTTCGAGGCTGCCACAGGGCTTCAGTACCCGCTGTCTACGCTTCACGAATGACGTTGCCGTCACCCATGCAAGACTCGCTTCCGGCTGGCGGGCTCCGCCTTTGCCGCGAGGGCGTCGAACCCTCTGGGTCACGTTGAAAGGTTTCAGGTCACATTCTTCCTCCTTTCCAGGACTTATCCTGACGCAAGCTGGGCCCATGCCAGGCGGCAGTTTTTCGAACTGGCGGACATCGCCGCCAATGCAAGACGAGGCAAGAATTCAGGAGCGATCTCGCCGATCGCGCTGGGGGCGGTCAAACGCATTGACGCTTTGTTCGACATCGAGCGCGGCATCAATGGCGTTGCTGTTGCCGAGCGGATGCGTATCCGTAAGGAGCAAAGCGCGCCGCTACTGAAGACTCTGGAAGCCTGGCTGCGCGAGCAGCGTGGTCGCCTGTCGCGCTCGGCCTCGGTCGCCGAGCCGATCGACTATATGCTCAAGCGTTGGGATCGGTTCGCCCGCTTCATCGACGATGGCCGGATCTGCCTGACCAACAACGCAGCCGAACGAGCCCTGCGCGGCTTTGCCCTGGGCCGCAAGTCCTGGCTGTTCGCCGGATCAGATCGCGGTGCCGACCGTGCCGCGGTCATGGCGACCTTGATCATGACCGCCAAGCTCAACGACATCGATCCACAGGCCTGGCTCGCCGACGTCCTTGCGCGCATTGCCGAACATCCCATCCAAAGGCTCGACGAACTGCTGCCATGGAATTGGTGCGCCGCCATCCGTCAATCAAGCCGCCTGAGTCGAAAGTGATCCGATCGCGGTCTTCACCGGATGCTTACCTTGCGCGCGGCTTCTAACCGGCTTCTTTATTTTTCCCGGCGGGCATCTTCCGCTGCCGGGCGTCGCTCCAACGCCGCCCGCTCTTTCTGTATCAAGGCTAGTTGTCGCATCCCAAGGTCAACGCTATGCAGATCCTCGAGCCGCGGGCCCCCCCGAGCGCGTGCCGATGACGTCCTCCCAAGGTCGAGGCGAAGGTACAAGCATCGCGCTGCTACTACTAACATAATGCTATGCTGGAGCGCCCACGTGCAGGATTTTATTGTGGACCAACCACGCACAGATGTGGTCCGCCGTTGTGGCATCGCGGTTATGCGCGAGCGAAGTTCGCAACGCGTCCCAGGTAGCGCTGCTTCTAACCGCCGCGACAATCCCCGCCACGGTTGCATCGCCGAGAAAGGCTACGGGCTCCCGCTCCGACCCAGTAAGCACAGCAGGCCGCAGCTCGACATAGTCTCCGCATAAGCAGGGGTGTTCAATAAGCCGCGACATATCAAGTTTGATGGAGGCCGTGCCTGAGAACGATAGCGAGGTGGGCGTTCGCATCTTAACCCTCGCATTGGCTCCTTCGCAACGCGCCTGCCAGAAACTCATGTCCGCAAATCTACTGCGCGCATATATTTCTGCTGTCGCGCGGCGATGGGCGTGCGCCGATCGCTTGAGCAGATCTTGGTGGTAAGTTAGGGCGATCGACTGCGCGTCAGGGCGACGCAGCAAAGTATTGACGATGACCGCAGCGCTCCGTGCCGACTGAATGGCCTTCTGCACTCCCATTGACGCCAGCGGGTCGAGGCTTTGCGCGGCCTCGCCGACTTTGATGAAACCGCGCCCGCACGCCTCGTCATCAAGCCACGCGCTGGCGTCGCAGGCCGAGACCACCGAACAATTTGCCCGATTTGCAAGCAAAGACAATAATCCTGTCTTCGCAAGGCCCCGAGCATAGGCTTCGCGAAGGTTGGGACCATGCTCGGCAAGGGCATGACGATCGACAAAAAGGATCGCGCTGAAGCCTAGTCCGTCGACCGGTGCCCCCCATGTCCAACAGCTGGCACCGGCCGCGATATGCGGACGGGTCGGCAGGCCTTCGCCTCGCCAGTAGCCGTGGAGCGCAAGGGTCCGCGGTCCGAACGCGCGACGCGCTCTGGGCAGAAGGCTTCTCCGACCCGTCGCATCGATTAAGAACGCGGCGTCGTAGCGCTCGCCACCGACGGTCCGAACATTCCAGCCGCCGTCCACTAGCCGATCGACTCGCTCGACTTGTTGGCCCAAGCGCACCTCGACTCCAGCATCGCTGCATAAGCTCCAGAACGCTGCGTCAAAACGTGCCCGATCGATCGTCGCTGACCCAGGCGGCGCCTGCCGGACGATGGCCTCAGCTCGCTCCCAATGCTCGTCGTACTCATCAAACGACCGGCAGCCGGCACGATCCAACGCTTCACCGAGTCCGAGATCCGTGAGCTGCCGGTGAACGCCCAGACTGATGGCTTCGCCAACGTGCGGTCGCGGGCGATCACTCGTTTCGATCAATCTTACCCGAAATCCCAACCGGCGCAGCATTAAAGCGGAGACGCTGCCCGCAGGTCCTCCACCGACGACAAGGATTTCGACCGCACCGTTCATCGAGCAATCTGGTCGACGAAATCGGGGCGGGCCCGCGCGAGGCGGCCATAAGCGCCGATCACATAATGCAGCCAGCCGCGAATGAAGTCGCATGCCGGGCGACCGCGGCTGAGCGTCTCGTGATGGCAGCCGCCTGAGCACAGATAGCGTGCCCAGCATGACCGGCATCCCGGCTGTGCATGGACATGCCGCGCATCAAGCCACGCCGTCTGCTTTACTCGGTCTACGCCGTCGGCAAGGTTGCCCATTGCGCCTTCGGGCGCGTCGACGAACCGGTGGCAGGCGGCGAGTTCGCCGTCGGCCGAAACCCCGAGATAGCCCACGCCCGCGCCGCAAGGATAAGGACGATGCGTTCCGCGATGGATTTCGCGCAGGCCATTTAGCATGTTAAGGAAGGGGTAGCGTTCCCCATCGATCGTCCTTGCCTCGAATGCGCGTCCACACGCGAGCATCTGTTCGAGCATCTCGATCAGATGATCGTGCTGCATTTCGTTCTCAGCGTCAGGAGCCGAAAGCATCGGCGAAAAACCGACGCTGTGGAAACCGAGGCCGATGAATTCGTCGAGCATTGCCGGAAGATCGAGATTACGCGGCGTCACTGTCACACGCGCCGACACCTGGCAGCAATGCGCGTGCTGAACCAGCGGCGTAATGCGTTCGAGAATCCGCGCATAGCTGCCTCGCCCGCCTTTGAACGGCCGCTGGCGGTCATGCTCTGCACCAATCCCGTCAAGGCTGACTGTAACTGCGAAGCCATGCGTTTCGAACAGTTCGATGTCGCGCTCGGCTATAAGCGTCCCATTGGTGGTAATCGAGAAGGAAAGCTTGATCCCGCGCTCAGATGCACGGCGCGCGGCATAGTTGGTTGCGCCGTGAACAACATCGCGACCCATCAGGGGCTCGCCGCCGAGAAAGGCTAAGTTGGCGCGCTCGCCGGGCTCCGTCTCGCGTAGCATCAAGTCGATCGCAGCCCGTGCCGTTTCTAGATTCATGCTTTTCGGTGCGCTACCGAACGAACCTCCCTTGGCATAGCAGTAGCTGCAGCCGAGATTGCAACTTTGGGCGACAGCGAGGGAAAGGGCGCGCACGCGCCGATCCTCGGGTACGCCCGAACAGCGATCCGACACAGGCAGGACGTCAAGCTCGGCGAGCAGTTTCTCTACCGCAGCCCCGCCGCCGCCGGATTCCAGGGCGCCACTCAGCGCTTCGGCCAGCGCTTCATCGATGTCAAAGAGCTGACTGCCATCGGGCAGGAAGAGCTGCGCGGCATCTCCCCATTTCAAGAGGTGCGCATCACGTGATCGTGGACGTGACGCATCGATAGTGGCGGACGCGATCCCCATAGGCTAACTCCTGTCTTCGCGATCGAGTCGGTCCTGCTCTTCCGATCCTCCGACCACGAATTTAAGGAAACCCTGCCAGTTCTGAAACAGCTGATCATAGCTCCAGACCGCGCCATCCTTGCGGTCATCGAGAACGTAGCCCCCGCCTCTGGGTCGTTCGATCGCCATCCAGTTGTCGCCTACGCTGGTGCCGTCGGCCCCTTCCACAACATTGACGTAGTCGGGGCGGCTGGCGGCCCAGTAGTAGCAGGCACATTCGCGATAGTCGTTCTGCCAGGGCGAACAGAGCCCTTGGGTAAGTTCGCCCGGCTCAACGAGCTGCTGCGATATAAGGGCCATCGGCTTGCCGTCGACAGGGCTCGTCTCGAAGATCGGACGGACGGTGAGCTCCACCTTGATGAGCTTGGCGACGTCCGCCTCGTCCTCCGGCATCAGCACTTCCTCGGGAGACTTCTCGGCCGTGAAATAACCAAAGATCGTGCGGCTGCGTGCCTCATGTATTCGCGCCAGGCTGTTCGCCCATTCCATGAAGGAAACGCCATTCTTGTTGTTCGGGCTGCCAAGATTGCCTTCATAGCCGGGCATCTGAACGCCCGTGGTCGGCACCACCAGCGGCAATCGACCCGCGCTGGTAGCAGGGTCTTCGATCGCGAGAAGGCGGTGATGTTTGAGCCCCGCGTGCGGGTGCCCCGCCTCAACGACGAGGTTGTGGCACTCGATTAACGTCAGGCCCTCGAACATCCGACGCCAAATGACCCGAAAATCGAATTCGAGACCAGGGAAGCAGTTGGAGATCGCCGTGACCGGCTTCGTGTTCCAGGGGTTGCCGCGGCCGCGATAGCTAAGCTGGGCGGCAAGATTGCTTGGCGAGATCTTCATGCGGATGCCTCGACTGGATCGGAAAACAGGCTGCCCATGGCGGCCATCACTACGGCGTCGATCTGGCGACGCGTCAGTACCAAATGCCGGCCGTCAGCGCCGCGCATCATGGCGGGCATCTTACGTCGGCCTAGATCGCTCAGGTCACCGACCTCCTCGGGCCGGCGGAGGGCGTCGGCGAACCAGGCGCCGGTGCCGCTGCGTAGCGCTGTGAGAACATTTTGATGCAGCGCCAGAATCGCATGATTGTCGACGATCGCCGGCGCCATGATCGGTTCAAAAAAGCGGCCGAAATCATTCGCATCCTGTCGCACCATCGTGCTGGTCTGATTTGTGCGGCCCTGGATGGTGTTGCCGTTTAACGCTGCGGTGTTGAACAGCCGGACGGTCTCAACTGCGCGCCGCAATATCTCCTCGGCTTCAGCGAGCGTTGCCGGGTCCTCATGAGCAACGCCGAAGGCGGCCTGTTCCAATTCGTCAGCAACGGTGCGAATCGGAATCGTGTCAGGTGCGAAGGTCGGCGGCCCCGCACCGATACGCGCGAAGGCGGACAGCTTCTTTCCGGCTACCTGAAGAGAAACCGAAACCAGTCCGTCGCATTCGTCGTCGAAATAGCCCACGCTCTGACCATCGGCGTCCGACGTGAAAATCGCGCCGGGATTGGTCAGCAGGTAACTGCCCGTCCCACTTTCCTTGTAGCCGAGCCAGCGTCCCTTCGCCGGATCGTAAAGGATGCGCTCGGGTGGCACATTCGGGTCGGTATGCACCGGCTCCGGCCCCTTCGGATCATAGGGCATGCCGGACGGACTCGCACCGTAGACATGACCCGCGGCCGGCGTGAAGCGGAAGCGTATCTCAGGGAACTCTTCGTTCGGACGGATATATTGCACCCAACCGAGTGGCAGCGTCTTGCCGTCACGGAAATTGGTGCAGGTCGCGTGAATGGGATGGCGGGCGTAGTCATTGATTTCGACAATGGCCTCGATCCGATCATTGGGATCGAAGGTGCGGCGCTCGATCTTGCGGCATCCCAGGTGAACGATCCAGCGCAGATCTGCTGGCTTGAGGCCATGCGCGTCAAGCAACTCAACGGTCAACGGCTCGAGCAGATCATCGGCGGTTCTCGCGAATACCTCGAGGAAGGGCGCAACTGGTCGCACGTCATCGCCGTCGCGAAACTTGATGCGCTCAGGCACATAAACGCGCGCAATCTCGCCTGTTTCGACACGCAGCTCGAACGTCTCGTCGGGCACGATCCTGCGATACCCAAGTGCCGCTTCCGCATCGACGTCCAGCCGATAAGCCGCCAGCGGCGTCGACGAGGCGCCAAGCCGCGCGACCGCCAGCGGCGGCAGAATACGAAGTTCCTGGATCGTCATGCGCGCCCTCCCCCGCCGTAAGCCAGACCCGGTGCGGAACTCCGCTGCATCGCGGCTTCAAAGGCAATAATCGCCTGAGCGTCGAGCGCATCAAGTGATTCGAGGAAGGAATCGGCGCCCTTCCCGGCGCTTCCGCGTAGCCGCGCGATCAGAGTCTCCGAGGCCTGCAATAGGTCGACATGCTGGCGCCACGCATCCCGCTCGAGCACCGGCAGCGCCATCGAATAAGGAAGCTCGAAGCTGGGCGCTGCGCGCTCCGGCTTAGCCGGATCGCCTGCCGGTAGCGTGACCAATATGTTTGCTAGCGCCCTGAGATTATACATCTCGCCGAACGCGCGATTGAGCACCGAACCCCGGGCCAGTCCGTCGGCCGGACCATAGTCTCCCGAAATCCGAAAACTGTGGGCAACGTAGGCAAGCAGCATGCGGTAGCGCAGATTGAGAAGGCGCGCCCAGATTCGCGAGGTTTCGTTGTCGATATAATGCGTGCCGGGCACCGCGCCGGGATCGCCGACCGCGCGAGGATTGCTGATCACTGGCCGACAAGGACTCCACGTCGATACCGCCTCTATCGCGAGGAACAACTCCATGAACCGCTCGAAATGCGATGGCGAGGGGTCTCTAATGTCATCGGTGGCAGCTTCACCCTGTTCTGCGATGGCATCGAGGGCTTGCAACGCAGTGGATCGGGAATAAGCAGTTTGGATTAGGACATCAGGGATCTTGGCTGCCTTGTCGACCGCGCCCCGCGCGCCTTTCGCATAGCCGCGGCCCCATTCGGCGAAACTCGCCTGGAAGCTCAGCGTGTCTGCATGAAACAGCGCGTCGGGTATTCGCTTTTTGTCCCCAAGCAGCGCCTTCAAAGTCGCGTAGATGACACCAACACGCTTGAAGTCGCTCGCGCCGCCCGGGAATGCCAGCTTCTCGATGTCAGCCTTGCGTCCAACCCAACGATCCGGCCACTTCTCCGGGCTCTCGATGCAGACATAGCGTGCGAGCAGTTTAAGGCTCAGTGGCTCGAGCGCGAACGGGAAAGGATAGAACGGCAAGTCCCAGGGGAAGTCATCGCGCTCGAGATTGAGCGGGCCGCCGAGCAGCTTTAGCAAGTTCTGGACCGTGATGAGGTGCCCCATTTCCTCGCGCGCAACGCCCAGGATGATGCCCTGCCAGCGCGCCACCTCGTCGCGATGCGCTTCTGGCACCTGAGATCCGCCAAGCGAGTAAGCCGCGAAAAGATACTGGATGAGAAGGCCGTGCTCGATCTCGGCGGCGACATGCAGCAGAAAAATTGCATAATCGTGCGCCGAGAACCCGTCGGGAACGTTAGGTCGGATGGTGGCTTGCGCGCCGGGAGCGAGCGTCTTCGCGAAGCTCATTGCCTGAAGTGATTTGGCCTCGTGCGTCTGCTCGAGGATCCGCTGCAACTGGAACGTGACACGGCTTCGCATTCCAAAGTTCTCCCACATCAAACTCTATAAAGTGACTGAGAATACTTTCATGCCCGCGCCCATATGAAAGGCTCGGGGTGATAGCTTGCTGCTCTCTGCTCTGCGGGACCAATCTTCGTCGTGCGGTGGCCAATCAACGACTAGCGGCAAATAATACCTCCTTCGCCGAATGCTGCAGTGCGGCTACCGACCAACATTTGGAGTTCGATACCGGCCAAGGCACACTTGGCCGGCGCAATGCGAAGCAGCGTCGATCAGTCTTGAGAAAGGTCCCGCGATGCTCGCTCTTCGAGCAGCGCCCTAAATGTTCCGAGGTGACGGAGCGGGTGAATCTTTCCATCCCACAACCTTAGCGCAGTTCTTTCGGCTTTGCATTGCCTCTTGCGCGAAATCGTCGCCGGCTCCTCGCTTTGGCCGGTTCGACCTCCTGCCTCTCGCCTAAAGCGATCTTTACGAACTTGACGAGTTCCGGAGTGCGCCCATATTGGCTGACAGGAGGTGCCCAGTGGCGAATGTCAAAGCCAAGTCCGGCGCCCGCGGCTCGGTCAAGGCCGCGAAGGCAATCGAATCAGTGCTCACGACCGCGTTCATGACCGACACAGGCGGAACCCTTCCCAAGGGCGCCGTCGGCTTCACGCTGCGCGCGCCCGCAAAAACCGTGGCGATGCTGGCCGACGAGCCCACAAAGGTGAAGCCGCTGCTCAAAGGCTACAGCGACGACGCCAGAATCACAGCCGTGGATGACCCCGACCAACAGGGCGAAGATCTGTCCAGCGCGCTTGATAAAGCGCGCGCGGCCACCTTCAGGTCGCGGAAATCCTCGCCGGCGAGGAGATGCTGAACGCCGACGCCTTCGCCGATCTGCTCGGCACCACCCGCATGACTGTCAATACCAAACACAAGCAGAATCAGGTTCTCGGCCTCGACGGCGCCACGCGCGGCTTTCGCTTCCCGGCCTGGCAGGTCGACGGCCGTTTCAAAAAGCCGTCGCGCCGGACGACTGATGAGTTTCCGCGTCGAGGTCGATCCGACCGGCGCTTCAGCGCGGACGGGCCAATGACGTGCTGGGCGTCGCCGACGGCATCGCGCAGCGGAGTTTTGCCTGAGTGCCCATGCCCACTTTCGCGGCCATCCCGCTCGATCTGGCCACGATCCCCGTCGACGCCATCTATGGCCGCATCTTTGCCAAGCGACGGTTGGCTAGTCCAGCTACATTTGCCAGAACGATGTTTGGCGACGGCGGGCTTGATTGGTGCCCAGGGACGGGTCGCGAAAGCTGAACCAAATCCGTAGCTGCTGCAAGGTAAGAACGCATTCCAAGCGATCGCCGCACCTCGACCGGCCGATCAATCCAGTAGCATCCACTTTCTCAGGATCAGGTTCTGGTCGGACGCGACGCCCGACGCCTGGATCCGGCGGCCGACCAGTGCTTGCAGGGCATCGTCAACGCCGAAAGCCGGGCCGTCTTGGGTCTGCAGGACGTAGGTATCTCCCCCGAGGGTTCGCAGGGTAACGGCCGAACGCTCGCTCTTGGAGCCCGGGGCTACCGTCTCCATTCGCACATCGCCTTCGAGATCGACCGGTTTGATTCCCATCTTACCGGCTGACATAGGTTCTCAAGGACGAGATTGCAATGTCGCCATCCTCCCGCAGTGAGTGGGCAACCAGGAGCCGCACCTCCGGCACTCCGTCCTCATTCCTTGTGGTCTCGATTGCGACCGTCACCAGTGGTTTCGCAGCCAACGACTTGACGGAGCTCATAAATACCCTGCCGCCGGAAACCCGATAGCTGGCGACGTCCGGTTTTTCCAATCCGCGCTGGCCCGCGAGTCCCCGAACCTTTTCCAGCAGGTCGGCATGTCCTGCAAGCCTGCTCCTCGAGGTAACGAGCTTGCCCATCTTCGATGCCGACTCCATGACCGACTGGCCGTTGCTGACGAGAGCCAGTCTGACCGCCTTACGTTGCATCGTCGCATCGACCACCCCGACGCCCGCGCTGGCTGCGACATGTGCAGGTAAAGAGCAGGGATGAACCGACGCATCCCCAAGCAGGATAAACTGGCCGATGGTTTTCAGATTTGCCGGATCCGACATCCGCTCCCGTCGAACGAAATCCTGCCTCGCCTGCAGGAAGGCGCGGCCCAGCGACTGACCCTTGAGCAGATTGATCCAGAAAAACTGGGCCAGCAGGTCGGCGGCGCCGATCGCTTCCGCCGGGCCGTAAGAGATATTGGTGCTGCCGACGAATCCAATGGCACCGTTCTCCAGATAGCTGAGGCAGATCGGCAGACCGCTTCCGGCAAGAAGGTGATCGTACATGTCGGCCCCGTAGCAACATTCGGCGGCCACGACGGTATCGGGCTCTATGTTGCCGGCCAGCTTTGAGCCCTCGATGGAAACCGGTTTTTGTCCGTTCTTTTCACCGAAGAACTTCGGCCGGAGGGCCCGACCGTGGCAATTGATAAAATGCGCCCGCTTCGCGAGATCGGCGTCAATGTCGGTATGGGTCGCCGGCGGCGCGAGCTTCAGGTCGTTGAAATTGCCGAATATCTGATTGAGACTCATCTGGGTGGAATCCGTCCACGCATCGGCCGATATGGCGAAATAGGATGCGTAATCGGCCACCGGTCGGGACGCATGAGCGCTGGACTGGTCCAGCAACCTCGTCAGAAAACCCGGATTGTCTCCGGCAGGCGCGGGAATTCGAGACACCACCCGGCCAGCGTCAAGGAAATCCTCGATATTGCGGCTATGGGGCGCGGAAGAGGCATAGGGAAGATCGCTCGGTACATGGGAGTCGCCGTCCCGGGGCGTTGGATTATCCAGGCCGATGTGCGGCACAATGTCCGGGCCGCCGAGCAGCACCAGATAATCGGGATTGAACTTGTGCGCGATCGCATCGATCGCCTCCTTCGCTCCGGTCTCGTCCTGGGTGTTGATCACGGAATCTCCGACATCAGCCATGTCATCGGCCGCATCAATGTAGATCCGGCCGGTCTTGATTCCCCGGGCGTTGTCGGCAGCCGCGAGGCGCGAGATCGCGGCCTCGATCTTCGCCAGACCATCTGCGGTATATTTACCGGTCAATGCCCTCTTGTTGGAAACAACGACCTTATCCATCGCCGGTCACCTCGAACTGGAGCGCGCAATTTCGCTGCGCGAAGAAATGAAATGGATATTTCGGAAAGCTGGAAATCCGCAGCCGTGGACCGGGGTGGAAACCAACCCCGATCCGCCGCTACCTTGCGTCCAGACAGCCTCGCAGCACCCAAACGGCGGCGCGTCTGCATCACACCGGCGGAAGGAGATCGATCAGCTCGGCAATGCGCGTGCAATCCTCGCCCCGACAGCCCGTCGTGGGGCATACCTTCGAGACGTTGCATGCTCCGTTCGAGACATAGTCTGTCTCGCCACGCACCAGAATGCCTTCCACCACGTGATCGGCGCCGAACACCGGCGAACCCGAATTTCCGCCATAGGTATCGAGATTCGCCACGAAAAAGGCGGTCGGCGTATTGTCTCTGACGTTGGCGTCGTCAGCATATTTGATCGGGAGGCCGGAGGGATGCCCCATGACGGAAACCGCCGCGATGTCCCCAATGCGACCCGTCCGGCGAACCTTGAGAATGTCACGGTCCGTCACGGGCCGATCCAGTTGGATCAGCCCCCAATCCGGCCCGGAGCCCTGCTCCTCGCGGCCCAAAACCACCTTGCCGCGATAGATATCCTTGTTGGGGATGCGCGTGACCGGCGTATCGGCATCTTCCATCCGAAAACCGAATACAAAAAGGATCGTCGTGACGTTTCCGGCGTTGGCGCAGTGGCCGGCGGTCGCGACGAGATCGGCGCCGACGAGAAAGCCCGAGCAGAAGGCGCCAATCGGCTGTTTGAAAAATCGTTCTTCAGGACACAGTCCCTGGGCCTCACCGAGTGACCGGGTCCGCAGTGTGGATGTGCCATCGCCGTTGTCGACGACGGCGGTGTCGGAAAAGAGAGCCGCCACGGAATTGGAGAGTTCGCGAACCTTGGCGTCGGACTTGAACTCGAAGAAATCCTTTCGATTATCTTCGCCATAGATGACCTTCTCCTGGTTGATCAGCGCCTTGACGAGTTCGCCGGTGGGGTGGGAGGCAAGCGGTGATGCCGGGGCAGCCTTGACGGATGCTACCGTTTTTTTGTCTGTCGCCTTGGCCCTCGCATGCAGTTCGGCCCTGATGTCTGACGTCGGAATTTTCTCCAAGTTGTCGGCCATCGTCGTTGCTCCTTGTTACAAAGACCACGTTATGATTGGGTATCGATCGAACAGTTTTCGTGTACCTTCAGCCGGTACCTCTTGTTGCGGCCCGTCGATGCGGCCGGAAAATGGGTGAGCGATGTCCGAGGCGCGCGACGAATTTTGCCGAGCCATCGACGCGGGCAACGTCATGGTCGCGAAGGCGACCCTTGCCGGAGTGGTGTCAGCCGATGAATCGATGTACACCGACACGGACCCGAATTTCGGTAACGCGACAAAGCACCTTGTGGACTGGCTGATGCAGTGCAGGTGCATCGAGAACGTAGAGTTCTCAAGCGGCATAATGAAATCGCTGCCTCCGCTAAAAATGCTCACCCTGAGCACGAAGCCCCCAGGGCCGGCTCGAATATTTCACCTCAAATTACGTCTTGGACCTCATATGGAGGTCCACAGCTTCGAAGGCTGACAGCAAACCGGCGCCCGGGTGCGGTTGAAGCGGAAGCGATCAACTCGATGACTGGCCTGAACGGCCGCCAACTAGCCGTCACGGGAGCGGGCACGCAGCGAAATCTCAGCATGCACCTCCTCCAAATCTCGCGCTAGGATTGAATGATAACGAATTCTGGAATCAGCGCAAGTATTGCTCCATCGCCACGGCGCTACCTTGGTTGTGGCGGATGCGCGCAGGCTAGAAACTCAATGGCGCGCCAAATCCGCGCGTATCCGGCGATGCGCTTGGCAAAAAGGTTCTTTTCGAATGGCTTGAAAACGGTTTGCCAGGAATGAAAAAGCCCGCCAACCGGCTGGCCAATTCACTGCTATCGCATCAAATCTTGGTTGCGCGGACAGGATTTGAACCTGTGAAACTTCAGGTTATGAGCCTGACGAGCTACCGGGCTGCTCTATCCCGCGGAAAAGAGAAACTGCTTTCTATAGAGATACTTAGTATTCATCAAGGAATATTTTCTCTGTCAATTGAGCCGCCATGTCAGATTCATGTCAGATGGAGTATTTTGGAGCGCCCTGTAAGGGGTGCGAATTGATCTGAAAAGAAGGGGTCCATAGTCCCTCCAACGTGCTTAGACCAAACATTCTTGTGTTCGAAAATCCCCATTTTATAGGTATTTACCAACACAGCCTTATGTTGAATAATTCCCGTTTTTCGTGTATATCTATACATGATGCTTAATCGACGCAGCACTCTCGCTTCCTATCTCACCAATCTGCTGGCCAGCGGAAGGGTGTCCTTTACGCGCGACGAGGCGATCGCTGAGTTGAACACCACCTCTCGAGGGTTTCTCGCTGCGGCCAGGCGGCTGCAGGACAAGAATGCACTAATCAACCCGCGACAGGGCTTCTACGTAGTCGTCCCACCGCAATACCTGGCTCGCGGCGCGCCGCCGCCCCAATGGTACATCAATGACCTCATGAAGCATGAGGGTAGCCCCTACTATGTCGGACTGCTCAAGGCCGCCGAGATTCATGGGGCTTCGCACCAAGCCGTCATGCAATTCCAAACCGTGACTGACAAGCGGATGCCCAAAATTCGTGCTGGCCGTTCAATACTGACTTTCTTTTACCGCAAGGATTTGGACGCCCTCAGGGCAGCGATTACCGACCATAAAACGGATACCGGCTTCTTCAAACTGTCCTCCCCGGAACTTACGGGGCTCGACCTGCTGCGCTACATGCATGTGACCGGGACGATCGACAGCATAGCAACCGTGCTTTCTGATCTTGGTGCCAAGATGAACGCTGCAGAACTGCAGAAACTCGCGCCTGCCTTTGAGCGCTCGGTGATCCAGCGCCTTGGCTATTTACTCGATTTCGTCAAACATAACCAAGCGGCTGAAGGACTTCACGCTTACCTGCACAACGAAAAGCTGCTGCCTTGGGTCGACCTTGATCCATCGAAGAAAGCAAGCAAAAGCCGCAACCCGGCTGAACGTGACACGCGCTGGAACGTTCTCGTACACCGCCGTCCGGAGCTCGATCAATGATTCCAGCGATGAATATTGTCGCATGGAGTCAAAAGGCTCCATGGCCGGAAGATCGACAGGTCGAGCAGGATCTCATTATATCCCGCGCGCTCGTCGAAATCTTCAACGATGACTATTTGAAGAAAGAACTTCGGTTCCGGGGCGGCACGGCACTCAACAAGCTGCATTTCCCCAATGCCTATCGTATCCGTCCGAGGGCGGCCGTCTTGCGAGTTTTTCCGATCTGTAGCTGACTGTCCTTATGGACGGACATAAGGACAGTGCGGTGCTGAGCCGCATGGATTTGGTGGAGACCGGTCGGCGGCGACGCTGGACGCGTGCGGAGAAGCTCAGAATCGTAGAGGAGAGCTTCTCGGGGCCACGACTGGTGTCGGCGACGGCTCGCCGGTATGGGATATCACGTCAGCTTCTGCTGAGCTGGCGCAAGGCTTGGACCTGTCATGATCCGGCCGAAGAGGATTCGATCGGCCCGACATTCGTCCCTGCGATAGTTGCGGCAAGTACGCCGCCAACGACGGAAGCTGTCGAGACAGGTCAGATCGAAATCGTGAGCCCTCAGGGGCTGCGCGTGGTCTTCGGCCCCGGTGCGGATATCGAGGCGGTCGTTCGAATTGCTCGGGGCCTGGCGCGCCGATGATCCCGATCCCGACGGGCGTGCGGGTGTGGCTGGCGACGGGCCATACCGACATGCGGTGCGGCTTTCCGAGCCTGGCTCTGCGCGTGCAGGAAGTGCTCAAGCGCGACGCCATGGGCGGCGGTCTTTTCTGCTTCCGGGGCAAACGCGGTGATCTATTGAAGGTCATTTGGCACGATGGCCAGGGCGCCTGCTTGTTCACCAAAAGACTCGAGAGAGGCAGGTTCATCTGGCCATCGGTTGCTGGTGAATCGGTAACGATCTCTCCGGCGCAGTTGAGCTATCTGTTGTCCGGGATCGATTGGCGCAACCCTCAAGAAACCCAGCGTCCGACGCGGGTCGGATAGTCGTTTTACGGTTTGAATCTGCTGCTCGATCTGATTCAATGGCTCCATGATATCGAAGCCGGATGATCTTCCATCGGACCTTGTCAGTGCCCTGGCGGCGCTGCAGGCCGAGCGTGAGGCGCGACAGAAAGCCGAGGCGAAGGCCGCCAACTGGCAGGCGCAAGCCGCGAATGCGCAGGCGAAACTGTCGGATACCGAGGCGCTGATCGCTCATCTCGAGTTGCGCATCGAGAAGCTGAAACGCGAACTGCACGGGCAGCGATCCGAGCGCTCGGCACGGCTGCTCGAGCAGTTGGAGTTGGAGCTCGAAGAACTCGTCACCACGGCGAGCGAGGATGAGCTTGCCGCACAGGCCGCAGCGGCGAAGACGCAGAACGTCCGCCCCTTCATGCGCAAGCGGCCGGTGCGCAAGCCATGGCCTGACGATATCGAACGCGAGCGCGTCGTCATTGAGACTCCAACGACCTGCGCCTGCTGCGGTGGATCGCGGCTGGCGAAGATCGGTGAGGATGTGACCAAGACGCTGGAGGAGATCCCGCGCCGCTTCAAGCTGATCGAGACGGTACGCGAGAAGTTCACCTGCCGCGATTGCGAGAAGATCAGCCAGCCGCCCGCGCCGTTCCATGCCACGCCGCGCGGCTTCATCGGCCCACAATTGCTGGCGACGATCCTGTTCGACAAGTTCGGCATGCATATCCCGCTCAACCGCCAGAGTGCGCGCTTTAAGGCCGAGGGGATCGACCTGCCGTTGTCGACGCTGGCCGACCAGGTCGGCCACGGGACCTTCGCCGTCATGCCGCTCTTCCACTTGATCGAACGCCACGTGCTCGCTGCCGAGCGCCTTCATGGCGACGACACCACCATCCGTATTCTGGCGAAGGGCAAGTGCACGACCGGGCGGATCTGGACTTATGTGCGGGATGACCGGCCGTTCGCCGGGCCTGCGCCGCCGGCAGCGGTCTATTACGCCTCGAGCGACCGACGAGGCGAGCATCCACAGAGACATCTGGCCGCCTTCGCCGGCATCTTGCAGGCGGATTGCTACAGCGGCTTCGAGCCGCTGTTCGACCCGCAGAAGAAGGCGCTGCCGATTACGCCGGCGTTTTGCGTGGCCCATGCGCGGCGGGGCTTCTTCGAGCTGGCTGATATCGAGAAAAATGCTCGGGAAGGCAAGAAAGGCAAACCGGTCTCCCCGATCGCGCTGGAGGCTGTCAGACGCCTCGATACGTTGTTCGAGATCGAGCGCGCCATCAACGGCCGCGGTGCCGGCGAGCGGCGTGCCGCTCGCCAGGAACAGAGTAAGTCACTTCTCGAGGACATGCATGCCTGGCTGCTCCGCGAGCGCGAAACCCTCTCGCGTTCCTCCGAGGTCCTGAAGCCGATTAACTACATGCTCAGGCGCTGGGACGGCTTCGCCCGCTTCCTCGACGACGGCAGGATCTGCTTGACCAACAATTGCGCTGAGCGCGCATTGAGAGGCATCGCCTTGGGAAGGCGCAACTGGACCTTCGCCGGCAGCCAACGCGGCGCCGACCGTGCCGCCATCATGCTGACGATGATCACGACCTGTCGCCTCAACGACGTCGATCCCAAGGCCTGGCTCGCCGACGTCCTGGCCCGTATCGCCGATCATCCCGCATCGCGTCTGCACGAGCTCTTGCCCTGGGAATGGAAGCTCCTGCGCCAGGCCGACAAGCCAGCCAATCAGCAGGCCGCCTGACCTTCACCCTTCACCCAATGCCATCATAGACCTCGCCGTGCCCGCGCGCATGCGTCAATCAGGCGGCCTCCGTCGTATGCGTACTGCCTATCGGTATTCGGAAGACATTGACCTTACGCGGACAACGGAAGGCCCGGTCGGTCCCATCCTGGACCGGCTGCGGGCCGTTTTGGAGCCGTGGATGGGCCGTGGTCACTACGATCTTGGAGAGATAGGTCCGAAGCTCACCTTCACGATTAAAGCCGAGGATGAAAACAGCTCGCAGCCCATTCGCGTCAAAGTCGAAATCGCCACGCGCGAACGTACCGCTCATGACGGAGAGAAGTCTTTTCCCTTCGAGGTTAAGAACCCCTGGTTTAATGGGAAAGCGGACATTGCGTCGTTTAGCCGGGAAGAAATCCTTGCGACGAAGCTTCGTGCACTTCTTCAGCGTGACAAGGGCCGGGATCTCGTCGACCTCGCAAAAGCTGTCGCACTGTTTGAAGGGTTGGACGCCGCGCACATCGTCGAACTGTTCGGGAAATATCTCAGTGCGTCTGGCCAGGCCATTTCTCGAGCCGAAGCCGAAGAGCGCATGTGGGCGAAGTTGGAAGACCCATCTTTCTTGGCTGACGTGCGCCCATTACTCGCCGCCGATGACGCAGAAGACTTTGACGCTGAAGCCGAAACCGCCGCATTCGTTACTGTCTTCACTGAGTTCATAAAACGTATACCGGGTCACGCCTGGGCAGAAACGCCCGCGATGGCCAAGAAATTCAATCTAGTTGAACAGGGAGATCAGAGGGACAACTTACGCAAGAATTCCTCCAGATGAGCATCCATCACGTCGAACGGATCGCGGCCGACCTCTCGCATCTGCCGCATTTCAAGCAGACCATCGTCTATTAGAATTGCAATTATCTTGTTTTCTTCGACCCACTAACGCCGGCGCTGCGCTAGCGTCGATTCTGCCGATCCGTCCGACCAAACTATCGACCCAAGATTTCTAGCGCGCGTTACCGTTAGTCTCGACCTCGTTTTCTACTGAGCAGTCACGATAAGCGAGAACTGCTGCGCAGGCTTGGGGATTGCAAAGCCAACCACCTGAATCTTCCAGACACCGGCTTCCGGATTCTGGACTATCGCTTGCTCTACGACATTGGTGTGATCAGCACCTCGTGTTGCAGCAGTGTCGGGCGCTTTAGGATCCAGCTGCCATGGCAGATGAAGTACGCCGGTGGGTGATACTAGCCTCAAGTCAAGGTCGTTCACCAAACTGGTGGTCGCATTGGTCGAAGCCGGATCATCATCCCAGGCAAGCGTGACCTTCAATTCCTTTGCACCGGACGCGATTTGCAGAGATGCCGTCTTGGTCTGTCCATTCGTGCCGATTTCGCCTTCAGTGACCTTGTCGCCCCGGATCAAATCGACAGAGTTTCGGAGGTTCACAGCACCGTAACCCGTACGATAGTCCGGCCCTACAGGCGCAACATCGCTGGCGCCGTGGATCAGCAGGGCTTTGATACTCGAAGGTAGGAGTACAGGCTTTGCCATTTTCTGCCGCTGTTCGATGAGAAGCGCCACGCCTCCCGAGACCGCAGGGGCGGCCATCGATGTTCCACACATTCCAGCATAAGTGTTTGAAGGGACGGTCGAGGTGACCTGACCCGTCTTCCGACAACCGGGCGCAACGATATCGGGCTTTAGGCGACCATCCGTCGTCGGTCCCCAACTGCTGAACTCGGTCATATCGTTGTCGTCGGAATTGGTTGCGCCGACAGAGATGACATTCTTGGCAGTCACGGGAGGTGCGACATTCGCATAGTTGCGATAGGGCGGGGCAGCCGACATGCCACAGTCTCCGTCGTTTCGTTCATTCCCGACAGCAAAGATGATTGGGATCCTTCGTCCATAGAAGCCCGTCACTATCTGGTCAAAGCCTTCTGCCTCGAGAGTGTACGTTCCGTAAAGTGAGCAGTTTCCCAGCTGCTGGTCGACCGTATAACCCCAGGAGTTCTGCGAAAGCATGATACCTGCTGACTTAATCGCCGCCTCATGCGCGTTTGTAGGATTGTCCCAGTAATATGAGACGATGCTGACGCCGGGCGCGACGCCTTGCCACTGCTTGTCGGCGCCCGCCGCGGTAGGTTGACTTGAGCCTGTTGCAGTCTCCGCCGTGCTGCTTATCGAGGCTGGCTGCCCGCTGAGCGTCAACGTGTCCGAGACTTGCTGCTCTTCCACCGAACTCTTGCTGTGAGCGCCATCGCCTCCCAGCGTCCCCGCGACGTGGGTGGCATGACGGTCAACGTTGGCCCCTGTGCTTCCAATTGTCAGGCGATCCTTGAAGTCCTCGTGGGTTTGTGCGACCAGTCCGCCGTCCCAAATCCCGACCTTGACGCCAGCTCCCGTCAGACCATAGGGCGCCTTCTGCAAGAGTTCCGCCCCAATCGCCCGGCGCACGAGATCATTGTAGCGCTGTTTCGCCGGCGGAGCTGCCTCGATTGTCTTCACGCTATTGGATCGGGCGAGATCTTCTATCCTGCGCGGCTCGATCAAGATGACCGCGGAAGATGATGCCTTGCTCGTCTCGATAACGCTGCCGTTGAGCGCCTTGACCTGAGCAGCCAAGGTTTCAACCGTCGCATCTCGGAACAGTCTCACGCTGAACGGCTTCTGGACCGCCGAGGCACTTTGAATCTCTGAAAGTACTTCGGGCTGAATTTTGTCTTTTGGCGTCACCTCAACGATCGCGCGGACTTGCTCATCCTGAGCAGAAATCGCTGCAGCCTTTCCAGTGGTCGTCGCATAATAGCTATTGCCGCCTACATACTCATTGAGGACAGTGCCTTGCGACCTCAGTTTGGCGATCTGATCGTTGCTCGGAATGCTGTGAAACTGAATGATATATCGATTTATCGCTGCTGCAGGATCGCTGGCTGTCGGCGGCGTGGGCGCCGGCGTCGCTGGAATTGGAGCAATCGCATCGCTGGCTTGCGCCGTAACGCTGTTTTGAAACGTCGTCGTGGGCAGAATGGAGGATGGCAGTCGGACTACTGAGCGTTCGATTGGTACCGGCGTGATTGCGCCAGTTCGCAAGGGTATCTTGTAGCGAACGTCAGCATTGCCAGCCCAAGCGGGACTACAGGGAAGCACAACCAGGATGGAGAGAATTCCACAAATCGTCTTGCTCATATCGGTGCTCCCTCACGGTACCTGATATTATCTGCGAGCCAAGGCGACGCTGCCCACCGTGGCGTTGGCCGATGCTACCGCTTGCCCATCCGCAACCAGGCGAACGCTGGGTGTTCCAATGGCTGCCGATGATCGCATCAGTTGGGTGACATCAAAGGTGAACCGCCGCGATGAAGTCCTGCCTCCCTGCGGTTGCGCGCCTGTTGAGTCAAAAAAGTTGATTTGTCCAACCGGCGTCGTTCCGGGGCTATTTGGGAAGTCTAAGAAGACGTTGTATAGGACATTCGGCTGAACTGCGGCATTAAGGTTCTGCAGCAGCAGAAAGATCGATCGGCCGCTCGCATTCTCAACATGAGTTGCAATTGGTACGGCAATCGACGTGAGTGGGACTGATGTAGCGCCAGATACTTCCAGACGAACCGGTTGCGGTTGGGTTTGCCGGGCAAAAATCGTAACCGGCGCATTTGTCGCGACTGCCTCGTCTGCTGCGACCGCCGGAATGGGCGGCACGGGTGGAAGCTTGTCATAGCGGTATGTGCCGACTTTGATCTTTTCAAGGTCGACGAAATCACGCACGGTCGCCTCAACTCTTTGCCCGTTTTCGTCGGCAAAGGCGACGCTTTGTGTAAGAAACGTGCCTTCCGGATTCTTGCGACCGCCGGCATTCCAGGCTGCCCATAGACGGTCGATGTTGCAGTGATGCAGCCAAAAAATCGGATCTCGCGCCGCCCAGGATGGCGATCCCATGTTCTGCGGATTGCCCGTCAGAACATGGACTGCTCCGTGGAGATTTCCATCGAGCTCCTCATTGAAGCCTGTACCGGCCTCATCGCTTTCGTATTTCGGGTTTCCGAGCACCGCCAACGTCAGGGGAGTCGTTGGGCGATCAAGATCAATCGTCTGTCCCTCATTCACTTCGGCGCGCTGGTTCTCGCCATTATTGCGATTGGCGCGATAGAGCACCTTGTAAAGCGGGTCATTTGGCATGCGGAACTGCTTCGGGATCGCTCGCTTTCCGGGCGTGGTGTAGTCCCAGTATGGCAGCGTAAATGTCTGATCCCCGAGTACGCTGCGAATAATGCGCTCGAAGTAGTAGACGTACATCCGGTGCCAGGGAAGAAACATGCGTTCTTCCTGGGGCAAGCCGTTCATCCCATGAGCCTGGCAGGTGCTCCATGTCGCGAGTGCGAGCAGCCGCTTGGGATCGGACGCCGGCACATTCTGATAGACGCGGTTGATTTCGTTCTGAATGCTCCCGGCGACCGCGTGGGTGTACCACTGAAACGTCCACGACTTTGGGTCGCTCTCGGCTATTTGCGCCTTGTCCATCATTTTGGCCAATGCCCGAGCGTACTTTTCGAGCATTTTCTCGCCCTCTGGCGTGGCGACATCGTAGCGCACGACAGGTGGGCTTGTTTGGGCAGCGGTCAATCGCATTAGCGAAAATGTGCCCCCAGTGGCAATCATTGCCCCCACAAACTTCCGACGAGTTGTCCTCATGGTCTACCCCAATTTACGTTTGGTCGGTCCATCTTCACATCGGATCGACACCTCACGAACGCACGATTATTTCGATCCTATCGATTGAAATGCCTGCCTGAACGATTTCCTCACGCGCCACCTGAGACAATTCCGCGCTCTGTCCTTCCGGCCGAACGCTTATGGCAAGAACGCTGGGCGAGGCGTACAACGCGTTGTGCAAGGATGGCAGGATATCGATGCTTCGGCGTGTTGGCCGAAGGTCAAAAATGTAGATCGTTGCCACAATCGCCTCATGAAGCGTTCTCCCGGTCGACGGATCCAGCGCCAGAAATGCAACGTCGAAGCCTATGGATGTTGCTCGCTTGGCAGATATGCCGCTCAGCAAGAGACTGATCTGACCTTCGGGGGCCGGCCTCGCAGCGGCTGCCTGAACCAGCGATTGGTCAGTTCTCGATAGCCGGATGATGGTGGCCTCGGGCGCTAGCTTAACTCCCTCAACGGCCATATCTCTAGACACCAGCATTTCACCAGCCGCAGTAATGCCGGCCGAACCGAGCCATGCTGCAAGGAGAACGGCGGCGATTCGAAGCAATAGGTTCCTCCGTCAATGCGACAAGCTCCTTGGAGCTTCAAAGAAACGAACCACCACCTTCACGGAAGAAGACCGTCGGTTTTCCACTTTTGGACAATGGCAATCCGCTCCGGGGGCCATGGCGCTGTGTCATCATCAGGCATGCTACCGTTTTTGAGGCGCTGGACGATCTTATCGACCTTCGACTTTGTCTGTTCGTAATTCCAACGATCGAACCGATCGAGCATGCATTCGCGCTGGCTACTGGAGAACAGCGGCTTGACGTCCTTTTCATAGCCAACCTTGCCCGCCATGGTCCGGATTCCTTTTATTACTGGGCGCGAAAAGCCATTGAAAATAAGAAATCCAACTGCATTGCAAACGGCTTTCCGTCTCTTATGAACCATTCCGGCTTGGGAGCACCATTTGCCGTCGCGTCGCTCCCCGGTCCTGGGATTGCAGGATCTGCGGTTATAGATGCCCTTGAGTGGCATGAAATGCATGAGGAGTGCTCAATGCCCTTCTCAATGTAGGCGTCCGAAAGGAAGGTTGGCTGTCCCATGGGCGTGATAAAATCGGTTTGCGCACCGCCCAGCTTATAGTTCTCCCACACCGTTCCCTTGATTTCCGCTGGTGGACCATAATCGTCGGTTAACTCTTCCGCTTTCGTCAGGTCCACAACCACCCCGTCCTTAATCTTCAGTTGGTCCTTGAAGTGGAACGTCGCCCAAAACCAATTTGGGATATCCTTTGTGATGATATGCAGGGCAACGAGCCCATACTTTTTTCCCTTGTAGTCAGCGATATAGAACCTGGTCTCTTTGGCGACCATGTCCACACGTTCCAGATCAATCCAAGCGGCCTTCACCTCCATCGCCTCGACCGGGAAACTTATGGCGGACAGCTTTTTGCCATCGACGACTTTTTGGTCGATCCAGTCTTTCGCATAGCGACGCTGACCATCAACGGTCCAAAGCTTGTAGCTCTTGTTGATGGCAAAGCGCGGATCTTGTCCGGTAATGAATTCGTAGGTCGCTCGATTAACTCTCGTCTCGCCGAATTGGCCGGTCTTCTTGAATATCCCGTCATCATCCATAAGTGGGCTTGGCGTGAGGGCGCCCAATTCCGGAGCCACGGAGAGGGCTAAAGCTCTTGCAATGAGCACATTCTTGGGAGGCTCAGGAACTTTGCCAACCGTATTCCCCGAAAGCGACAGATCGTCCCACGGCAGGGGCTCCTGGCCTGGTGGGACAAACACTTCGTTTCGTGCCAGGCGCCATGTCTCCCAAACGACGGTCGTGTTTGGAGCGCCAAACTTCTTCTGCAGATCTGGCAAGCCTCTTCCTTGAGTGGGATCTTTCGCCGGATGGTTCAAGGTCAGGAATAGCTTCCAAGCATGCCGGCTCGGTGCGTTAAACGCATCCTCCCTATTCAGGGTAACTTGGCCCGCCGCAATCTGAGAGCTTGCAAGTAGTGTGATCACCGTAATGGTCAGGCGCCGCATGACTGCGCTCCAATATCAGTTGTCTTATTCAAAATACGCAGTAAGCAGAATAATCTGGAAAAGCTGGCAAATGTTCAGTTCGGACGTCTTTGGCCAAACCAGCACTGGATGGTATCACAATAAATAGCCAACCAACAATTGTGTCAAAACAATATTTTTGCTGTCAAATTGTCTCGTGCCGTTCGAGACCAATCGGCTGAGCCAGCTAACGTTTTGGTGGCGGGCTCTGGCGTAAATAAGTGAAATAATCGCGTGTGCCCGTCGACTGCCGTCTCCCCTAGTGTTTTCGGCAACCCCTTTACGATTTCGAAGGCGTTTGGATTTTTTCCGGTTTGGCGCCCGTACTCAGCGGCGGCCGTCGCTGCTGCGGCAATCGCACCGACGGATGTTCCACCGATTGATCGGAAACGGAACTTGCGCGCAATCATCGCCAAAGCGCCAGGATAAATAATGCCGCTCGTCACACCGCCGGCCATAACAATGTCGCACTCAAGACGAGGGGACGCGCGTTTGCTTTCTGATATCATCAATCCGTCCTCGGGTCCGGGCACCGACGCTTAGACCCAATCGCCCTTGATTAAATCCCACGTTCTGCCACGTGCCGACCCAGGAGGGTACACGTATGCAAACCCGTCGCCCTGCATGACAGTCGGATCCCCTGTGGGAGCGATGGGGAGATCGACAGTCAAAGGTGGGGCCGAACGATTGGCGGCAGCCGCTCTGAGTATGGCTTCGACTGATGGAGCATAGATGCCGTAACCGCCATGAACCATTGATGCCGCTTAGAATCGAAGGATCGCCATGGTGAACCAAGAATTCCTGGAACCGCGCAGCCTTTCCGAGGTCTCCTTCCGATCCACCAGAAAGAATGCTTCGTAGGAAGGCAGCCGCGTTGCCCGCACCGCAAGTGAGGAAGAGATTTTCATAGTTTGCGAACGCGATCCGCCCGCTCGGCTGTGCTCGCTCGCCCTCGCGGCGTCCTTCGCCTTCGCCGCCGCCACCTCCGCCACCACCGCGTCTGTGCTGGATGGGCTGCTGAAATTCTTGCTTCACGTACTCTTGCTGAATTTGCCTGTCTCGCTGCTGTGGTTGTGGCTGCGAGAGGTATATCCTCCTGACGCTACCAACAGCTGCGGCTGAAAGTGACGCAGGCTGCGGATTGACCCGAACTGTTTGGGGGCAGGCGATCGCAACGCGCGATTCTTGCGAACCTGGAACTGACCCAAATGAAATCGCGAAGCCGTTCGCAACGGTTAAGCCCATCGGTTGCGCTCCAATGAACTCTTCCACCTGCTCTCTGAAAGCTGAACGTGCGCGTCGGTCGACCGATGCGTCCCGCGCTTCGGTCGGCGATAAGCTGCCCTTGGCCTCGACGATTACTATTTGCCCCGCCTCAAAGCCGTGCCGGCTTCCGGGGTCGTAGACATAATCCGGTGTTTTCCTGGATTTCGTCGCGGCGGAGCCTCCGGCTTCGGCCAGCTTGAGCTCAGCCGCGTTGGCACGCCGGTGAAAGCCGAGGTTCTCCATGACCAGATCCGCCACCGCGGCGCCAACATTGCCGGCGAACGAGGGCCGTTCATCGTCTGGCAGCAGATTTAGTGCGATGACAAACGACAAGACCTGCGTGGTTTCGTCGATGAAGACGTCGATTCCCTGCGCCCGGGACGTGGCATATCGGGTCAGGAAGCTCTCTCGTTTCTCGGAGGAAATCCCTTCGACTTGGACTTGCATGCCCCGCGTCCGGGTTACGGAAAGGACAAACTGCTCCCAGCCGAATTCAACCAATTGCGGCAGCGAGAGGCCGCTGATTTCTTTGGCGATAGGATGCGCTAGCGAGATGACCTTGACATTGGGAATGTTCTTCTTGGCTGGCACCCAGGTCATTGCTTCCTCCCTGTGAACGCGATGCTCAATGTGAACGAGGCATGCCTAACGCGCTAAAGCCGAAGCGTCACCCTCGACGGGCAATGATCCAAGGTCGCGAGCAACGAACCCGATGGCCTTGCCCGGCCGGGCGCGTTCCTCCGAAGCGTCCAATCACAACTTTTGTGGCAGGATCTGGCGCAGAAATGCGCTGTTCCCGTCACCATCATGCACGAATATGCCGCTCGCGCAATACGTGCACGTTCTCCACAATGCCCGCCATAATTTCCGCGCCGACATACGTAGGAGCTAGAATTGCAGCTTGCTCCATTTCAGCGCCATGATTGCGGCCAACAGATGCGGCGAAAACGCATCGAGTGACTTACATCGTCCAAGGCGGACTGCCCATCGAATTCGTCACTGACAGCCTGCAGCTCGATCACGACGCCGTATGCTGCCCCTTGATCAAGGCTATGGACAAGTTGAACAAGGCTACCCATGTCCGTGAAAAGACCCTTCTCACGGATGACGCGGCAATCCGAGCGCTCGTTGATGCTGCCTTGAACAGTCTTATTGATCTGTTCAAGGCTACTCGGGAGTGCCAGCAGGAAGTTCACCGCCAACTCGCGGGCGAAATCCATGACGCGGTGCTCGACACGTTCCTGGGTGAAACTCTCCAAGAGCTGGACGAGCAGTCGACCCACACCCTGTTCGACTACCATCAGACCGAGGACATTCAGGTGATGACCATTGACGATGAGTTTATCCATCTCAAAGTCTCCGGGACCGTCTACGCCGACCTGCAGTATGGCTCCGGCTCTGACATGCGCAACGACATGGGTGCCGTCATTTCCGACTCTTACCCCTATACTGCCCGCCTGCAATCAACGTGTCGTTCGTCACGAGAGATCATCAAGGATACCGTCGACGTGTCGGTCGATAACAGCAGTTTCTTCGAATAGACCTGCACCGTCCTATCGAGACCGGCCAGCGTAGTTTGAGCAATGCGGAAAACGATCGCCGATTTGACCCGCGGGGTCTACGACCATGACGCCCACGCGGACCTCGCCGACCGCGGGTTTCGCCGCTACCATCCCTTTTCGTTTGATTTTGACTCGACGCCTTTGAGCCTTGCTGAAGCC
Organism: Bradyrhizobium septentrionale; assembly: GCF_011516645.4. NCBI lineage: Bacteria > Pseudomonadati > Pseudomonadota > Alphaproteobacteria > Hyphomicrobiales > Nitrobacteraceae > Bradyrhizobium > Bradyrhizobium septentrionale. The sequence continues at coordinate 126,698 of NZ_CP088284.1, read as the reverse complement.
GAGGACCATTGGGACGAGCAGGTCAAGCAAAACCATCAGGAGAACCGGGCGCAGGCGATCAAACGGCTTGAGCAGCAATACGGCTCGGTGCATATCGACAGCGTCATCAAGAATGTGACGGACCTCGGCCCGAAATCGATGTCGTTGCTGGCGTATCATAATCAATTCCACGAGCAAGCACGCCGGTCCTTTGTCGCCGGACTGTACTACCCGGCCTTGGTCGCAGCCTGCGCGCTCGGCGAGCGCATTCTCAATCACCTCGTGCTGGACCTGCGCGACAGCTTCAAATCGTCCGTGCACTACCGGAAGGTCTATCGCAAAGACTCCTTCGACAACTGGACGTTCGTCATCACGGTTCTGACCGACTGGGACGTCCTGGTGGACGGTGTCGGTGCAGAATTTCTCGTGCTCGGCGAGCTGCGAAACCGGTCCATTCATTTCGATCCGGACACTTACCATTCCTTGCGCGAGGATGCGCTCGCGGCGCTGCAGGGGCTGAATGCCATCATCGCAAAGCAGTTCGGCTATTTTGGCTCCCAGCCCTGGTACATCGAGAATACGGCCGGCGCCCAGTTCGTGAAACGCGCCTACGAGACCGCTCCGTTCGTCCGCACCTATGTCATCCCGCGGAGCGGCTTCGTCGGCCCCCTCTATGGTATGGATTTCAGCCAGGGAGGCTGGCAGCACCTTGATTATGCCGACTATGGCGACGGACAGCTCACCGACGAGGAATTTGCAACGCGCCATCGGGAGCGCGACCCCGAAAAAGTCGTGTCCCGCGCCATGATCGAGAGGGCACAGCAGGAGCCCAGACGCGACGGCGGCGTTTACAAGTAGGGCTCAGCCCAGGCGTTCGGATCAAGGGCCTGCCAAAGAAACGAGGGCGTCCTCGCGAACAGCTCGCGGAAGGAAGGTTCTGATCGTCGGCAGAAACGTACGCATCCGGTCAGCACCCCGGGCAGGCGCGCCGGTCAGCCGTGGCGCTCAGGCGGCAGCCGCTGTGGACTGTTGGGTCGCCTTCCAATTCCACGGGAGCAGGTCGGCGACTTTGTTGACGGGGTGATCTGGAAGCCTGGCCAACACATCCGCGAGCCAGGCTTGCGGATCAACGTCGTTCATCTTGCAGGTTTCGATCAGGGTATAGACGGCGGCGGCGCGATGGCCGCCGGCATCTGAACCGGCGAAGGTCCAATTTCGTCTTCCGACAGCCACACCGCGTAACGCTCGTTCGGCAGCGTTGTTCGAGAGGCAGACGCGACCATCGTCCAGGAAGCGGGTGAACGCCGCCCAACGGTTGAGCAGGTAGTTGATCGCCTTTGCAGTATCGTTGCCTGATGAGAGCAAGGTTCGCTGCTGACGCATCCAGATTTCGAGATCGGCGACGATCGGCCTCGACTTATCACGACGTACCGCAAGCCGCTGTTCCGGCGTTTTGCCGTTGATGGTGCGCTCGATCTCGAAAAGGATATCGATGCGTCGCACGGCCTCGCTGGCAATCGGCGCCTCTCCAGATTTCGCCAAGTCGAAGAACTTTCTGCGGCCGTGGCTCCAACAGGCCGCTTCAAGGATCGGAGCTGGCTTCCTTTGGGCCTTGTAGAGCTGGTTATACCCATCGAAGGCATCGGCCTGCATGAGGCCGACATAGCCGGCAAGATGGCTTTGCGGGTGTTCTCCAGCCCGGTTGCGTGAGTAGTAGAACAGGGCCGCCGGCGGATCCGTGCCGCCAAACGGCCGGTCATCGCGAACATAGGTCCAGATCCGGCCGGTAACCGTCTTGAGCTTGGCCAGCACCGGCACCGTCGTATCGTCGCCGTGGATGCGTTCCGCGCTCATGACGTGGATCCGGATCGCCTCAATGATGGGATCGAGTGCCACCACGCAGGCGCCGATCCGATCCGCCAGGGTCGAGACGTCGATCTCGATCCCTTCGCGGGCATAGGTCTTGCTCTGTCGGTTCAACGGCTGGTGCAGCAGGAACTTGTTGACCAGCACCATCGCCAGCAGGCTCGGCCCGGCAAAGCCTCGCGGGATCGGATGGGAGGGCGCCGGCGCCTCGGTGATTGCCTCACAATCCCGGCAGGAGAACTTTTCGCGGACATGCTCGATAATCTTCCAGCGCCGTGGCTCACATTCCAGGGTCTTCGATACCACCTCGCCGAGCTTGTGCAGTCGCTCGCTGCCGCACTTGCCACATACGCAAGGAGCGGGTTCGACGATGCGTTCGATCGGTAGATTGTCCGGCAACGGACGTCGCGGCGGCCGTGGATTTTGCACGCGCTGCTGTTTGGCGGCTTCCGGCGCTGCGAGCTCGGCCTTGGTTTCCTGCTCAGCCTGGGTCTCTTCAAGATCCTCGATGGCGAGTTCGAGCTGCTCGACCAGCAGCTTGCCGCGCTCAGAAGATTGCCCGAACTGTTCTCGCCGTGCCTTGGCCAGCATCAGCTTCAGCCGCTCGATCTCCAGCCGGCCGACGGTCACCTCGCTCTTCGCCAGCGTCAGCTGCTCGCGCTGCGCAATGATCATCGCGTGTGCTGCGGCAAGGTCGGTGGGAAGCGGATCGGCGGGCGTCGTCACGAGGACGAATCAACCATATTCGTCGCAAAAAATCCCGCTCGATTTAACCGGAAGCCCGTGGACGCCAGGTTGCCTGCGGCATCCGCCAATCAATTCCGGAGAGGAGATAGGATAGCTGCGCAACGCTGATCGTCACAACGCCATCCGCCATTGATGGCCACAAAAAGCGGCCTCGCTCCAGCCGCTTCGTGAACAGACACGCGCCTTGGCCATCATGCCAGATGATCTTGATCAGGTCGCCGCGGCGGCCTCTAAAAACATAGAGATCACCGGCATGCGGATCACGCTTCAAACTCTCCTGGACCAGACGCGCGAGGCTCGGGAAGCCGCGGCGCATATCGGTGTGGCCGGTCGCAAGCCACACCCGCACATTACCCGGTATCGCAATCATCGGCGCTCAAGTACCTCGAGGACCCGCGCCAGCGCTTCTGGATCGACGTGCGAATCCACTCGGATCCGTCGCCGGTTACCGAGGTCGATCTCGATCAATCCAGTACGCGCGGCCACTACAGACCGCCCTCGGCTATCACCCGCAGGTAAGAGCTTCGGAGTTTCCTCCGCCTCCGTGGCGGCGATCTGCACCGGCGCAAAAGACGGTGCGACCTGCTCGGATGTCCGCGCTTGACGACGCCAGGTGAACACCAGGCTGGCCGCTACTCCGTTGCGACGTGCAACCGCTGTCACCTTTGCGCCCGGCGCCAACGTCTCCTCGACAATCCGTGCCTTGTCATCCTGCGACCAACGCCGCCGACGCTCCAGCCCGCCCAAAACCTCGACCCGCATCGCCCGATGACCTTAAAGCTAGACTTAAGGTCACACGCTTGGCGAATTACAGCGTGTCAGACAAGACGGCGCCCGCCGGATGCGTACGCAGAAACCTACATGACCAATGCCGCCGGGCGCCTGAGGCATCATAGTCAGGCGTCGGTATGGCGAACCGGTTGAAGGAACGAGTCCGGGCCGATCGGATGCTTACCTCGGCGAAGCGTCGTGAGTTGGCAACGAACTAGGCGATCGCAACCCCAATCAGTTCCTTACCTGCGCGCTCAAGCAAATCTTGGTTCTTTTCCAGCACGTCCCGTAGTGTCATGTGATAGACGATATCGGGAACGATGCCGACATCCTCCAAGACACGGCCTTCGTTGGCCTTTACGCGTAGCGCGCGGCGCATTGTGAGACTGAGGTAGATGCCCGAAGGTAGATCGGCTAGGCCGGCCGGGCTCTTTGCGAGATACACTTCCAGATCGGGGCTCATCCAGGGCACGTCGCGGACCAAATGGGTCAACGCGCCGTCCTGGATGGTCCATACCGTGCCATCGAACTGCGGGCGGCCAGGGGACAGTGTCGATCCATTCGATAAAGAGATGCCGAGTGCGTTGAAGGCGTCCCTGACCTGTTTCGATAGCTTGCCGCTGTTGAAATCGACTTTGAACTTGCCGTCGACCCGAAAATCCGGATTGAACAGCCGCACGACATCCCAACCCCAGTTATTTCCACCGGCAGCGGCCATGTTGGCGTCGGTACAGATCACCGTACCGATGCCGTTATCGATAAAGCCGGCCGCGAATATGTCCGCGGTGCTGAACGCAAGCGCATCACTGATGAGAACCACTGGACCTGCGTATTTGCGTCCCACTTTGTTGTAGTCCGCCTCGTCTCCCTCAATTGGAATACCCCGGGTATATTCCTCGCCGGTGCCAAACGCTTCAACGAAGGAAGGGCGCCATGGTGCGAATTCGTCGCTCGCTTCGGCCATGGCCCGGGTCGCGTCAGTGATACGAAACTGAAACCGCGCTGGTACGATCGGCCTTGCGCCAAAGAGCTGAAGTAACCGCTCGCCCGCAGCGATGTATCCGCCCGTATTGCCACGCATATCAAATACAAGTCCATCCTGCGGCAGCGTGCCGAGCACCGGAGCCAAGGCGTCGACAAGATCGTCGACGTTGTTGGCGCTGAACGACCAAAATCGCAGATAGGCGAACGTACCGTCGTGAGTGGCCAGCGTGCCATAATCGAAGACCCCATTCGCACCGCGGCCTTGGATGACCGGAACACCGAGCGGCGGGGCTACAGGCTGCAACGGTTGTAAAGCATCAAACGTCTGAGGAGCCGAGCGCACGCGGCGCGCCGTTTGAAGATCCATAAGAAGAACGTCGCCGCCAAACCCGGTCAGGTTACGACCGAGCGCCGGCGCGCTCGGAAGCGTGGCCACGTCGAATCCTATCCAGGCAAATCGCTCTTCCGCCATCGCACCGTTCCTATCCAGGAAGCGTAGGTCCACCCATTCCTCGAGCGGTGGACCGAATTGCGTGAGCGGCCGATGCGTCAGAAAGGCAAGGCTGCGCGCGACCGATGCAGCCTCATTCCCTCCATCGAACAGGTTTGCGTTCAAACGTACATAGCGGTCTATGGGGATACCGTTCCAATGGCTTACGCGTGTACCTACCGAAAGGGTTTTCTGGCTTGTGCCAGCATCAATCTTGGTCACAACATAGAGTTCGTTTCCATTTTCCCAACAGGTCTCGATTGTAAACGGTAGGACGGCTGAGTATCCGTAAGGCGACCGGCCAAAGAACATGACATGTCGATCTCTCACGCGGGCGAGGATCTCGACGAGAGATTCATGAAATTCGCCATCAGTGAGCGCCTCGCCCCGAAGGCGCAGAAGTGCCAAAGCCCGCACCGGGTCAAAGCCGTAGATCGATTTTTTTCGAGGCAGATGAACATAGAAGTTGTCGAGAGCGAAAGACACTTGCGCGAGTACACGCCGTCGGTCTTCGACTGAATAGACCATGGCCGCGTCGACTGTCGCGCCCCCAAGAGCAAACGTCTTCGCAATCTCGAGGCCAGCTGGCGATCGGATGATTTCTTCTGCTTGTTGCCCCGCAGCTTTGCGATCATTCGCCTCGACAGATATTCCGTGGGTGTCTGCCATCGAAGTCCTCCGGTTCACCGGGCACAAATAACGTTCATCTGATGTCTAAGGGAAACCCGCGCGGCGAATACGCAAGGTCGTGCTCCGGTTGGCGAGCCCGGATTGGCAGGACGAACACCAAAGTGCCGCTGTATTGCGAAAGCTGCCAGCGAGATGCCGCGCGAAGCCAAATCTTCGATCCAAAGACATCGCTCAAAAAAACCCGACCCAGTATGGCCGGAAGCCTTTCACAACTTTTGGTCGCTGTGAAGGGCTTATATGCCGCAGCGAAGTTCGTGCCCTATCTGGGAGACGCCCCCAGCAGGGCAAGAATCACAGGCCGCAGCTGCCTTTGGCATTTGATCGGGCAAGCGGGATTGCGCTTGTCTTCGGGCATCACGCTTACTTCCGTCATGCCCGGCATGGCGGCGTGATCGACCGCCCACATGACCAGAATATCCTTGGCTAACAGCCTCTCTCAAGCTACGGATACGCTGATCCCAACGAGCCAAGCACATCGGCTTTTGCCAGAGACAAGCGTAGCGTTTCGTCGGAGACATGCGTGTAGATTTCGGTGGTCGCTATCGTTGAGTGACCAAGCAGCCGCTGAACGATCCGGATATCGACTCCCATCTCCATAAGGAGCGTAGCTGCTGTGTGCCGCAGCATGTGAGGGGTAATGCGGCGCGCTAAACCGGCTAACGCCGCAGCGCGGTGCAAGCGCAACCGTATCGATTGCGGCTTCATTTGCGACCCACGGCGGTTCAAGAATAACGGCGCATGCGATCCTCCAAGGCAGAACCTCCTTTGTGCCAACCGCTGAAGGGTTGCGCGCAATTCAAGATCCGTGATGTAGACAACACGATCCCGAGAACCTTTGCCGTGCACCCGCAAGGATGTGCCATCGGTGACCACGTCAAGAACGCGTAAGCGGCAAAGCTCGCCAACACGAAGGCCGGTTGCAACAATAAGCCGAAGGGCTGTGCCGAGCCCCTCCTCCACTATGCCTGCATCCGTCGAGGGCGCCGCCGACCGTGACAACAACGACGCCACCTCGCCGCGAGAGAGGGCTTTCGGAAGGATTCTTCGCTTGGGTAAGGCAAGCTTCCAACCGTCGAACGGATTTTTACCACGACCTTGGTCAACGGCTCTTCGGAAGAAGGCACGCAAGCACGCCATCCGCCGTCGAACGGTGGAGGTCGTCAACTCTCTGTCCGAAACCATCACTTGCAGATAGGCCTTCAGCGTATCGGTACTGACCTCTGTGTTTTCCTTCACTGACAGCCACGCAAAGAAATCCGATAAATCGCCTGAATAGGCTCGCAACGTATTCTCTGAGAGCCGCCTCTCGACCGAGCAGTGTAGCAGGAAATCGTCGCGCGCCAGTCCGATCTCCATGGGAGGCCTCCATTCCAAGAATGGCGCCTCATACACCGTTCGCCGCATACCGACTAGGAAGCGCAAGCTGTATCTGGAAAGACGGTTACTTTATCTCTTCGGGCGGGAAGGGTCGACACATCTACACGTGCAACACGGGCACCAGCATGTCGAAGTTCTTCGAACAGGGCCACAAGAGGCCGGCAGCGACCCGCAACACCCCGCTCGGGGCGCCCGACGTCAGACCAAGATTGCGGCTCGCAATGGCTTGGCCGATTGAGTAGCCACTTGCCTTGCAGATGTCATGCGCAAGATCAACGTGCGCATGCCGGCCGAAAGCCACGCCCGTATTATTCAAAATAGCGGCTCGGCTATAGACGCCTTTGCGGTCCTCTGTCAGATCGAGGCATTCATCGGCGAACGCTTCTGCTTCGGCGAGATTGCCTTTGGCGTATTCGACCAGGAACCGATTGTTTAGGTGATAGGCCCGCACCTCCCATCTATGGATCGTCGAGGCCTCGATCGGATCTGCGATTTCATCGCCGGCTAAATACGACAGCACATACCAATTGACGAGAGCTGCCTGGGTCATGTGGCTTGGGAATTCGCGCGGTCGCGACTGTAAGACGGCGACCACCTCACGAATTGCACCCGCCGCCTTTCCAAACTCGCCGGAATCGAGAGCCGAGAGGGCGATTGAGTTTCTGACTGCGAGGGCCCCTAACTCATCCTCCGCGCCCTCGAATGCGCGCAGGCTCTCCTCAAACAGAGGGACAGCTTCGGAAAGATGCTCCATGGTGTCGCCAAAGATCCGGCCGATCGTGTAGAGGGCGTACCCGCGCTGGCTCGCCGACAGGGCGTCGGCATGCCTGTCGGCCAACAATTGCCCGGCGATCACGCGCGCTCTCGCCATCGTATAGGCGCCGTCGACGCTCGCGTCCGTTCCTTTCAGCATCAAGGCAAGATTAATGAGGTCAGGCGTAGATTGCGTCACCGAATAAAGACGGTCCGACAGCGAAAGCGCAGCCGTATAGTCTTGCGTTTGATAGCAAGCGACTGCCAGCGCCCTGAAGAACGTCTGGGTTGCAGCTCTCGATAGATCGGAAAACTTCTGCAGGCGGGAGAGCACGGAATCGCGCTCTGTGAGCCGCTGCTCCAGGACTTCAACAAGGATTGGCGCCCGCACCCGGACCGCCGCCGCAAGATATGCCTCCGCATCATCCGCCCGATCAAGCGCTCGGAACGCTGAAAGAAGAATCTGACGACGGCGATCGCCCGCTGGAAAGGCGCCGTCGCGACATGCGTAGGATACAAGGCGATCCGCGAACTCCGAGACAGGCAGGACGATCGCGATCGACGCAGCATAGTCGTCCACATGCGCAAGCAGGTAATCCAAGCCAGACGACGGCTCCTTGAGCACTTCATCTGCACCATCACGCAAACTGTCCATCCATGGGCGCAACAGGAACTCCTGTCGCGCAGCAAAGCGAACGCGCAATGCGCGTGCGATCTCATGGTGCGCGATTGCGTAGACCGCGCCCCGTTCACTGCGGTCAATGCGCAATACGCCGCTGAGATCTCTCAAAAAAGCAGCCGTCCGCAGCGAAGGATACCTCTCGGAAATGAGAAAGCAGATCTCCTCGACTGATAGCGCCTCGTAAGCGAACGTTATGGCCGTCACGATATCGTAGAGGTGCTCGGAGTGGCGTCCATAGATTCTGCCGAGTTTGTCAAGAAGCGCTTCGATCAATGCGCTGCCGCGCGGCAAGTCATCGGGGCGCCGCGCCCCGAACAACGCCAGGGCTCCGACCAAGGCGCGGAGATAGAGGAAGCGTTGGTCAGAAATCGTAAGAAAGTGGTTCCACAAGATGCGCGGAGTATTTGTCTTGTGAAGGTACGCTTCGAGAAGTTGAAGGCTGGCCGGCTCGTCCCGCTTGATGACAAGCTTGCGCGTGGCAGGCATGTCGGAAAGCCGGCGGCGCATCGCCGGCTGCAGTTCACCATCGGTCCGCGCCGTGATCAGAATGAAGATGCCCGGTTCGAGGCTCTCGGGAGCCGGGATGAAATCGAGGATCGGCGCCTCGTTTTGAAGGGGCGATTCATCGACGGCATCGATCACGAGAACGAGCCGACGATCCCCGAACAGCCTGCGACGATGGACAAGGAAAAACTCCAGGTGCTGAGCAAGCGCCCTCTTCTTGTCGGGTGTAACCGTTGACAGGAACGGAATATTTCCGGTGATCGTTTTACCGGTATGCCGATCGGCCCGAAAGCTATCGGTGACGCTCCACGTGAAGTTTCCGGGAATATAGCCGTATAGATCATTACCGTAGTGAACACGAATTGCGGTGTCCGCGACGGCGGGGCGTGACCGCCTCAGGCCGTCGATATGGTGACAAAACGTCGTCTTGCCACAACCGCGCTCCAGTTGAGCTGCTGGAGACGTCGCGGAGATGCTCGGCAATCGCTACGATCTTCGCTTCAAGATCAGAGCGCAGTTTGGCGTCTGTATCAAATCCCAACGCGCCGTGACCGATCGTCTCGTTCCGCCACTGAGCGACCTGGTTCTGGTCAAACACGCGCTTGATGCTGGGTCAGTTCTTGCGCGACAATGATCTGGGCATGTGCATCGACGGCCGCCTGGGCATTATAGGCCTGAACGAAGCCATCCTTCGACTTCATGATGCGGCTTTCCGGATCGGTGAAGTTGCGTTGCGCCTTGGGATTGGGTTCCTCCGATGGCAGCGCCGCCGGTTTGCCCGGCTTCTTGCGGCCTTCGGCCTGGCGCTGCTGTTCCTTTTCGGCCTCGATGCGGCGCTCTTCCTCCGCCGCCAGTTTGGCGTCCGCTTCCAGCGCCGCCATCGCTTGCTGGATCTTCGCCAGCCGTTTCTGCTTGTCGACGGTCCAGTCCGGCAGTTCGTCGCTGTTGCCGAAAGTCTCATCCTCCGAGGCATCCGCCGCCTCGGCGGCCGCCAGCATGCGAGCGACCTCGGCCTTCAATTCCGCCTCGCGCTTCTTCATGCGCTCATAACTCATCGCCTTGTGTTTCGACGCGTTCGCCTTGATCTTCGTACCATCCAGCGCGACATGACCGAGCTTGACCAGCCCGGCCGTCTCGCACAACTTCAGAACCTGCACGAATAGCGCGCCGAGCGCCTTCAAATGTCGCTTGCGAAAGTCGCTGATCGTCCGAAAATCCGGCGCATCCAGCGCCACGATCATCACAAAATCGTTCCGCTCCCGGCAGGCCTTGGCAATCCGACGCGACGAATACAGCCCACTCGCATAGCTATGCAGCAGCAGCGCCACCATCATCCGCGGATCAAACGGCGGCTGCCCAAGCCCGCTCACATAGCTGCCCATGATCTCCCTGAGATCGAGGCTCTCCCGCACCAGATCAACCATAAACCGCGAGACATGGCCTTTCGGCACGAAGTCCTGCACATTCGGCGGCAGAAGCAGCGTCTGATCGATGTTCCAAGGCCGAAAATACTTGCTCATCGCCCAATGTTGAATCAGACCCGACCAGATTTGAACAGCGACTATCCAGACAAGCTCCTAGTGGTTCATTCGGTTTGTGCAAGCCACAGCAATCTTTGGTTGACAATTTGGTCGTAAGGGTTTGACCAGGTAACCGGAAGTAGCTGATGACATCCCTTGAAGTGCCGACTGTGGCGTCGTCAAATGTGACGCCCCTCACCTCTCGCGTTCGCCTGCTGTGCGTCCTGTTCTTCTTCTCGGGCTTTCCAGCGCTCATCTACCAGCTGACCTGGCAGCGCAGCCTGTTCCGGATCTTTGGCGTCAACACCGAGTCGGTGACGATCGTGGTCACGGCGTTCATGCTGGGCCTTGGTCTTGGCAGCCTCGCGGGCGGGTGGATTTCGAAGCGACAAAACGTCAAGCCGCTGCTGCTGCTCGGCATGATCGAACTCATGACCGCCGCGTTCGGGCTGGTCTCGCTGATGATCTTCGAGCAGGTCGGCTATCTCGTCGCCGATCTGCCGCTGGTCGCGATGGCCGCGATCAATCTGGGGCTCGTGCTGATCCCGACCTTGCTGATGGGCGCCACCCTGCCGATCCTGGTCGCCTATCTTGCGAGAACGTCAGGCCAGATCGGCAGCGCCGTCGGCACGCTCTATTTCATCAACACGCTCGGCGCCGGCGCCGCCTGCCTCGCCTGTGCCACGATCCTCTTTCCCTTCTTCGGCATGCATGCCGCTGTCTCGATTGCCGCCGGCATCAACATCGTTGTCGGCATCGGCGCCATTGTCGTCCACCGCATGAAGCCCGACGCGGCGGAGACTGGGGCTGCCGGCGCTACCAAGGCCACCACGCCACGGCTCCTCGGAATGCCCTTCGTGACAGTTCTCGCCATGCTCGGCGGCTTCATCTCGCTGTCCTATGAAATCTTCCTGTTCCGGACGATTTCCTTTGCGACGGGATCGAGCTCGCTGGCCTTTGCCTTGACGCTCGGCGCCTTTCTGGTCGGCATCGCTGTTGGCGCACGCAATGCAGCGAACGTCTGCGACGAATGTTCGCCGACAGAGGCCATGCGACATGCGACGACCGGTCTGCTGTGGGCCAATATCTTCGGCGCGGCCTTCCTGCCTGTCATGGCGCAACTGGCGTGGGTCGGCCCCGGCGTGATCGATATCGGCATTGTCGTCATCTACCTGATCGCGCGGCAGTGGGGTGCCTTGCTGCCCTATCTGTCGCAGTTCGGCATTGCCGCCGACAGCCGGACCGGCATGCAAACCGCGATCCTGTATTTCGCCAACATCATCGGCTGCGCGACCGGCGCGGTCCTCACCGGCTTCGTGCTCGCCAACTGGCTCGGCCTGAAATCGATGGCGGTGTTCCTGCTGGCCGGCGGCACCTTCTGTGCCGTGATGCTGGTCGCGGCGCTCGAAGTGCCAGCGCGGGAACGCATGCGCCATGGCGCCATTGCCGTCGGCATCCTGATCGCCGGTGCAATCGCCAATCCGGTGATCGCCTCCCGCGTGCTGGAGAACCTTCAAAGCAAAGGGACCGTGGATCACGACTTTGCGCAAGTGGTCGAGAACCGCAGCGGCATCATTACTGTCGATACCGATGGTGTCGTATATGGCAATGGCATGTACGACGGACGCTTCAATATCGACTTGAAAAAGACGGACGTGAACGGGATCATTCGTCCCTACGCATTGAGCCTATTCCATCCGGCGCCTCGTGATGTTCTCATGGTCGGATTGGCGTCCGGATCGTGGGCCCAGGTGGTCGCCAGCAATCCGGCGGTTAAGTCTCTTACTATCGTCGAGATTAATCCCGGCTACCTGGAGCTGATCAGACAGCAGCCCGAGGTGCAATCGATCCTGCGCAACCCGAAGGTCCGCATCATCGAGGATGATGGCCGGCGATGGCTCAACCATCACCCCACAATTCGGTTCGATGTGGTCCTTTCGAACACGACCTGGCATTTCCGCGCCAACGCCACAAATCTGCTCTCACTGGAGTTCCACGATCTTGTAAGGCGGCACCTCAATCCCGGCGGCGTGTTCTTCTACAACACGACCGACTCACGTCGCGTGCATCGCACGGCTTGCACCGCCTTTCCGCACGGAGCCAGATTCATCAATCACATGGTGGTCTCAGACACACCAATCGACTGGAACTACACACGATGGCGCTCGGTTCTGGAAAGCTACAGGATCGACGGCAAGCCCGAATTAGACCTTGGCAACGCCACGGACCGAGCGCGGGTCGATTCGTTGATGACCCAGTTTCGGCTCGGCGGCCCGATGATTGAAGACTGCCCCGATATTCTGGCGGCCACGAAGGATAAGGCAGTTATCACGGACGACAATATGGGCACCGAGTGGCGCTATTATCTCAACCTTGAATCCTCTAAGTAGCTCGTTTGAATTGGGGCCACATATAGCACAAGCAGCATGGCCGCCGACGTTTAACGAACCGCTGGCGTACAGAGCCGGACTCGCAAATTTGAACAGATCGATAAGTGGAGTTTCTGCCTGACGGCGGGCACGCTGAGCCTGCGAATCAGGAGTGACCATGAACCGACGACCGCGCCGGAACCACACCCCGGCCTTCAAGGCGAAGGTGGCGCTTGCTGCCGTCAAGGGTGACCGGACGATAGCTCAACTGGCCGAACACTTCGATGTCCATCCCAATCAGATTACGGCCTGGAAGGCCCAGTTGGAGGGTGGAGCTTCCGGAGTTTTCGGATCGGGGAACACGGCGCCGTCCGCGCCTGCGATCGACGTGAAGTCGCTGCACGCCAAGATCGGGGAGCTGACGCTGGAGAACGATTTTTTAGAAGGAGCGCTCACCAAGGCGGGATTGCTGAGCGCAAAGTGTCAATCGGCGTTCAAATTTGACCCCTCGTATTGCCTCAGGAAGTAATGTTACCCGGGATGAAGGTCTACGAACTGCCCCAGACCGGTCTCGAGCCGCGGCCAGCTCGGTGGAGAGGCTGTGGGCGGGGCGGAGTGCTCATCACACGCAGCGCCGTCCACAGCCTCGGGCCGTATTTCATCCACGGGCATGGATACGATGGCTGTCTCCGCCACCTTCCGCCGGAGGGACCGAAGCAGGCGCTGAACGATCGAATGCTGCTTGTCGCTGAACATCGAGGGATCGATCGTGGCGAGCCTGCCCACGATGGCCAGTGCAGTGAGCTGTGGCTCGACGGCGAGCCAGTTCTCGATGATCGCGAGATGGGGATCGAGCTTCGAGGGCATGCGAATACGCGTTTTGTATCGCTGTTTCGGCCGGCGGTGCGTGGCCCGCACTTCGGCGGTTTTTGCCGCCGTGCCGAGCGATCGGGCAAACGAGAGCGGATCAGCCGGCGATACGGTGGGAACCTTCGCAAGACCGCGCTTGCCGATCCGTTCGCCGAGCTCTTCCTGCGCCGTGCGGATCGTGGCAAGCAATTGTATGGGATCGAGAGTCCGATACGTGTGGCGCAGACGGCGCTTGACCGCTGATGGGAGTTTCGGGTGCCCCAGTGCACGTTCGTATGGTGTGGCAGGCGGATGATAGCGTTTGATGATCTTGGCACCCTCGCGGCGCTTCTCTTTGAGCTTGAATGACGGCTGGAAGAAGTTCACCAGCAGGCGCGCCGCCGCGTAGAGACGTGCCATCACGCGGGCCGTCTCGACCCCGTCGAAGCGCCCGTATCCGACGAGCCGCCGGACCACCGCACCGTTCTTCTGCTCCACGAAAGCCTGATCGTTCTTTTTGTAGGCACGTGACCGCGTTACCTCGATCTTCTGTGCTCGGCACCATGGAACGACGACGTCGTTCATGAACGCGCTGTCGTTATCGAAGTCGGCGCCACAGATCACCCACGGGAACAGGCCCTGCGCTCGCTTCATCGCTTCCACGACGAGGCTGCCATCGCGTGTCACCAGGGGCAGGCATTCCGTCCATCCTGTTGCGATGTCCACCATGGTCAAAGTCTGGATAAACGAGCCGGCGACGCTGGTCCCACCGTGCGCGACCATGTCGATCTCGCAAAAGCCTGGCGGCGGGTTTGCCCAGTCATTGAAAGTGCGGATCGGCACCTCGCGTCGAATCGCCGAGTAGAATCCGACTCGCCGCCGGCGCCCCCCAGCAGCCGCAATTTTAACGTCGATCAACATCCGATCGATCGTCGCCGCGCTCAGAGTTGTCAGCAGCGCACGCTCTGCGCTCGTTGGCTTCAGCCGGCCATGCCGCTCGAGTGCGGGCAACAGCACTGGGATCATCGATACGAGGCGCTTACCGCAGACGCGATCGGAGGCTTCCCACAGCGCGATCAGCGCGTCGCGCACGCTGGCGTATTTGCGTCGCCGACTTGTCGCTGGTTCGGTTGGGCTCGTTGCCCCTTCGTCCAGTGGTGGCCTGGGCCTGTCCCTTCCGGCAACCGACAGTGCTCGCACCGCGTGCTTGCGGTGCCAACCCGTCGTCGCTGTCAACTCGTCAAGGATCCGTCCCTTCTCAACTCGTCCAGCCGCACGGTAGCGCCTCGCCACCACGGCCAACACCTCGCGCCTTGCGCCCATGCTGATCCCGCTCGCCATTGGCGCCACCGACCTGATTCGGTAACGCCGCCCCAGTCATCAGCGGAATTGTTCGGTAACATTTTCGATGAGGCAATGCGCCCCTCATCGGCGTCCAATTTTGACCCCTTTGCGCGGCGGGCTTTGCTGGTAGCGCTCGTCTCGTCGGAGCTGGCCGGGATAGCGGAGGCGAGACGAGCGCGGGTGGCGTGATCGTCGTCTCGGCTCTTGAACCGCCAGCTATCGTTGCCGGTCTCGACAATGTCGCAGTGATGGGTCAACCGGTCGAGCAGCGCGGTGGTCATTTTGGCGTCGCCGAACACGCTCGGCCATTCGCCGAAGGCGAGATTGGTGGTCACGATGACAGAGGCGCGCTCATAGAGCCGGCTGACGAGGTGGAAGAGAAGCTGGCCACCGGACTGGGCGAAGGGCAAATAGCCGAGTTCATCCAGCACGATGAAGTCCATCCGGGTCAGATGCTCGGCGAGCCGTCCTTGCCGTCCGTTGCGGGTCTCGGTCTCGAGGCGATTGACGAGGTCGACTACGTTGAAGAAGCGGCCGCGAGCCCCGGATCGGATGCAGCTTCTGGCGATGGCAATGGCCAGGTGGGTCTTGCCTGTGCCGGTGCCGCCAACCAGCACGACGTTGCGTTGTTGGGCGATGAAGCCGCCGCCAGCGAGATCATTGACGAGAGTCTGATTGATCGGCGTGCCGTCGAACTGGAAGTCGGCAATGTCCTTGGCAAGCGGCAGCTTGGCAATGGTGAGCTGGTATTTGATCGACCTGGCTTGCTTCTCGTTGATCTCGGCGTTGAGCAGGTCGCCGACAATGCGCTGAGGTTCGTGCTGGCGTTTGACGGCAGTTGCCATGATCTCGTCGAAGGCAGCCTTCATGCCGTAGAGCTTGAGTTCGCCCATGAGGTCGAAGATTTGGGTTCGTTCCATCAGATGGTCCTCCGGAGGTTGTCGTAGCGGGCACAATCGGCGATCGGCGCATGACGGAGCGTCAGTGCGGCCGGCGTCATGATGTTGGCCGGTGGGGCGGGTTCACGTTGACGGGCCAGGATATTGAGCACGACATCGGCGGAATGGACGCTGTGACTGAGCGCTTCAGCACAGGCTGCTTCCACCGCGGGCAGACCGTCAGTCAGCACCGCGTTGAGGATGTCGACCATCTGCCGATTGCCATCGTCGGTGCTGGCAAGCTTGCGCCGGATCCGCTCGATCGCGGCCGGCAGCACCCAGTCTTTGAAGGGAGCACCGTTGCGCAAGGCGCCGGGTTTGCGGGCGAGCACCGGCACATAATGCCAGGGGTCGTAGACGGTATCGCCGCGGCCAAAGGATCGCGGGTGCTCGGCAACGATGCGTCCATCCTGACGGATCACAATGCGATCGGCATAGGCTTGAACCTCGACCGGTCGTCCGACTGCGCTGGCTGCGACCGAGTATTTGTTATTGTCGAAGCGCACCAGGCAGGTCTTCGAGACCGATGCCGTCACCGCATGGAAGCCGTCGAAGCGGCCGGCATAGGGAACGAGTTTGGGGCGTTCGGCTTCGAACACTTCCCAGATCGTCTGATCGACCAGCTCCGGATGGCGATGAGCCTTGGCGTAGGCGATGCATTTGTCGAGCAGCCAGACGTTTAACTCGTCGAGGTTTTTGAACCGCAGCCGCGGCGTGAAGAAGCGTTCCCTGACCAGCCCGACCTGGTTCTCGACCTGCCCCTTCTCCCAGCCCGACGCTGGCGTGCAGGCGACCGGATCGACCAGATAGTGGCTGCACATCTGCAGGAAGCGGCGATTGTAGAGACGCCCTTTACCGACGAAGATCGTCTCTACGGCGGTCTTCATGTTGTCGTAGATGCCGCGGGTGCAGGTGCCTTTGAACAGGGCGAACGCCCGGTCGTGGGCGTCGAACACCATCTCCTGCGTCTCCCGCGGATAGGCCCGCACGAACAGCATGCGGCTGTGACAGAGCCGGACATGGGCGGCCTTCACCATCACCGTGGTGCCGCTCAGCAAGACCACCTCGTGGCTCCAGTCGAACTGGTAGGCTTCGCCGGGGGCAAAGCTCAGCGGGACATAAGCGGCCGCGGTCGATTGCCCGCGTTCTTTGCTCCACCGCCTGGCGTAACGCCGCACGGCATCGTAACCGCCGTCGTAGCCGCTCCCGCGCAGCTCTTCGAAGATCCGGATCAGCGTCAGCTGTTCACGAGCCGGTTTGGTCGCGTTCGCCGCCAGCAGCCTATCGAGCTCCGATGCCCACCGCCCCAGCTTTGGTCGTGGCTGCACCTGCCGCTCGTACTCGAAGGAGGTCCCTCCGGACCTCAGCACCTTCCGGACCGTGTTCCGCGACACCTTCAGGTCGCGGGCGATCTCCTTGATCGTCTTGCCCTTGATGAAGTGCTCGCGCCGAATCCGCGCAATCGTCTCCACGACCAGCATCCCCGACCACCTGCTTCATTCCAAAGCAGGCAGCGCAACAGACCAACCTACAGGGGGTCAATTTTGGACGCCGATCCCCCGGCTTAGGGGGTCAATATTGCAGGCCGAATGACACGCAGCCGATGATGCAGGCGAGCGGGCACGAAGATGCCACGGCGCCGCATGCGGTCGCGACGTACGTCGGAGGCGCCCCTGCGCACAGCGCGCCGCGGGGAGGTTACGATCAGGATCTGCCTTTGATGGTGGAAGACGGCCCACCGTGGTCCGGGGTTCCCCCTGAGCAGGCGCAGGAGATAGTCCAAGCTCGAGAGCAGGAACCTGCCAGGTCCACCTCAACCTGGTCGCCGCAGATGCCGCTCAACTTTGATTGGAGTATGTGGCCGACCCTGGAAGCAGCGTCAGCGCACTCTGCCAGGGCTCCTTCAGACATCGAAGGCGGTCTTGAGGCAGCGGTTCATCCGAATCCGCCCGCACCGTTCGAGTTGCGTGACAATGCTTGGAGCCCGGCGCCTGACTTTCCGCCGCCGTTTGCCGGGCCAGTACCGGGTCATCACCAGGGCGTTCGACAGCCCGGCTCGCCGCAGGGGCTTTCTCCGGCGCCAGCCTTCTCGGATGATGAAGCTTTGGCGTGGTTGCGCGAGGAGCTGGCGCGGCGGCAGATGCAAGAGCCGGCCTCACCATCAACCAGCAGGGCTCCGTCAGACACCTACGGCGGTCTTGAGTCTTTTGTTGATCTGGATGCGCCCCCGCCGTCCGAATTGCGCGACGATGCTCACTTTGAGCCGGCGCCCGCTGCCAGGTCTCGCTCAGACACCTACCGTGGTTTTCCATTGGTTGATCTGACTGCGGCCACGCCGTCCGAATCACGCGACGATGCTAATTCTGTACGGCCGTTTCCGAGCACCTCCGCTGATGCTCAGATCGGGGCTTTAGATCCGACAGCCTCGTCCCACGGCCGCGGGCTGGTGCTCGAGGACACGGAATGGCTGGGCGACGAGCATATCGACAGGGATTACCGGCTCCAGGAGCAGGATTTGCAGAGGTACCATCCGGATCTCGCCGCCCGGACGCGGTTCGTGAATCCCCTCATCGTCCTAAATTATCTGCGCTCTAACGACGATGGCGTCGTGCGAACCGAATTCCAGCGCATCGTCTACGATAATGGTAACGATACAGCCGACTTCCTGTTCCTGCCCGTGATTAATGCCAATCCTGAAGATCCTAATAGCCTCGGCAACCATTGGTCGCTGCTGTTCGTTGATCGCCGCGACCGGGGGCGGCCGGTCGCCTATCACTACGATTCCTACGGGGGACTCAACAACAAGGATGCAGAACATCTCGCAGGTCGGCTGGACCTCCGCCTCGAGCGAGCCGGCATGGCCCAGCAGCGGAACGGCTATGATTGCGGCGTCTTCGTGGTGGACGGCACGCGGGCGCTGGTTAGGCAATTGGAGCAAGGACGGGAGCCAGACCTGCTGAACCTCAGCAACCTCGTTGCCAATCGGCAGGCACTGCAGAACCGACTCAGGGGCTGATGTCGCCATGGGCGGATAGCTCAGGCTGGAGCGGCTCACGCCGACGGCCTGGGCCCCCGGGCACGAAGGACCGGAACCAGCGCAGCGTCGCGAACTCGGCTGTGGCCAATTCCCGGGCTTTGGGAATCGCGTCGCGCACGGTCAGCATCGAGCTATCGCCAAATTTTGGTGACGGCGCGGCCGGTCAGGCGGCGGCGGTTATGGGCTGACGGTCAGTAAGCGCGCATTTTACTGCACAGGCTGCGCGCGCGGCTGGCCGCGGCGTCGCGTGGCGCCGGGGCCCAGCGGGATCATCGGAACGGCTTGATTGATCCTGAGCGTTTGACGGTCAGCCGCTGTCGTTGTCAGCTGGCAGGTTTTTTTGAGCGGTGCAATTGAACGGCAACAGATCTTCGATATCGGCGTCTGGCGCGCGTTGGGGCAATTCGGTGAGCGCGTGACGTAGCCATGCATAGGGATCGACGCCGCATGCCCGGCATGTCAGCACCAAACTGTAGATCACGGCGCTTGCCTTGGCGCCGGCAACGGTGTCGCTGAACAGCCAACTTTTTCGTCCGGTGCAAAACGGCCTGATGTCGCGCTCCAGAACATTGTTATCGATCGGGGCGAGACCGTCACTGGTGTAACGGGTCAGATAATCCCATTGGTTGCGTGCATAGGCGATCGCCTTGCCGGTCAAGCTTTCGGGTAGCACCTTCGGCGCCTGGTCGTCGAGCCAGGTCCGGAAGGCGGCCAATACCGGCAGGCTATGCTGCTGGCGCAGCCGCAAGGTGTATGCGGCGCGCGTTTCGCCGTCGGGCGGCGTCTGGCGCGCCACCCTCTCGACCTCGTACAACGCCTCGAAGAACTTGAGCGCCTGCAATGGCGGACCGCCAGGCTTTGTCCTGGCCTTGAGCGCATCGGTAAATTTCCTGCGCGCATGCGCCATACAGCCGAGATGGGTCGCGCCTGTCAGCGTGCGCCAGGCGTCATAGCCGTCGCTCATCAACAAGCCGCGATAGCCGGCCAGGAAGGCCTGAGGATGTTGCTGGCCGCGACCGGGCTGGTAATCGAACAGCACGACCGGCTGCGCGCAGTCCTGGCCGCTGCGATAGGCCCACATGAAGGATTTGGCCTGCGCATCACGGCCGTCCTCTTTAAGAACCTGGACCCAGGTTTCGTCGCCGTGGACCAGGGGCTGCGACATGAGCTTTTGCTGTAGCGCGTCATAGACCCGATGCAGATGCAACTCGCTCGCCCGGATCACCCAGTTGCCCAGCGTCCCGCGGCTGATGCTGACGTCGGCGCGCCCCAGCGCGTCCGCCACACGGTACAGCGGCGTGCCGTCGACGTATTTGTTGGCGAGCACCAGCGCCAGCGTCGATGGCGTGGCGACGCTACCCGGCAGCGGCTGCGCCGGCATCGGCGCGGTCACAATCGGGGTGTTCAGCGCGGTGCGCTCGCAGTGACGGCAGGCATATTTGAACCGCACATGTTGCAGCACCGACGCCTTGACCTCGACGTGCAACTGCTCGGTGACGGTCTCGCCCATCCGATGCATCCGATTATGGCAGCACGGACAGTCCTTTTGATCCTCACCCAGATCGTGTTCGACGCGTTGGCGCGGCAGATCGTCAGGCAGCGGCTTGCGGCCGCGTGCCTTCGGCGCCGGCTTTGGAGCCTCCGGCAATCCCGTGTCCGGCACGGCGACCGCCTCGACATCGTCGTCGTCCCGGCTTTCAGCGGCGGCCTGCTCGGCTTCGTTGAAGATGCGCTCCTTGAGCTTTTCGCTCTTCGGCGCATACCGGTGCAGGCGCTCCAGGCGCAACTGCTCCTCTAGATGCAGCACGCGTTGTGCGAGTTTCTCGTTTTCGGCCTTCAGCGCCGCGATCTCGGCCG
The DNA here is from genome assembly GCF_011516645.4 of Bradyrhizobium septentrionale. Lineage (NCBI taxonomy): Bacteria > Pseudomonadati > Pseudomonadota > Alphaproteobacteria > Hyphomicrobiales > Nitrobacteraceae > Bradyrhizobium > Bradyrhizobium septentrionale. Next base: position 105,941 of record NZ_CP088284.1, on the reverse strand, counting down.
CGTGCGCCGCGATCAAGGCTTCCAGTTCGTGCGTCGTGGGCTTGCGACTCATCGGAGTCTTGAATCGAAGTCATGCCGCCGCGTCAACCGGGCTCCCATGTCTTCGTCATGTCTTCGGCCGCGTCATCTGAGAACGGCCATGCCGAAGCCCGATGACGCCGCCCGCATCGAACACGCTCAGCCCACGCTCTGATATTGCCGCACCGGATGACGACGCACCGCCGCGATGTTGATGCCGTCAAGCAGCCAGTGCAGCTCCTCCGTCGTCAGCGTCAGCACCGCCTCCTGACTTCGGGGCCAGTGGAATCTGTCGGCCTCCAGCCGCTTCAGCAGCATCCAAAATCCTGACCGATCATAAATCAGCAGCTTGATCCGGTCGCGGCGACGATTGCAGAACGCGAACACCGCGCGCTGGAACGGATCCAGCCCCATCGACTGCTCGACCACGATCGCCAGGCTGTTGATGCCCGCCCGGAAGTCAATCGGTTCGCGGTGAAGGTAGACCCGAAGATCAGACGCCAGTCGGAACATCGCAACGCCCCAGCGCTTCAATCACCGCCGACAGCAACTGCGCGTCGCCGCCTTCCAGCGAAAGCGTCACGCCGTTGGGCATCGATGCCGTCAGCCGCCCTGCACAGGATCGCTCCGTCGCGCAAACCGCAATCGCGCCAGCAGATCGAGTTGGCGACGGCGACGGCGCGCGAACCGGAATAAAGGCTGGCGCAATCGGCGCCCGCGCCTCCGGCTGGCCATCCCCGTTCTGAAGTTGTCGCTTGGCCACCCACTTGCGCAGCAGGTTCGCGTTCACGCCGTGTTGCAGCGCAAGCCCCGCCAGCGACACGCCAGACTGCAGACAGGCCTCGACCAGCCGCTGTTTGCTGGCCGGATCATAGCGACGCCGGCCATTGCGCAACACGCCGACCGTCTCAAGTCTCAAAGGTTCTTCTGGAGTGATCATCGATCGTGTCCACCTCGCTCATGGTGGACACCTCATCCCATCCCCGCGCTCAACTGCATAGGTGCGTAGAAAGGAGCGCTTACGGACGGTCAGTCGGTTTGGCGATGACCTCGATCCCGTCGTTGAATGTCACACCGAGAACGAGTTTTGGCAACTGGTTGTGGCCATCGAGACGACGCCAGCTTTTCTGCGCGGCCTCAAGCAGTTTGAAGACCATCGCGAGCGCCGTTCTGTTGGACAGGCAGCCCTTCGATCGGATCGTGCGGTGGCGCACGGTAGCGAAGGTGCTTTCAATGGGATTGGTGGTCCGCAGGTGTTTCCAGTGTTCGGCCGGGAAGTCGTAGAACGCCAGTAGCGTGTCCCGATCCTTGCTCAGGCAGTCGGCCGCCTTCTCGTATTTGGGCGTGTAGCTCTCGATGAAGGCGTCGAACGCCAGCTCGGCGGCGGCCTTGGTTTCGGCCATCCAGATCTCCTGCAACGCGCGTTTGGCTTTAGGCTGCTGGCTCTTCGGCAACTTGGCGATCACGTTGGCGGTCTTGTGTACCCAGCAGCGCTGCTCGCGCGTTTTCGGCCAGACCTCGCCGGCGGCCTTCCAGAACCCGAGCGCGCCGTCGGCGATGGTGAGCCGCGGCGGCACGCCGAGCCCGCGCCGCTTCAGGTTGAGCTGCTGCCGGTTTGATGGACACCGAGATTAGGTGTTTCATGAAGCCGGAGGTGGCGATGAAAAGACGGAAGTTCAGCCGCGAGTTCAAGGTCGAGGCGGTCAAGCTGGTGCGGCAACGTGGGGTGTCGGTGGCGCAAGCTGGCCGTGACCTGGATGTTCATGAGAATGTTCTCCGCAAATGGGTGAAGGAGTTGGGCTCCGACCCGGCGCAAGCCTTTCCCGGCCACGGGCAGATGAAGCCGGAGCAGCAGGAGATCGAGCGGCTGCGCCGTGAGGTCGCCAAGCTGAAGGCCGAGCGGGATATCCTAAAAAACTGTCCAGCGCCGTGGCGTGCCTGCGCGGGGTAGAAACAGCCTTGTGCTATCGTCTGAGGCCGGGAGGGTAGCGGCCGTCAGCTTATTGGAGGCACTGTCCCCGTTAAAAAACGTGGTCCATGGGTGCATGCGGACTTGAGAGTGGTGACGGCGCTCCGGCGGCGATCCCGATTAGGAAGATGACAAATTGGCATAACCCAGACCCTCCTGCCCATGATTGGACGGAGGACCCGCAATGCTCAAGACGACAACTGCAGATCGCCCGGAATTGAAGCCAGTCAACGTCGGGGCGGCTGCCATCGACATCGGATCAAAGATGCACATGGCCGCCGTGAACCCGGCCTGCACCGATGTCCCAGTGCGCACGTTCAGCACGTTCACACAGGACCTGCATAGTCTGGCGGACTGGTTCAAGACATGCGGTGTGACCAGCGTCGCGATGGAATCCACTGGCGTCTATTGGATCCCGGTCTACGAGATTCTGGAGCAGCGCGGGTTCGAGGTCATTCTGGTCAACGCGCGGTATGCCAAGAATGTGCCCGGGCGCAAGACCGATGTCAGCGATGCTGCGTGGTTACGCCAGCTTCATTCCTATGGGCTGTTACGCGGCAGCTTCCGTCCCGATGCCGAGATTGCGACCCTGCGCGCTTATCTGCGCCAGCGGGAGCGGCTGGTTGAATATGCTGCCGCCCATATCCAGCACATGCAGAAGGCTCTGATGGAGATGAACCTGCAGCTCCATCATGTCGTCTCGGATATCACCGGAGCGACTGGTATGCGGATTATCCGAGCCATTGTTGCAGGCGAGCGCAATCCCGACGTTCTGGCAACCTATCGAGACGTGCGCTGCCATTCTTCAACGGAGACGATCCGCGCGGCGCTGATCGGCAACGACCGGGAGGAACATGTCTTCGCTCTGACCCAATCGCTGGAACTCTACGACATCTACCAGGCGAAGATGCTGGACTGCGACCGCAAGCTCGAAGTCTTGATCGCCGCGCTTAGCAACAGAGAAGCAAAGCCGGTCGGAAAGCTATCCCAGCCACGCGTAAAGACCAAGCAGGTCAACACACCCACCTTCGATGTCAGGACCGCGCTGTACGGTGTGCTCGGCGTTGATCTGACTGAGATCCATGGGCTGGGTCCGTCACTCGCATTGAAGCTCGTCGGCGAGTGCGGCAAGGATCTGAGGGCGTGGCCAACCGCCAAGCACTTCACCTCTTGGCTCTGCCTCGCACCCGGCAACAAAATCTCCGGTGGCAAGGTACTATCTTCACGCACGCGGAGATCCTCCAGCCGGGCAGCCGCACTACTGCGATTGGCAGCCACAACCGTGGGGCGGAGCGATACGGCGCTCGGAGCATTCTATCGCCGGCTGTCCTCACGCGCGGGCAAGTCGAAGGCGGTGACGGCGACCGCCCGCAAGATTGCAGTTTTATTCTACAACACACTCCGGCATGGCATGAGCTACAGGGATCCAGGTGCCGACCAATATGAGCGACAATATCGCAGCCGCGTCCTCGCTAACCTTCAGCGCCGGGCCAAATCGCTCGGCTTTGTCTTGCAGGCCATTCCGTGCAACGCCAATCAGGCTGTTTCTTAGGAAGGCCGCAGCCTACTTCGCGAAGGAAGCGACATGAAGTTCGCCTTCGTCGCGAAGCACCGGACGATCTGGCCGGTGGCATGGCTATGCGATGCGCTGGGAGTGTCGCGGTCGGGCTTCCATGCCTGGCTGAACCGCTCTCCCAGCGCCAGATCCCGCAGCGACGAGGAGCTCGGCGGCAAGGTCAAGGCCAGCTTCGCCGCCAGCGACCGCACCTATGGCGCACGCCGGGTGTGGCGTGACCTGCTCGCCGACGGGGCGGATTGCGGCCTGCACCGGATTGAGCGGCTGATGCGCCTGCAAGGCTTGCGGGCGCGGCCGCGACGTCGGCGCTTACCGAAGGACAGCGGCGATCGACAGCTCGAGACCGTACCGGCGAACCTCCTTGACCGGCAGTTCGCCGCCGAGCGGCCGAACCAGAAGTGGATCGCCGACTTCACCTATCTCTGGACGGCCGAAGGCTGGCTCTATGTCGCAGCGGTGATCGACCTGTTCTCACGCCGCGTGGTGGGCTGGTCGATGAGTGCCGCCATGACGGCACAGCTCGTGACGGACGCATTGTTGATGGCCGTCTGGCGGCGCGGCAAGCCGGATGCGCTGTTGCATCACTCCGACCAGGGCAGCCAGTACACCAGCGAGCAGTTCCAGCGCCTGATGGCCGACCACGGCATCGTTTGCAGCATGAGCCGCTCCGGCAACGTCTGGGACAACGCGGCGATGGAGAGCTTCTTCTCCTCGCTCAAGACCGAGCGTACGGCCAACAAGATTTATCAAACCAGAGATGAGGCACGCGCCGATGTGTTCGACTACATCGAACGATTTTACAACACGACCCGCAGGCACTCGACCATCGGCTATCTCAGCCCGGTTGAGTTCGAGCGCAAGGTGGGATTAGCTTAAGCGGGTGTCCATCAAACCGGCAGCAGCTCAGGTCGAGCAGCAGATCGCGCCAGTCCTGCGCGCTCTCGCGGGCGCCATCGGTGAAGCCGACCAGTTCCTTGCGGCCTTCCGGCGTCGCGCCGATCAGCACCAGGATGCACTGCTTTTCGTCTTCGAGGCGTGCTTGGAGATGGATGCCATCGGCCCAGATGTAGACGTAGCGCTTCGCCGACAGATCGCGCCTCTGCCACGCGGTGTGTTCGTCAAGCCAACCGTCCTTCAGACTATAGCGCGACATGTATGGAACGGCCCGCGGGCGCAAGAGCTTTCTCAGTCGACTTCACACATGGGAGCGGTGCGGTCATGTATACGGCCTGTAAAGCGCGGCGCATGACCGCTGGCCTCGATGAAGTCCGCGACACAAGGGGCTAAATCAATCAGACGCGCTTGAAGCGCATTGTCGCGCCAGCCTCACTCGTGTCGGGATTTCGTCCCGTGGGTTCATCGCCTGTTATTGCTCCTTGCCCTCTGCCGGCCCGCGCCGGTCAGATCTCTTTGACAACTGCTGTATTCATCAAGCGGCAGGCGTAGTCGTCGCTAGCGTCTCCGGATGCCGATAAATCCCACCCCTGTTCAAGAGCGCCCAGGCAATTCGCGCTGTCTTGTTGGCCAGTGCGACCGCTGCCACCTTGTACGGACGTCTGGCGAGCAGCGACTTCAACCATGGCGGCGCCCGATCAGCCTTCCGGGCAATTCGCAGGACGGATGTCGCCCCAAGAACGAGGAGGCTCCGAAGTTCGGGGTTTCCCATCTTCGAGATTCGCCCCATCCGCTCCTTGCCCCCACTCGAATGCTGTCGCGGCGTCAGTCCCAGCCAGGCAGCAAAGTGACGAGCGGATTTGAAGCCGCCGGGATCTGGCACCAGCGCCTTGATGGTCGCCGCTGTAATGGCTCCAATGCCGGGGATGGTAGTCAGTCGGCGCATGTCCTTGTCGGTCCTTGCCGCAGCAACAATGGCTCGCTCGAGCTTGTCAATCTGGTCCGCCTGAGCCTCGATCTGATCGGCAACTGCCGTCAGCGCGAAGCGCGCTGCCGCAGGCAAGCGGATATCTGCTACATCCCGTACGATTGCAACCAACGCCTCGACCTTTGTCCGGCCGGCGGCGGCAATGATGCCCAACTCAGCCAGATGCGAGCGCAGGGCGTTGATCGTCTGCGTTTGCTGTTTCACCAGAAGTGCGCGACTCTTCAGGACCATCGTTCCGGCTTGTTGCTCGGCCGTTTTGATCGGAACGAAGCGCATGGTCTTGCGAGTCACGGCTTCGCTGATGGCCTCGGCATCCGCCGCATCCGTTTTTCCACGCTTCAGTAGAGTCGAGGAGAGGCGCGGTGATGCGCTTGTTGCGCGTTCCGTTTCCTCTCCCCGCTCATCAAACCGGACGTGCAGTTTTCCCGCATCCGGCTTTCCGACAGGTTTTGTCACAAGGCGCACGTCGGCGACACTTTGCGCACGCGGTTCAGCACAAGTACGCCAGGGTTCCCATGGATCCGATCAGAGAACCGTCTGACGCCACGTCCTGGCGTCTTATGTCGTCTGCGCAGAAAGGCGAGCACGCGGTCGAAGACGTGTCGATCAACGGCCTGATGAGCCGTAGCAAGAGAGCCATAGCTGAAGTAAGCGGACCAGCCGCGCAGAAGGCGGTTCAGTCGTGCTTGTACTTCGGGCCAAGCGCCCTTGTTGCCCGGCGTCAGCAGTACGCTGACCTTCCTCTTGATCCGCAGCACGCTTTTCTTGGACGGAGCCGCGCCAAGATACCACCGTCCCCCATTGCGGAAGCGGCGGGGTCCGAGCGTGTACCCAAGGAAGTCAAAGCTTTCCAATCGGGCATTCTTCACCGAGGTTTTAGTCTCGTTGAGCGTCAACCCAAGCTTGGTCATCACCGCTTTCGTCCACGTCAATGCTTCCTCCGCGTGGCCGCGGCTGAGAATGACGAAGTCGTCGGCATAGGAGATAACCTGGGCATGGAATGCTTCACGCCGACCGCTGAGACGCCAATGCTTCAGGAACCGGTTCATGTAGATGACGGAGAGCAGCGGACTGATGACACCGCCCTGTGGCGTGCCACGCTTGTTGCTCTTACCGCCGCTCATGCACCGTTTCCCGTCGCTATCCCGCTCCTCGACCGGTACTCGCAGCCATAACTTAATCAGCCGCAGCACATTCCGGTCAACGATGCGTCGGGCCACCGATTTGAGGAGGTCCGAATGCGGGATCGTGTCGAAGTATTTCGACAGATCGGCGTCAACAACGTCCGTGTAGCCCCGGCACACAAGCCGGTGCACTTCCTTGACTGCATCGACCGCGTTACGACGCGGGCGATATCCATAAGCACCGTCCTCAAAATCCGCCTCGAAGATCGGTTCCAGCACGATCTTTGCGGCAGCTTGGACGACCCGGTCCCGGATTGTTGGGATACCGAGTGGACGTTCGCCGCCGCCGGGCTTCGGGATCATCACCCGCCGCACCGGATCGGGCCGGTAAGTCTTCGTGACGAGTTCATCGCGCAGGCCGGCCAACCATGCTTCGAGTCCCGACGCGTCGATTTGCTCGAAAGTTGTTCCGTCCACTCCTGGCGCACCCGCGTTGGCGCGGGCCAGCTTGTAGGCATGGCTCAGAATGTCCTCGCGGCAGATCTTGTCGTACAGCACATAGAAACGGAAGGCAGGCTCCGCCTTCGCCTTGCAATAAAGCTTTCTCTGAAGGCTCCTGATCTTATCGGGCGTTTGTAGGCTCATCGCCAATCGACCCATTCCCTCGCCATCTTCAAAAGCGCACCTGAAGTCAGGGTCCTTTCCTCCGCCGGAATTACCCGGTTTCATCAGTACTACGACCCTGTCCGACTCCCGTCCGGTCCATCGACTACTCGATGCTGAAGGCGCGACCTTCGACCAAGACGGGTCTCCCCCGATTACCCGCACTACCTTTCCGGCGTGCCGTGCCCATTACCCCGGTGAACCGGACAGGTGCATGCGTCGATTGCTTCCCTGTCAGCGCGGCCTTCCCCGCCATACGATCGGGTCGGCATTCACATCGTAACTTTCGAGGCGTGCTCAGGCTTCACTCACGTTACGGCCCGCTGGATTGCTCGGCCGCCAAAAGCGACCTTTGTCACGAGGCTTCGATCCGTCCGATTGCTCGTCCAAACCGCTCGTCAGCTACCAGATCAATCGACAATTCTCTGGGTGGATCCTTCCTCCACTGGTAATGCGCGCCGTCGGGGCGCACCAAACGGCTTGACGTAAGCTGGTGGGATCAGCCGCACTTCATGGCCGAGAGTTGCAATCTCGCGTGCCCAATAGTGAGCGCTGCCACAGGCTTCTATTCCGACAAGGCAGGCCGGCTGCTTCGAGAAGAAATGCAGGACCTCGCTGCGCCGTAGTCTCCGGTTGAACACCGGCGAGCCATCGGCACCCGCGCCGTGAACTTGAAAAATGTGCTTCGCCAAATCCAACCCGATGGTGCTAACCTGCTTCATGGAACGGTCCCTCCTTGTGGCGTTCGAACAACGACCACGTTTTAGCACGATGATGCTGTCGGAGCGGGCCGTTCCACCACATCAATCAGGATGAGAGTGGCGCGTCAATCAAGATGAGACAAGGCAGCCGAGTGGGCGGATCATTGACGCTGGCCGCGGGTTTGGCAAGCCTTGATTGACGCTGCGCGACAATCACGCAGGATTGCCAGCGTCAATCGTTGCCTTGTCGAGTTCGTTGGGGGTCGTATGAACGGGCGGCCGGCCTGGACCGCGCTTGCGATCGAGGGCAACTTTTCGACGGTAACTTTCGACGTTCATCTCGAGGATCGTGGCGTGGTGGACCAAACGATCGATGGCAGCCAACGTCATTGCCTGGTCCGGGAAGATACGCCCCCATTCGCCAAATGGCTGATTGGCCGTGATCAGCAGCGAGCGTCGTTCGTAGCGGGCGGCGATCAACTCGAACAGCACACTGGTTTCCGCCTGATCCTTGCTCACATATGTGATGTCGTCGAGGATCAGGAGGTCATAGCGATCGAGTTTGGCGATCGCGGACTCCAGCGCCAGCTCGCGCCGCGCGACCTGCAGCCGTTGCACCAGATCAGTGGTGCGCGCGAAGAGAACGCGCCAACCGTTCTCGACGAGAGCCAGGCCGATCGCCGTGCCGAGATGGGTCTTGCCGCCGCCCGGTGGACCGAACAAGAGCAAATTGGCGCCGGCCTTCAACCAGGCGTCGCCAGCGGCGAGCGCCATCGCCTGTGCCTTTGATAGCATCGGCACACTTTCGAAGTCGAAGGTGGCGAGCGTCTTGCCGGCGGGCAAACGCGCTTACACCATGTGTCGCTCGATCCGACGGCGGGTGCGATCGGCCGCCTCGTGCTCGGCAAGGGCGGCGAGGAAGCGGGCGGCAGGCCACCCTTCCTTGTCCGACTGTGCAGCGAGCTTCGGCCAGATCGCCTTGACGCCCGGCAGGCGGAGCTCATTGAGAAGCAGCTCGACACGGGCAGTATCGACGGAGGTAGCGATACCAGTCATGCAGCCTCTCCCAGGTTCGAGCGGCCTGACATGACGCTGACGCAGGCGAGTTCATCGTAGACGTCGAGCGGCGCCAGCTTGACGGCGACTCGCGGGATCGAGGCCGCCTCAGGTCGGAAGCGGTCGCGCAGCGCGGCAAGATCGGGTAACTGTCCGGCGTCCAGATCCATCGCGATCACCTCGGCGAGTTCTGCTTCGCAGGCGCGCTCGTGAGCCAGCGCCAGAAGCTCGACCGTCACCTTGCAAGCGCGCCGGTCATCACCATGCTCCCGCAAGGTCTCGAACAGACGTTTGTAAGCTGCACGCGGGAAGAGTTGGTCGCGATAAACGAGATTGAGGAGCGCCATTGGCTTGCGCCGCAGGGCATGGATGACGTGCCGGTAATCCACAACATGACCGCCCTGGCGCTCGGACACAGGCCGACCGCGCCGCAGCGTCACGACCGGCGTGACACCAACGAAGCATTCGAGCCGGTCGTCGAAGATGCGCACGCGCAGGCGATGGCCGATCAATCTTGAAGGCACGGTGTAGAACATGCGCCGCAGGATGAAGCCGCCTGACGACGTCACCGGGATCACTTTCTCCTCAAAGTCGGTCGTGCGGCCTTTTGGCAGCGGCGCCAAGGCCTCCTTCTCGAGCGCGATCGGCTTGGCGACGTTGGCGTTGCGCCGGCCGACAATCTCGTCGACAAAAGCACGGTAGGCATCGAGACTGGCGAAGTCGCGCGTCCCTCGCAGCAACAGCGCATCTTCCAGTGCCCGCTTGAGATGGCCGTGCGCGCTCTCGATCGAGCCGTTCTCATGTGCGATGCCCGCATTGTTGCGCGTTGGCGCCATGCCATAGTGGCCCATCAGCCCGGCGTAGCGCTGCGTCAGATCCTCCCGTGCGTCGGCGGCCAGATTGCGGAACGCTGCCGACAGGCTGTCGCTGCGATGCTCCCGCGGCACGCCGCCAAGCGCCCACAGCGCGTTCTGCAAGCCCTCCGCCAGGGCGACGAAGCTTTCGCCGCCGAGCACGACATGGGCATGCTCGAAGCCGGAGAACGCCAACCGGAAGTGATAGAGCCGGTGATCGAGCGGCTCACCCGCGATGGTAATACCGAGCGCGCTCACGTCGGTGAAGTCGGACAGACCCAGGCGACCGGGCTCGTGCTGCTGGCGGAAGATCACGTCTTGTTCTGGGCCGTTGAGCGCCCGCCAGGCGTTGATGCGCCGCTCCAGCGTGCGGCGGATGTTCGGGTTCAACTCGTGATGCCGTCGGCGCAGCTCGTCCAGCACGCCGATCACGCGGATGCCGGGCGCAGCCTTCAGGATCGGAACGATCTCGGCGTCCCAATAGGGCCCGAGCGGATCGGCCCGGCGCCGGCCCCTCGGCGTCTTCTTCTGTGAGGGCGGGCGACAATCGCCCTCGATTCGATACGCGCTTGCCTTCGAGAACCCCGCCTTGTCGAGACGAATCAACAGCTTGCACCAGCCGCACCCGGCCGCCAGACGGGTCCAAAAACGCGCGACGCCGATGGGGACGGTCCTCCGGTCGGGCTGCGCCCTCCCTTCGGTCCGTCCCCATCGGCGCAGTCTCACCTTGATTGTCGCTGGCGTCTCACCCTGATCGCCGCCGCGCAGACTGCATAGATGTCGCGCGCGATGCCGTTGGCGAAGCTCTTGAGCTCGCTGTTGCCTGCTTGTGCGATCCATTCATCGAGCCCGGCGATGTCGCTACCACTGAGAAGGGAAACAAACCGCTTCGCCAGATCAGCCGCCGTGGCGAGTTCCGGAGCTTGCGCAAACAGATGGTCGAGGAACAGCCTGGCTTCAGCGTCGATCTGATCCGGATCCTGGCTCAAATACCAAGCACAGCGACGACGCGTGGGAGCTTTCCAGGTCAGATGTGGTTGTGCTGTTCCTCCCGCGTCTGCATGTGCACGCCTGTCAGCGGCCCATCGCGCGACGGTCACACGACTTCCAGTATAACCCTGTTGCCGAAGCTCCCGCCAGAGCTGCTGGCCCACGTGCCAGCCGGAGGCCCACCGCGCTTCGAGCCATGCCTCGAAGGGCGCGAGAAGATGTGAAGGTCTGTGAGGACGCGAATGCTCCGGTTCGCCGCCAGCGGCCAGCCAGCGCTGAACAGTGCGCCTGTCGACGCCGAGCAGTTGGGCGATCCTGGATGTCGGGCAACCTTGCTCGCGCAGGCGGCAGATTTCATCCCAGCGTTCGCGTCGCGCAGCCTTTCGATCCGCCCGCAACTGTGCAAGGCCGGGCGGCGGCACGGAAGCGCTGGTCTTCGCTCGTTGCGCGGACGCCATGATTTGCACGGCGGCGGCTACGTTGTGACGATGGCGGCCGACCGCGTGGCGCAGGGCCTCACCCAAGCTGTTGAACAGGTGCCATCGGTCCGCCACCTGCACCGCGTCGGGTGCGCCGCAGCGTGCGCCATCAGCATAGAGTCCCGCACGATCGCGGGCGACGACCTTGATCCCCGGCCAGCGCTTCAGCCAGCTCGCAACACTGTCAGCGTTACGATCGGGAAGCAGATCAAGCACGCAATTGCGCTCCAGATCGCAGATGATCGTTCCATATCGCTGGCCACGACGCCAAGCCCAATCGTCGATTCCGACGACGGTCGGAGCAACGAAATCCGGCAACGGGGCCGAGTGAATCATTCGGAGCAAGGTGTCGCCGCTGACCGGCATGGCCAGTTTGCGCGCCAGGCGTGAGCCGGGCTCTCCGCCGACCGCAAAGCCGATCGCCAGTTGGCTCTCGCCGAGGCGGGTTGTGCGTCTTGCTTTCGGCCGCACCGTTGCCGGTAGTCGCTCGGTGAATATCCGACGCGGGCATTGCAGATTCGCGCATCGAAACCGTCGCGCGTGAAGCCGGATTTCGACAACCCGACCCTGCCAGGGCAGATCGGCTAAGCGTCGCACGTAATGGCTGTGGACGCGACACGTCTGGCAGCCGCAACAGGGACAGAGCGAGACCGCTGACTTCGGCCGAGCTACGAGCACCACCCTGTTGGTCTGGGGAAGGATCTCGACAATCGAAAGCTCGGAGGAAACCAGTGAGCGGAAGGCTTGGAGCAAGGCGAATCACGGGCGTCGACTGCGATTCCGACCTTATGCCCTTATTTGCACTGTCCGTGAATCCTGCACCCTGCACCAAATGTGCGGAAGAACCCCTAATTGCCGCGCGGAATGCTCTACTTGTCGTCCACTTTCTCCGACTTGAAACCGGTTTACCTCTCAGTTGTTAACCGGGCGATGATCTTGAAATTTTATGAGCCACTACTCTTGGGAGGGGGTCTATCGGCTGTTAAGGCCGTTGATAGGTGTCGAGCCAGAACTCGGCGGTTCTCCGGGACACTCATCATAGTCACGTGGTCGCCCGGAATTGGCACGGCATGAATGGCCTCCGCACTCAGAACGCGGTCCCAACCCCGCAGGGGCGCACCCTCTGGATCTATTGAATTTTTGCGAGATCGTGCGCGACGGCTAAGATGCTCGTTGCTATAGAACTGATGTATCTCAATCGGTAGGGATGGTACCTCATACAAGTCCAGCGCCCTATGAAACTGCATGCTCCTTTCATACGTCAGAATGTCGTTCTCGAGATCACGATCCAAATGGATCGCCCCAACTTTCTGGGCCTTTTCAAGGAGCTTAGAAATTGAACTTTGTTCAGCGAAGCGTTCAAGCATTTCGAACTTCTCGTCGTCTAATTCGAGAGATTCCAACAACGCTTCTCGCAACATTTGGGTGGGTGATACGCTTGACGGTTTTGCAGGTAGCACAACATCGATTAGAGCGATGAATGAAACAGCTTCATCAAGATCCAGTAACTGCTGCGCAATGGCGTAGGCCAAGACTCCTCCTGATGAATATCCAGCGAATCGATATGGACCTCGTGCCTGAATCTCTCTAATCGCCAAATTTACTTGCGAGGCTATCTCTTCAAGATCTGGAACTCGAACTTCACTGAATTGGGGCCATGGCAAAGCGTAGACAGGACATTCTACGTTCATTTCCTGGACCAAACTGGGGACATAGGAGCAGTCGCCCAAACCTGTGGGAACAAAGAACAGTGGCGGCTGCAATCCGGTTGCTCGAACACAAATCACTCTCGAACTGCTGGGCTGTGGTTCCAATTGAGTCTTTGATGCAAGTTCCTTTAGAACGGGGGCTTGGAAGAGGTCGGCGGCACTGAACTTGAGCCCAAGATCAAGTGCGCGACTGAGCAATTGCACAGCTAGCAGGGAATGGCCGCCGAGCGCAAAGAAGTTGTCGTGGCGCCCGATGCGCTCCACACCGAGAAGCTCGGCCCAGATTGTTGCCAGCGTGGTCTCGATCTCGCCCTGCGGCGGCTCATAGGCGCGATGCGCATACGCCTCCTCGCCCGGGGCCGGCAGCGCGTTCCGATCGACCTTGCCGTTCACCGTCAGCGGCAGCCCCGCCAGCCGCACGAACGCAGACGGCACCATGTAGTCCGGCAGCCGCGCACTCAAGTGTGCGCGCAAACCCCCGGCAAGATCAGATTCCTCAGCTTCGGGGGCGACGACATACGCAACGAGCCGCTGCTCGCCGCGGCCATCCTCGCGCGCCACCACCACCGCATCACCCACCGCCGGATGCTCGAGGAGCCGCGCCGCGATCTCGCCCGGCTCGATCCGGAAGCCGCGGATCTTCACCTGCTCGTCGTTGCGCCCCAAAAACTCCAGATTGCCGTCCGCCAGGTAGCGTGCCAGGTCGCCGGTCCGGTACAGCCGGTCGCCGTCCACAAAGGGGCTGGCGATGAACCGCTCCGCCGTCAGCTCAGGGCGGTTCAGGTAGCCCCGCGCCACCCCCGCACCGCCAATGCAGAGCTCGCCCACCGCCCCGAACGGCACCGGCTCCCCATGATCGTCCAGCAGATAGATCCGAAGATCGGGAATGCGCCTTCCGATCTGACTGCCCGAATCGGTGGTGTCAGACTGATCAAGAGACCGATAGGTGACATGCACGGTCGTTTCCGTAATACCGTACATGTTGATCAATTGTGGTGCACGATCTGAATGCCTTGCATACCACGGCTTCAGAATCGATGGCTCCAGAGCCTCTCCACCCAAAATAACGTAGCGAAGGCGGTTTCGAGCACCGCGCTGACGCTCCAGATCCACAAGAGCTTTAAAAGCCGAAGGGGTCTGATTCAGAACTGTAACGCCGGACTTGCAGATGAGATCATCGAAGTCAGGAGCAGAGCGAGCGGTGTCGCTCGGCACAAGAATCAAACGACCGCCATAACGCAGTGCGCCCCACAACTCCCACACCGAGAAGTCGAACGAGAAGGAATGGAACAGGCACCATACGTCCTGTTCAGTGAACCCATACCATTCCTGCGTCGCCTCGAACAAACGAACGATCTGAGCATGCTCGACCATGACGCCCTTGGGCGTACCGGTGGATCCCGAGGTGTAGATCACGTAGGCGAGATGGCGGGAGGTGAGGCCGAGCGCGCGCGTATCCGGATCCGATTCCGGCAGGCTGGCCCAGGCCGGTGCCGCCGCATCGAGCTCCAGCACGCTCGCATCGAGGCCCACATCGCCCAAGGCGGCGCGGCCCGCCGCATCGGTCAGCAGCAGCCGCGGCGCCGCATCCTCCAGCACCTGGCGCAACCGCGCCGACGGATAGGCCGGGTCCAGCGGCACATACGCCCCGCCGGCCTTCAGGATCGCCAAAAGCCCCACCACCATCAGCGGACTGCGCGCAACGCAGATTGCCACCGGCTGATCCGGCTTCACCCCGAGGGCGATCAGATGATGCGCCAGCTGGTTGGCGTGCGCATTGAGCGCGCCATAGCTTACGCGCTGGTCCTGATAGACCAGCGCCACCGCCTCCGGCGCCTTGCGCACCTGCGCCTCGAACAGCTCCTGGATGCACTTGTCCGCAGGATACGGTGCCGCCGTCCGGTTCAGCTCCTCCAGCAGATAGGTACGCTCGTCCGCTGGCAGGATGTCCAGCTCCCGCACCGGCGTGTCCGGCGCCCGCTCCAGCGCCTCTGCCAGCTGCTCGAGCGCCCGCTGCATGTAGCCGCAGATCCGATCCGCCGAGATAGGCTCCGCCACCTGCGCCGTCAGCCCGAGCGCCTCGCCAAAATCCTCCACTGACAAGGTCAGCGGATAATTGGTGCGCTCCTCCCCGCCCAGCCATTCCACGCCCACCAGACTGTCATCGGTTGCGGTGGCGACCGCCGCGGTGTTGTGGCGGTAGTTCAACAACGCGCTGAACAGCGGCGCCGGCGCCGCAATGGCACTGCAGCGCTGCGCCAGCGCCAGCGAGGCATGCTCATGTGCCAGCAGCTCGGCCAGCCGGGCATGCGTGGTTCGCACGCTCGCCTCGACCGCAGTCCCATCAAGATCAAGCCGCAGCGGCAGGGTGTTGATGAACAGCCCCATGGCGCGGTCGGCGCCGGCGTTGCCCTGCAGGCGGCCGAACAGCACCGTGCCGAACACCACCTGCTCGCGGCCGCTGCTGCGCGCCACCACCTGCCCCCACGCCAGATGGCACAGGCTTGCCAGACTGACGCCCAGCCGCCGCGCCTGTTCCCGCAGCCGCGCATGGAGCGCCGGCGGCAACAACCGATGCGCCTCACGAACCCCGCCGCCGTCGCCGCGCACCTCGCTCAAGCCGAACGGCGTGGTCGGCTCGTCGATGTCGGCCAGCAGCTCCCGGAAGAACGCTTCGTCCGCCTCGGCATCACCGCGTAGATGCACCTGCGCCACCAGATTGCGGAACGGCTGCGGCGCCGGCAGCTCATGCTGGCGCCCCTCCAGCTCGGCCCGGACCTCAGCATGCATCACGTCCAGCGTGGTGTGATCCCCGATCAGATGATGCTGCAGCTCCAGCAGCAGCCAGCGCGCGCTGCCGGGCTCGCGCGCAATCACAAACCGCAGCAGTGGCGCCCGGCCAAGCTCGATGCGGTGCCGGCGCGGATCAAACCGCTCCCTCAGCTGCTCGGCGCCAGCACCATGAGCGCCATCCAGCTCGACCTCGGTCACCTCCAGTTGCGCCTTCCGCCACACCACCTGGGCCGGCTGCGACAGCCCCTCCCAGACAAACGAGGTGCGCAGGATGTCATGCCGATCCACCACCCGCTGGACCGCGGCAAGATAGCGCTCGAGCAGCCCACGCTCGGCAAACGCCATCTGCGATACCAGCAGGTATGGATCGCCCTTTGCCGCCAGCAGATGATGGAACAGGATGCCGTCCTGCAGCGGCGACAGGCCGTAAATGTCCTGGATGTTGCCAACCCCGCCGGGCACCGTGGCGATGATCCGGTCGATCTCGTCCTGTGCCAGCTCGATCAGCGGCAGCATCTGTGGCGTGATCGCCGCACTCCGTTCGGTGATCAGGTTGGCCGGGACCGCCACCTCCTGATGGTGGCCGAGGCTTGCGGCCAGATCCGCCAGCACCGGCTGGGCGAACAGGGTGCGCACTTCGATGCCCAGCGACCGCCGCCGCAGAAGCTCCATCAACTGTACCGCCAACAGCGAGTGGCCGCCCAGTTCGAAGAAGTGATCGTGGCGCCCGATGCGCTCCACACCGAGAAGCTCGGCCCAGATCGTTGCCAGCGCCGTCTCGATCTCGCCCTGCGGCGGCGCGTAGGCGCGATGCGCATACGCCTCCTCGCCCGGGGCCGGCAGCGCGTTCCGATCGACCTTGCCGTTCACCGTCAGCGGCAGCCCCGCCAGCCGCACGAACGCAGACGGCACCATGTAGTCCGGCAGCCGCGCACTCAAGTGTGCGCGCAAACCCCCGGCAAGATCAGATTCCTCAGCTTCGGGGGCGACGACATACGCAACGAGCCGCTGCTCGCCGCGGCCATCCTCGCGCGCCACCACCACCGCATCACCCACCGCCGGATGCTCGAGGAGCCGCGCCGCGATCTCGCCCGGCTCGATCCGGAAGCCGCGGATCTTCACCTGCTCGTCGTTGCGCCCCAAAAACTCCAGATTGCCGTCCGCCAGGTAGCGTGCCAGGTCGCCGGTCCGGTACAGCCGGTCGCCGTCCACAAAGGGGCTGGCGATGAACCGCTCCGCCGTCAGCTCAGGGCGGTTCAGGTAGCCCCGCGCCACCCCCGCACCGCCAATGCAGAGCTCGCCCACCGCCCCGAACGGCACCGGCTCCCCATGACCATCCAGCAGATACACACGCGTGTTCGCAATCGGACGGCCAATCGTTTCAACGACAACGTCCCCCCTTCGTATGCAAATCCAGGTCGAGTAGGTCGTTGTCTCGGAAGGACCGTACAGATTACAGATCTTCTCGACACCACTGCTCTCAAATGCCTTCGCGATGAGATCCGCCTTCAGCCGCTCGCCGGCCAAATTGATGACGCTTGTCGAAGCCGGTACTGCTTTCTGATCGAGCAGAGCGGCGATCGCCGAAGGGACGGTGTTGATTAAGGAGACATCCGACTGCGTTTGCGCATTCTCGACAAGGTGCAGCCTGGTTCCTTGCGAGAGTGGAACGAAGCACTCGTAGATCGACAGATCAAAGCTGATCGAGGTGGCAAACAGCGTCCGGCTGATTTCTGATTCCGCAAACACGCCGCTGCTCCAATGCAGCAGGTTGACAGTGCTCCGATGCTCGACCATGACGCCCTTGGGCGTACCGGTGGATCCCGAGGTGTAGATCACGTAGGCGAGATGGCGGGAGGTGAGGCCGAGCGCGCGCGGGTCCGGATCCGATTCCGGCAGGCTGGCCCAGGCCGGTGCCGCCGCATCGAGCTCCAGCACGCTCGCATCGAGGCCCACATCGCCCAAGGCGGCGCGGCCCGCCGCATCGGTCAGCAGCAGCCGCGGCGCCGCATCCTCCAGCACCTGGCGCAACCGCGCCGACGGATAGGCCGGGTCCAGCGGCACATACGCCCCGCCGGCCTTCAGGATCGCCAAAAGCCCCACCACCATCAGCGGACTGCGCGCAACGCAGATTGCCACCGGCTGATCCGGCTTCACCCCGAGGGCGATCAGATGATGCGCCAGCTGGTTGGCGTGCGCATTGAGCGCGCCATAGCTTACGCGCTGGTCCTGATAGACCAGCGCCACCGCCTCCGGCGCCTTGCGCACCTGCGCCTCGAACAGCTCCTGGATGCACTTGTCCGCAGGATACGGTGCCGCCGTCCGGTTCAGCTCCTCCAGCAGATAGGTGCGCTCGGCGGCCGACAGCAGCTCAATCCGCCCGACCTCTTGCTGCGCATCGGCAGCCATCGCCCGCAGCAGCGCCAGCAGATAATCCCGCTGCCGCTCGATCGTCGTCTGATCAAACAGCGCGGTGGCATAAGCCAGCGTTCCGGCGATCTCCTCACCCTGCTCGCCAAGGCTCAGCTCCAGATCGAACTTGACCTGATCAATCTCTTCCCCGGCAGCTTCCACACTCAGCCCCGGCAGGTCCAATGACCCAACCGCATTGTTCTCCCAGGCCAGCATCACCTGGAACAACGGCGTATGATCAAGAGCCCGCGGCGGCTGCACGATCTCCACCACCTGCTCGAACGGCAGCTCCTGGTGCTCCTGCGCTCCCAACGCCGTGCGCCGCGTCCGCTCCAACAGCTCCGACACGCTCGGCTCGCCCGACAGGTCCAGCCGGAGCGCCAGGGTGTTGACGAAGAAGCCGATCAGCTCTTCGATCTCGCGGTGCCCCCGATTGGCACTCGGCACCCCGATCACAAGATCGTCCTGTCCCGACAGACGCGACAGCACCGCAGCCCACCCCGCCAGCACGGTCATGAACAATGTCGTGCCATGCTGCCGGCTCAGCCGCTTCAGCCCCCGCGTCAGATCCGCATCAATGATGATCGGGACCGTCGCCCCGGCAAACGACTGTTGCGCCGGCCGCGGCCGGTCCGTCGGCAGCGCCAGACGGGCCGGCGCGCCGGACAGATTGCTGCGCCAATACTGCGCCTGGCGCTGCAGCCGTTCCCCCGACAGCCACTGCCGTTGCCAGGCAGCATAGTCCGGATACTGGATCGCAAGCGGCGGCAGCGGATCGTCCTGCCCAGCCGCGAATGCCCGGTACAGCTGAGTGAGCTCGCCCACCAACACGCCCAGCGACCAGCCGTCCGAGACGATGTGGTGCTGGGTCAGCAGCAACACGTGTGCCTCGTCCGACAGCCGGATCAGCCGGCCGCGGATCAGCGGGCCCCGCGCCAGATCAAACGGCGTGCGCGCCTCCTGCTGGCACAGCTGCGACAGCGCGGCGTCCGCATCCAGCCTGCCCCGCAGATCGTGCTCCACGACCGGCAGCCCCGCCTCCTCCGGCAGAAGCTCAACCCGGAGCTTGCCCTCCGAGGTGACAAAGACGCTGCGCAGCGCCTCATGCCGCGCAAACAAACGGTCCAGGCTGCGTTGCCAGGCGCTGCGGTCGAGCCCACCCTTCAGCCGCCACGCCAGCGGCACGTGATAGTGCGTGCTGCCCTGATCCAGCTGCGCCAAAAACCACAGCCGCTGCTGCGCAAATGACAGCACAAGCGGCTCGTGACGTGACACGGCCACAATCGCCGGCAGCTCTTGCGGACCGCAGCGGCTCAACAGCTCGACGATGCTTGCCGCCAGATCGGCCAGCACCGGTCTTGCAAACAGCGTCCGCAGCGGCAGCTCGACACCCTGCGCCTGCGACAGCCGGCTCGACATCTGTACTGCCAACAGCGAGTGGCCGCCCAGTTCGAAGAAGTGATCGTGGCGCCCGATGCGCTCCACACCGAGAAGCTCGGCCCAGATCGTTGCCAGTGCCGTCTCGATCTCGCCCTGCGGCGGCGCGTAGGCGCGATGCGCATACGCCTCCTCGCCCGGGGCCGGCAGCGCGTTCCGATCGACCTTGCCGTTCACCGTCAGCGGCAGCCCCGCCAGCCGCACGAACGCAGACGGCACCATGTAGTCCGGCAGCCGCGCACTCAAGTGTGCGCGCAAACCCCCGGCAAGATCAGATTCCTCAGCTTCGGGGGCGACGACATACGCAACGAGCCGCTGCTCGCCGCGGCCATCCTCGCGCGCCACCACCACCGCATCACCCACCGCCGGATGCTCGAGGAGCCGCGCCGCGATCTCGCCCGGCTCGATCCGGAAGCCGCGGATCTTCACCTGCTCGTCGTTGCGCCCCAAAAACTCCAGATTGCCGTCCGCCAGGTAGCGTGCCAGGTCGCCGGTCCGGTACAGCCGGTCGCCGTCCACAAAGGGGCTGGCGATGAACCGCTCCGCCGTCAGCTCAGGGCGGTTCAGGTAGCCCCGCGCCACCCCCGCACCGCCAATGCAGAGCTCGCCCACCGCCCCGAACGGCACCGGCTCCCCATGACCATCCAGCAGATACACACGCGTGTTCGCAATCGGACGGCCAATCGTTTCAACGACAACGTCCCCCCTTCGTATGCAAATCCAGGTCGAGTAGGTCGTTGTCTCGGAAGGACCGTACAGATTACAGATCTTCTCGACACCACTGCTCTCAAATGCCTTCGCGATGAGATCCGCCTTCAGCCGCTCGCCGGCCAAATTGATGACGCTTGTCGAAGCCGGTACTGCTTTCTGATCGAGCAGAGCGGCGATCGCCGAAGGGACGGTGTTGATTAAGGAGACATCCGACTGCGTTTGCGCATTCTCGACAAGGTGCAGCCTGGTTCCTTGCGAGAGTGGAACGAAGCACTCGTAGATCGACAGATCAAAGCTGATCGAGGTGGCAAACAGCGTCCGGCTGATTTCTGATTCCGCAAACACGCCGCTGCTCCAATGCAGCAGGTTGACAGTGCTCCGATGCTCGACCATGACGCCCTTGGGCGTACCGGTGGATCCCGAGGTGTAGATCACGTAGGCGAGATGGCGGGAGGTGAGGCCGAGCGCGCGCGGGTCCGGATCCGATTCCGGCAGGCTGGCCCAGGCCGGTGCCGCCGCATCGAGCTCCAGCACGCTCGCATCGAGGCCCACATCGCCCAAGGCGGCGCGGCCCGCCGCATCGGTCAGCAGCAGCCGCGGCGCCGCATCCTCCAGCACCTGGCGCAACCGCGCCGACGGATAGGCCGGGTCCAGCGGCACATACGCCCCGCCGGCCTTCAGGATCGCCAAAAGCCCCACCACCATCAGCGGACTGCGCGCAACGCAGATTGCCACCGGCTGATCCGGCTTCACCCCGAGGGCGATCAGATGATGCGCCAGCTGGTTGGCGTGCGCATTGAGCGCGCCATAGCTTACGCGCTGGTCCTGATAGACCAGCGCCACCGCCTCCGGCGCCTTGCGCACCTGCGCCTCGAACAGCTCCTGGATGCACTTGTCCGCAGGATACGGTGCCGCCGTCCGGTTCAGCTCCTCCAGCAGATAGGTGCGCTCGGCGGCCGACAGCAGCTCAATCCGCCCGACCTCTTGCTGCGCATCGGCAGCCATCGCCCGCAGCAGCGCCAGCAGATAATCCCGCTGCCGCTCGATCGTCGTCTGATCAAACAGCGCGGTGGCATAAGCCAGCGTTCCGGCGATCTCCTCACCCTGCTCGCCAAGGCTCAGCTCCAGATCGAACTTGACCTGATCAATCTCTTCCCCGGCAGCTTCCACACTCAGCCCCGGCAGGTCCAATGACCCAACCGCATTGTTCTCCCAGGCCAGCATCACCTGGAACAACGGCGTATGATCAAGAGCCCGCGGCGGCTGCACGATCTCCACCACCTGCTCGAACGGCAGCTCCTGGTGCTCCTGCGCTCCCAACGCCGTGCGCCGCGTCCGCTCCAACAGCTCCGACACGCTCGGCTCGCCCGACAGGTCCAGCCGGAGCGCCAGGGTGTTGACGAAGAAGCCGATCAGCTCTTCGATCTCGCGGTGCCCCCGATTGGCACTCGGCACCCCGATCACAAGATCGTCCTGTCCCGACAGACGCGACAGCACCGCAGCCCACCCCGCCAGCACGGTCATGAACAATGTCGTGCCATGCTGCCGGCTCAGCCGCTTCAGCCCCCGCGTCAGATCCGCATCAATGATGATCGGGACCGTCGCCCCGGCAAACGACTGTTGCGCCGGCCGCGGCCGGTCCGTCGGCAGCGCCAGACGGGCCGGCGCGCCGGACAGATTGCTGCGCCAATACTGCGCCTGGCGCTGCAGCCGTTCCCCCGACAGCCACTGCCGTTGCCAGGCAGCATAGTCCGGATACTGGATCGCAAGCGGCGGCAGCGGATCGTCCTGCCCAGCCGCGAATGCCCGGTACAGCTGAGTGAGCTCGCCCACCAACACGCCCAGCGACCAGCCGTCCGAGACGATGTGGTGCTGGGTCAGCAGCAACACGTGTGCCTCGTCCGACAGCCGGATCAGCCGGCCGCGGATCAGCGGGCCCCGCGCCAGATCAAACGGCGTGCGCGCCTCCTGCTGGCACAGCTGCGACAGCGCGGCGTCCGCATCCAGCCTGCCCCGCAGATCGTGCTCCACGACCGGCAGCCCCGCCTCCTCCGGCAGAAGCTCAACCCGGAGCTTGCCCTCCGAGGTGACAAAGACGCTGCGCAGCGCCTCATGCCGCGCAAACAAACGGTCCAGGCTGCGTTGCCAGGCGCTGCGGTCGAGCCCACCCTTCAGCCGCCACGCCAGCGGCACGTGATAGTGCGTGCTGCCCTGATCCAGCTGCGCCAAAAACCACAGCCGCTGCTGCGCAAATGACAGCACAAGCGGCTCGTGACGTGACACGGCCACAATCGCCGGCAGCTCTTGCGGACCGCAGCGGCTCAACAGCTCGACGATGCTTGCCGCCAGATCGGCCAGCACCGGTCTTGCAAACAGCGTCCGCAGCGGCAGCTCGACACCCTGCGCCTGCGACAGCCGGCTCGACATCTGTACTGCCAACAGCGAGTGGCCGCCCAGTTCGAAGAAGTGATCGTGGCGCCCGATGCGCTCCACACCGAGAAGCTCGGCCCAGATTGTTGCCAGCGCCGTCTCGATCTCGCCCTGCGGCGGCGCATAGGCGCGATGCGCATACGCCTCCTCGCCCGGGGCCGGCAGCGCGTTCCGATCGACCTTGCCGTTCACCGTCAGCGGCAGCCCCGCCAGCCGCACGAACGCAGACGGCACCATGTAGTCCGGCAGCCGCGCACTCAAGTGTGCGCGCAAACCCCCGGCAAGATCAGATTCCTCAGCTTCGGGGGCGACGACATACGCAACGAGCCGCTGCTCGCCGCGGCCATCCTCGCGCGCCACCACCACCGCATCACCCACCGCCGGATGCTCGAGGAGCCGCGCCGCGATCTCGCCCGGCTCGATCCGGAAGCCGCGGATCTTCACCTGCTCGTCGTTGCGCCCCAAAAACTCCAGATTGCCGTCCGCCAGGTAGCGTGCCAGGTCGCCGGTCCGGTACAGCCGGTCGCCGTCCACAAAGGGGCTGGCGATGAACCGCTCCGCCGTCAGCTCAGGGCGGTTCAGGTAGCCCCGCGCCACCCCCGCACCGCCAATGCAGAGCTCGCCCACCGCCCCGAACGGCACCGGCTCCCCATGACCGTCCAGCAGATACATCCGCGTGTTCGCGATCGGACGGCCGATCGGGACAATGGCCTCATCAAACTCAGCCGGACAACTCCAGGTCGTCGCACAAACCGTCGTTTCGGTCGGTCCATAGCCGTTGACAATGGATGCGGCAGGCAGGCATCGGATAAGTTCAGCCTTCGGCAGCTCTCCGGCAAGAATGAGAGCTTGCGACGCCAAATATTCCACATGCTTGCTTTGCTGAAGTAAGGCTGGGGGCAACGTCGCGTGCGTGATGGCTTCGCTTCGCAGATAATCCGATAGCTTGGTGCTCGCTTGACAGAGCTCATCCGCAGGCAAATGCAATGCGGCTCCCGAGCCAAACGCCATTATAATTTCCCAAACACTCGCATCAAAACCAAAGGAGGCAAACTGCACTATTCGGCTGTTTGAACAAACGCCCAAAAGCGTTATCTGAGCCAGCCCCAGATTGACCAAGCTCCGATGCTCGACCATGACGCCCTTGGGCGTACCGGTGGATCCCGAGGTGTAGATCACGTAGGCGAGATGGCGGGAGGTGAGGCCGAGCGCGCGCGTATCCGGATCCGATTCCGGCAGGCTGGCCCAGGCCGGTGCCGCCGCATCGAGCTCCAGCACGCTCGCATCGAGGCCCACATCGCCCAAGGCGGCGCGGCCCGCCGCATCGGTCAGCAGCAGCCGCGGCGCCGCATCCTCCAGCACCTGGCGCAACCGCGCCGACGGATAGGCCGGGTCCAGCGGCACATACGCCCCGCCGGCCTTCAGGATCGCCAAAAGCCCCACCACCATCAGCGGACTGCGCGCAACGCAGATTGCCACCGGCTGATCCGGCTTCACCCCGAGGGCGATCAGATGATGCGCCAGCTGGTTGGCGTGCGCATTGAGCGCGCCATAGCTTACGCGCTGGTCCTGATAGACCAGCGCCACCGCCTCCGGCGCCTTGCGCACCTGCGCCTCGAACAGCTCCTGGATGCACTTGTCCGCAGGATACGGTGCCGCCGTCCGGTTCAGCTCCTCCAGCAGATAGGTGCGCTCGGCGGCCGACAGCAGCTCAATCCGCCCGACCTCTTGCTGCGCATCGGCAGCCATCGCCCGCAGCAGCGCCAGCAGATAATCCCGCTGCCGCTCGATCGTCGTCTGATCAAACAGCGCGGTGGCATAAGCCAGCGTTCCGGCGATCTCCTCACCCTGCTCGCCAAGGCTCAGCTCCAGATCGAACTTGACCTGATCAATCTCTTCCCCGGCAGCTTCCACACTCAGCCCCGGCAGGTCCAATGACCCAACCGCATTGTTCTCCCAGGCCAGCATCACCTGGAACAACGGCGTATGATCAAGAGCCCGCGGCGGCTGCACGATCTCCACCACCTGCTCGAACGGCAGCTCCTGGTGCTCCTGCGCTCCCAACGCCGTGCGCCGCGTCCGCTCCAACAGCTCCGACACGCTCGGCTCGCCCGACAGGTCCAGCCGGAGCGCCAGGGTGTTGACGAAGAAGCCGATCAGCTCTTCGATCTCGCGGTGCCCCCGATTGGCACTCGGCACCCCGATCACAAGATCGTCCTGTCCCGACAGACGCGACAGCACCGCAGCCCACCCCGCCAGCACGGTCATGAACAATGTCGTGCCATGCTGCCGGCTCAGCCGCTTCAGCCCCCGCGTCAGATCCGCATCAATGATGATCGGGACCGTCGCCCCGGCAAACGACTGTTGCGCCGGCCGCGGCCGGTCCGTCGGCAGCGCCAGACGGGCCGGCGCGCCGGACAGATTGCTGCGCCAATACTGCGCCTGGCGCTGCAGCCGTTCCCCCGACAGCCACTGCCGTTGCCAGGCAGCATAGTCCGGATACTGGATCGCAAGCGGCGGCAGCGGATCGTCCTGCCCAGCCGCGAATGCCCGGTACAGCTGAGTGAGCTCGCCCACCAACACGCCCAGCGACCAGCCGTCCGAGACGATGTGGTGCTGGGTCAGCAGCAACACGTGCGCCTCGTCCGACAGCCGGATCAGCCGGCCGCGGATCAGCGGGCCCCGCGCCAGATCAAACGGCGTGCGCGCCTCCTGCTGGCACAGCTGCGACAGCGCGGCGTCCGCATCCAGCCTGCCCCGCAGATCGTGCTCCACGACCGGCAGCCCCGCCTCCTCCGGCAGAAGCTCAACCCGGAGCTTGCCCTCCGAGGTGACAAAGACGCTGCGCAGCGCCTCATGCCGCGCAAACAAACGGTCCAGGCTGCGTTGCCAGGCGCTGCGGTCGAGCCCACCCTTCAGCCGCCACGCCAGCGGCACGTGATAGTGCGTGCTGCCCTGATCCAGCTGCGCCAAAAACCACAGCCGCTGCTGCGCAAATGACAGCACAAGCGGCTCGTGACGTGACACGGCCACAATCGCCGGCAGCTCTTGCGGACCGCAGCGGCTCAACAGCTCGACGATGCTTGCCGCCAGATCGGCCAGCACCGGTCTTGCAAACAGCGTCCGCAGCGGCAGCTCGACACCCTGCGCCTGCGACAGCCGGCTCGACATCTGTACTGCCAACAGCGAGTGGCCGCCCAGTTCGAAGAAGTGATCGTGGCGCCCGATGCGCTCCACACCGAGAAGCTCGGCCCAGATTGTTGCCAGCGCCGTCTCGATCTCGCCCTGCGGCGGCGCGTAGGCGCGATGCGCATACGCCTCCTCGCCCGGGGCCGGCAGCGCGTTCCGATCGACCTTGCCGTTCACCGTCAGCGGCAGCCCCGCCAGCCGCACGAACGCAGACGGCACCATGTAGTCCGGCAGCCGCGCACTCAAGTGTGCGCGCAAACCCCCGGCAAGATCAGATTCCTCAGCTTCGGGGGCGACGACATACGCAACGAGCCGCTGCTCGCCGCGGCCATCCTCGCGCGCCACCACCACCGCATCACCCACCGCCGGATGCTCGAGGAGCCGCGCCGCGATCTCGCCCGGCTCGATCCGGAAGCCGCGGATCTTCACCTGCTCGTCGTTGCGCCCCAAAAACTCCAGATTGCCGTCCGCCAGGTAGCGTGCCAGGTCGCCGGTCCGGTACAGCCGGTCGCCGTCCACAAAGGGGCTGGCGATGAACCGCTCCGCCGTCAGCTCAGGGCGGTTCAGGTAGCCCCGCGCCACCCCCGCACCGCCAATGCAGAGCTCGCCCACCGCCCCGAACGGCACCGGCTCCCCATGATCGTCCAGCAGATAGATCCGCGTGTTCGCGATCGGACGGCCGATCGGGACAACGGCCTCATCAAACTCAGCCGGACAACTCCACGCTGTCACGTCGATCGCAGCTTCCGTCGGACCGTAGAGATTGTGCAGGCCCGTCCGGGGCAATACGCGCCGAACCCTATGCACACTGGCG
The DNA here is from genome assembly GCF_011516645.4 of Bradyrhizobium septentrionale. Taxonomy (NCBI): domain Bacteria; kingdom Pseudomonadati; phylum Pseudomonadota; class Alphaproteobacteria; order Hyphomicrobiales; family Nitrobacteraceae; genus Bradyrhizobium; species Bradyrhizobium septentrionale. The sequence goes on along the minus strand of NZ_CP088284.1, from coordinate 79,134 downwards.
GCAGGGAGCGCCTCGCCGCTGCATAAAACACGCCGCAGCGACCTGCAGCGGTCAACACTCTTCGCATCCATAAAACTGACCAGCATGGATGGCACGAAGTGAATCGTCGTGATGCGCTGGCTGATGATCAAGTCGACCAATGCGTCGGGATCTCTGTGCGCGCCGGGCGGCGCCAGCACCAGGGTTGCCCCTTCAAGCAAGGTCCAGAAGAACTCCCAGGCCGAGACATCGAAGCTAAATGGCGTCTTCTGCAACACGACATCAGTTGCGTTGAGACCATAGGCATTTTGCATCCACATCAGGCGATTGACGATAGCCCGATGCTCGTTCTGGGCCCCTTTAGGCGTACCGGTGGATCCCGAGGTGTAGATCACGTAGGCGAGATGGCGGGAGGTGAGGCCGAGCGCGCGCGTATCCGGATCCGATTCCGGCAGGCTGGCCCAGGCCGGTGCCGCCGCATCGAGCTCCAGCACGCTCGCATCGAGGCCCACATCGCCCAAGGCGGCGCGGCCCGCCGCATCGGTCAGCAGCAGCCGCGGCGCCGCATCCTCCAGCACCTGGCGCAACCGCGCCGACGGATAGGCCGGGTCCAGCGGCACATACGCCCCGCCGGCCTTCAGGATCGCCAAAAGCCCCACCACCATCAGCGGACTGCGCGCAACGCAGATTGCCACCGGCTGATCCGGCTTCACCCCGAGGGCGATCAGATGATGCGCCAGCTGGTTGGCGTGCGCATTGAGCGCGCCATAGCTTACGCGCTGGTCCTGATAGACCAGCGCCACCGCCTCCGGCGCCTTGCGCACCTGCGCCTCGAACAGCTCCTGGATGCACTTGTCCGCAGGATACGGTGCCGCCGTCCGGTTCAGCTCCTCCAGCAGATAGGTACGCTCGTCCGCTGGCAGGATGTCCAGCTCCCGCACCGGCGTGTCCGGCGCCCGCTCCAGCGCCTCTGCCAGCTGCTCGAGCGCCCGCTGCATGTAGCCGCAGATCCGATCCGCCGAGATAGGCTCCGCCACCTGCGCCGTCAGCCCGAGCGCCTCGCCAAAATCCTCCACTGACAAGGTCAGCGGATAATTGGTGCGCTCCTCCCCGCCCAGCCATTCCACGCCCACCAGACTGTCATCGGTTGCGGTGGCGACCGCCGCGGTGTTGTGGCGGTAGTTCAACAACGCGCTGAACAGCGGCGCCGGCGCCGCAATGGCACTGCAGCGCTGCGCCAGCGCCAGCGAGGCATGCTCATGTGCCAGCAGCTCGGCCAGCCGGGCATGCGTGGTTCGCACGCTCGCCTCGACCGCAGTCCCATCAAGATCAAGCCGCAGCGGCAGGGTGTTGATGAACAGCCCCATGGCGCGGTCGGCGCCGGCGTTGCCCTGCAGGCGGCCGAACAGCACCGTGCCGAACACCACCTGCTCGCGGCCGCTGCTGCGCGCCACCACCTGCCCCCACGCCAGATGGCACAGGCTTGCCAGACTGACGCCCAGCCGCCGCGCCTGTTCCCGCAGCCGCGCATGGAGCGCCGGCGGCAACAACCGATGCGCCTCACGAACCCCGCCGCCGTCGCCGCGCACCTCGCTCAAGCCGAACGGCGTGGTCGGCTCGTCGATGTCGGCCAGCAGCTCCCGGAAGAACGCTTCGTCCGCCTCGGCATCACCGCGTAGATGCACCTGCGCCACCAGATTGCGGAACGGCTGCGGCGCCGGCAGCTCATGCTGGCGCCCCTCCAGCTCGGCCCGGACCTCAGCATGCATCACGTCCAGCGTGGTGTGATCCCCGATCAGATGATGCTGCAGCTCCAGCAGCAGCCAGCGCGCGCTGCCGGGCTCGCGCGCAATCACAAACCGCAGCAGTGGCGCCCGGCCAAGCTCGATGCGGTGCCGGCGCGGATCAAACCGCTCCCTCAGCTGCTCGGCGCCAGCACCATGAGCGCCATCCAGCTCGACCTCGGTCACCTCCAGTTGCGCCTTCCGCCACACCACCTGGGCCGGCTGCGACAGCCCCTCCCAGACAAACGAGGTGCGCAGGATGTCATGCCGATCCACCACCCGCTGGACCGCGGCAAGATAGCGCTCGAGCAGCCCACGCTCGGCAAACGCCATCTGCGATACCAGCAGGTATGGATCGCCCTTTGCCGCCAGCAGATGATGGAACAGGATGCCGTCCTGCAGCGGCGACAGGCCGTAAATGTCCTGGATGTTGCCAACCCCGCCGGGCACCGTGGCGATGATCCGGTCGATCTCGTCCTGTGCCAGCTCGATCAGCGGCAGCATCTGTGGCGTGATCGCCGCACTCCGTTCGGTGATCAGGTTGGCCGGGACCGCCACCTCCTGATGGTGGCCGAGGCTTGCGGCCAGATCCGCCAGCACCGGCTGGGCGAACAGGGTGCGCACTTCGATGCCCAGCGACCGCCGCCGCAGAAGCTCCATCAACTGTACCGCCAACAGCGAGTGGCCGCCCAGTTCGAAGAAGTGATCGTGGCGCCCGATGCGCTCCACACCGAGAAGCTCGGCCCAGATTGTTGCCAGCGCCGTCTCGATCTCGCCCTGCGGCGGCGCGTAGGCGCGATGCGCATACGCCTCCTCGCCCGGGGCCGGCAGCGCGTTCCGATCGACCTTGCCGTTCACCGTCAGCGGCAGCCCCGCCAGCCGCACGAACGCAGACGGCACCATGTAGTCCGGCAGCCGCGCACTCAAGTGTGCGCGCAAACCCCCGGCAAGATCAGATTCCTCAGCTTCGGGGGCGACGACATACGCAACGAGCCGCTGCTCGCCGCGGCCATCCTCGCGCGCCACCACCACCGCATCACCCACCGCCGGATGCTCGAGGAGCCGCGCCGCGATCTCGCCCGGCTCGATCCGGAAGCCGCGGATCTTCACCTGCTCGTCGTTGCGCCCCAAAAACTCCAGATTGCCGCCCGCCAGGTAGCGTGCCAGGTCGCCGGTCCGGTACAGCCGGTCGCCGTCCACAAAGGGGCTGGCGATGAACCGCTCCGCCGTCAGCTCAGGGCGGTTCAGGTAGCCCCGCGCCACCCCCGCACCGCCAATGCAGAGCTCGCCCACCGCCCCGAACGGCACCGGCTCCCCATGATCGTCCAGCAGATACACACGCGTGTTCGCAATCGGACGGCCAATATGCGGCACTACGTCTTCGGCGAAGAGCCGTCCCGAGGTCGCCACTACGGTAGCTTCCGTAGGTCCATAGTTGTTTATCAGTTTTAGGTTCGGTGCTAGCGATCCAGGAACACGCTGGAGACGATCACCGCCAACAAGCAAGTACTCCACCTTGGAGTTTACCAGCTTATACTCCAATGCGATTGTCGCGAGCGGGGTGATCAAGAAGCCAATGTCAGGTGACTGATCACGCCACCATTGGAGCAGAAGAGAATCTGCTGCTGACGCTCTGGGCGGGAGCAGCAACGTGCTGCGGTTACATAACGCAGACCATAGCTCCCAGGTGCTGGCATCGAACGCTACTCCAGCCGTGAGCGCGCAGCAGGTTTCTGGCTGGCGACAAAAGGTTTGCACATGCCATATTATAAGATTGACCAAGCTCCGATGCTCGACCATGACGCCCTTGGGCGTACCGGTGGATCCCGAGGTGTAGATCACGTAGGCGAGATGGCGGGAGGTGAGGCCGAGCGCGCGCGTATCCGGATCCGATTCCGGCAGGCTGGCCCAGGCCGGTGCCGCCGCATCGAGCTCCAGCACGCTCGCATCGAGGCCCACATCGCCCAAGGCGGCGCGGCCCGCCGCATCGGTCAGCAGCAGCCGCGGCGCCGCATCCTCCAGCACCTGGCGCAACCGCGCCGACGGATAGGCCGGGTCCAGCGGCACATACGCCCCGCCGGCCTTCAGGATCGCCAAAAGCCCCACCACCATCAGCGGACTGCGCGCAACGCAGATTGCCACCGGCTGATCCGGCTTCACCCCGAGGGCGATCAGATGATGCGCCAGCTGGTTGGCGTGCGCATTGAGCGCGCCATAGCTTACGCGCTGGTCCTGATAGACCAGCGCCACCGCCTCCGGCGCCTTGCGCACCTGCGCCTCGAACAGCTCCTGGATGCACTTGTCCGCAGGATACGGTGCCGCCGTCCGGTTCAGCTCCTCCAGCAGATAGGTACGCTCGTCCGCTGGCAGGATGTCCAGCTCCCGCACCGGCGTGTCCGGCGCCCGCTCCAGCGCCTCTGCCAGCTGCTCGAGCGCCCGCTGCATGTAGCCGCAGATCCGATCCGCCGAGATAGGCTCCGCCACCTGCGCCGTCAGCCCGAGCGCCTCGCCAAAATCCTCCACTGACAAGGTCAGCGGATAATTGGTGCGCTCCTCCCCGCCCAGCCATTCCACGCCCACCAGACTGTCATCGGTTGCGGTGGCGACCGCCGCGGTGTTGTGGCGGTAGTTCAACAACGCGCTGAACAGCGGCGCCGGCGCCGCAATGGCACTGCAGCGCTGCGCCAGCGCCAGCGAGGCATGCTCATGTGCCAGCAGCTCGGCCAGCCGGGCATGCGTGGTTCGCACGCTCGCCTCGACCGCAGTCCCATCAAGATCAAGCCGCAGCGGCAGGGTGTTGATGAACAGCCCCATGGCGCGGTCGGCGCCGGCGTTGCCCTGCAGGCGGCCGAACAGCACCGTGCCGAACACCACCTGCTCGCGGCCGCTGCTGCGCGCCACCACCTGCCCCCACGCCAGATGGCACAGGCTTGCCAGACTGACGCCCAGCCGCCGCGCCTGTTCCCGCAGCCGCGCATGGAGCGCCGGCGGCAACAACCGATGCGCCTCACGAACCCCGCCGCCGTCGCCGCGCACCTCGCTCAAGCCGAACGGCGTGGTCGGCTCGTCGATGTCGGCCAGCAGCTCCCGGAAGAACGCTTCGTCCGCCTCGGCATCACCGCGTAGATGCACCTGCGCCACCAGATTGCGGAACGGCTGCGGCGCCGGCAGCTCATGCTGGCGCCCCTCCAGCTCGGCCCGGACCTCAGCATGCATCACGTCCAGCGTGGTGTGATCCCCGATCAGATGATGCTGCAGCTCCAGCAGCAGCCAGCGCGCGCTGCCGGGCTCGCGCGCAATCACAAACCGCAGCAGTGGCGCCCGGCCAAGCTCGATGCGGTGCCGGCGCGGATCAAACCGCTCCCTCAGCTGCTCGGCGCCAGCACCATGAGCGCCATCCAGCTCGACCTCGGTCACCTCCAGTTGCGCCTTCCGCCACACCACCTGGGCCGGCTGCGACAGCCCCTCCCAGACAAACGAGGTGCGCAGGATGTCATGCCGATCCACCACCCGCTGGACCGCGGCAAGATAGCGCTCGAGCAGCCCACGCTCGGCAAACGCCATCTGCGATACCAGCAGGTATGGATCGCCCTTTGCCGCCAGCAGATGATGGAACAGGATGCCGTCCTGCAGCGGCGACAGGCCGTAAATGTCCTGGATGTTGCCAACCCCGCCGGGCACCGTGGCGATGATCCGGTCGATCTCGTCCTGTGCCAGCTCGATCAGCGGCAGCATCTGTGGCGTGATCGCCGCACTCCGTTCGGTGATCAGGTTGGCCGGGACCGCCACCTCCTGATGGTGGCCGAGGCTTGCGGCCAGATCCGCCAGCACCGGCTGGGCGAACAGGGTGCGCACTTCGATGCCCAGCGACCGCCGCCGCAGAAGCTCCATCAACTGTACCGCCAACAGCGAGTGGCCGCCCAGTTCGAAGAAGTGATCGTGGCGCCCGATGCGCTCCACACCGAGAAGCTCGGCCCAGATCGTTGCCAGCGCCGTCTCGATCTCGCCCTGCGGCGGCGCGTAGGCGCGATGCGCATACGCCTCCTCGCCCGGGGCCGGCAGCGCGTTCCGATCGACCTTGCCGTTCACCGTCAGCGGCAGCCCCGCCAGCCGCACGAACGCAGACGGCACCATGTAGTCCGGCAGCCGCGCACTCAAGTGTGCGCGCAAACCCCCGGCAAGATCAGATTCCTCAGCTTCGGGGGCGACGACATACGCAACGAGCCGCTGCTCGCCGCGGCCATCCTCGCGCGCCACCACCACCGCATCACCCACCGCCGGATGCTCGAGGAGCCGCGCCGCGATCTCGCCCGGCTCGATCCGGAAGCCGCGGATCTTCACCTGCTCGTCGTTGCGCCCCAAAAACTCCAGATTGCCGTCCGCCAGGTAGCGTGCCAGGTCGCCGGTCCGGTACAGCCGGTCGCCGTCCACAAAGGGGCTGGCGATGAACCGCTCCGCCGTCAGCTCAGGGCGGTTCAGGTAGCCCCGCGCCACCCCCGCACCGCCAATGCAGAGCTCGCCCACCGCCCCGAACGGCACCGGCTCCCCATGACCATCCAGCAGATACACACGCGTGTTCGCAATCGGACGGCCAATCGTTTCAACGACAACGTCCCCCCTTCGTATGCAAATCCAGGTCGAGTAGGTCGTTGTCTCGGAAGGACCGTACAGATTACAGATCTTCTCGACACCACTGCTCTCAAATGCCTTCGCGATGAGATCCGCCTTCAGCCGCTCGCCGGCCAAATTGATGACGCTTGTCGAAGCCGGTACTGCTTTCTGATCGAGCAGAGCGGCGATCGCCGAAGGGACGGTGTTGATTAAGGAGACATCCGACTGCGTTTGCGCATTCTCGACAAGGTGCAGCCTGGTTCCTTGCGAGAGTGGAACGAAGCACTCGTAGATCGACAGATCAAAGCTGATCGAGGTGGCAAACAGCGTCCGGCTGATTTCTGATTCCGCAAACACGCCGCTGCTCCAATGCAGCAGGTTGACAGTGCTCCGATGCTCGACCATGACGCCCTTGGGCGTACCGGTGGATCCCGAGGTGTAGATCACGTAGGCGAGATGGCGGGAGGTGAGGCCGAGCGCGCGCGTATCCGGATCCGATTCCGGCAGGCTGGCCCAGGCCGGTGCCGCCGCATCGAGCTCCAGCACGCTCGCATCGAGGCCCACATCGCCCAAGGCGGCGCGGCCCGCCGCATCGGTCAGCAGCAGCCGCGGCGCCGCATCCTCCAGCACCTGGCGCAACCGCGCCGACGGATAGGCCGGGTCCAGCGGCACATACGCCCCGCCGGCCTTCAGGATCGCCAAAAGCCCCACCACCATCAGCGGACTGCGCGCAACGCAGATTGCCACCGGCTGATCCGGCTTCACCCCGAGGGCGATCAGATGATGCGCCAGCTGGTTGGCGTGCGCATTGAGCGCGCCATAGCTTACGCGCTGGTCCTGATAGACCAGCGCCACCGCCTCCGGCGCCTTGCGCACCTGCGCCTCGAACAGCTCCTGGATGCACTTGTCCGCAGGATACGGTGCCGCCGTCCGGTTCAGCTCCTCCAGCAGATAGGTACGCTCGTCCGCTGGCAGGATGTCCAGCTCCCGCACCGGCGTGTCCGGCGCCCGCTCCAGCGCCTCTGCCAGCTGCTCGAGCGCCCGCTGCATGTAGCCGCAGATCCGATCCGCCGAGATAGGCTCCGCCACCTGCGCCGTCAGCCCGAGCGCCTCGCCAAAATCCTCCACTGACAAGGTCAGCGGATAATTGGTGCGCTCCTCCCCGCCCAGCCATTCCACGCCCACCAGACTGTCATCGGTTGCGGTGGCGACCGCCGCGGTGTTGTGGCGGTAGTTCAACAACGCGCTGAACAGCGGCGCCGGCGCCGCAATGGCACTGCAGCGCTGCGCCAGCGCCAGCGAGGCATGCTCATGTGCCAGCAGCTCGGCCAGCCGGGCATGCGTGGTTCGCACGCTCGCCTCGACCGCAGTCCCATCAAGATCAAGCCGCAGCGGCAGGGTGTTGATGAACAGCCCCATGGCGCGGTCGGCGCCGGCGTTGCCCTGCAGGCGGCCGAACAGCACCGTGCCGAACACCACCTGCTCGCGGCCGCTGCTGCGCGCCACCACCTGCCCCCACGCCAGATGGCACAGGCTTGCCAGACTGACGCCCAGCCGCCGCGCCTGTTCCCGCAGCCGCGCATGGAGCGCCGGCGGCAACAACCGATGCGCCTCACGAACCCCGCCGCCGTCGCCGCGCACCTCGCTCAAGCCGAACGGCGTGGTCGGCTCGTCGATGTCGGCCAGCAGCTCCCGGAAGAACGCTTCGTCCGCCTCGGCATCACCGCGTAGATGCACCTGCGCCACCAGATTGCGGAACGGCTGCGGCGCCGGCAGCTCATGCTGGCGCCCCTCCAGCTCGGCCCGGACCTCAGCATGCATCACGTCCAGCGTGGTGTGATCCCCGATCAGATGATGCTGCAGCTCCAGCAGCAGCCAGCGCGCGCTGCCGGGCTCGCGCGCAATCACAAACCGCAGCAGTGGCGCCCGGCCAAGCTCGATGCGGTGCCGGCGCGGATCAAACCGCTCCCTCAGCTGCTCGGCGCCAGCACCATGAGCGCCATCCAGCTCGACCTCGGTCACCTCCAGTTGCGCCTTCCGCCACACCACCTGGGCCGGCTGCGACAGCCCCTCCCAGACAAACGAGGTGCGCAGGATGTCATGCCGATCCACCACCCGCTGGACCGCGGCAAGATAGCGCTCGAGCAGCCCACGCTCGGCAAACGCCATCTGCGATACCAGCAGGTATGGATCGCCCTTTGCCGCCAGCAGATGATGGAACAGGATGCCGTCCTGCAGCGGCGACAGGCCGTAAATGTCCTGGATGTTGCCAACCCCGCCGGGCACCGTGGCGATGATCCGGTCGATCTCGTCCTGTGCCAGCTCGATCAGCGGCAGCATCTGTGGCGTGATCGCCGCACTCCGTTCGGTGATCAGGTTGGCCGGGACCGCCACCTCCTGATGGTGGCCGAGGCTTGCGGCCAGATCCGCCAGCACCGGCTGGGCGAACAGGGTGCGCACTTCGATGCCCAGCGACCGCCGCCGCAGAAGCTCCATCAACTGTACCGCCAACAGCGAGTGGCCGCCCAGTTCGAAGAAGTGATCGTGGCGCCCGATGCGCTCCACACCGAGAAGCTCGGCCCAGATCGTTGCCAGCGCCGTCTCGATCTCGCCCTGCGGCGGCGCGTAGGCGCGATGCGCATACGCCTCCTCGCCCGGGGCCGGCAGCGCGTTCCGATCGACCTTGCCGTTCACCGTCAGCGGCAGCCCCGCCAGCCGCACGAACGCAGACGGCACCATGTAGTCCGGCAGCCGCGCACTCAAGTGTGCGCGCAAACCCCCGGCAAGATCAGATTCCTCAGCTTCGGGGGCGACGACATACGCAACGAGCCGCTGCTCGCCGCGGCCATCCTCGCGCGCCACCACCACCGCATCACCCACCGCCGGATGCTCGAGGAGCCGCGCCGCGATCTCGCCCGGCTCGATCCGGAAGCCGCGGATCTTCACCTGCTCGTCGTTGCGCCCCAAAAACTCCAGATTGCCGCCCGCCAGGTAGCGTGCCAGGTCGCCGGTCCGGTACAGCCGGTCGCCGTCCACAAAGGGGCTGGCGATGAACCGCTCCGCCGTCAGCTCAGGGCGGTTCAGGTAGCCCCGCGCCACCCCCGCACCGCCAATGCAGAGCTCGCCCACCGCCCCGAACGGCACCGGCTCCCCATGACCATCCAGCAGATACACACGCGTGTTCGCAATCGGACGGCCAATCGGGATGTTGCTGGGTAGAGATGGCTCTCTCGGAATGTCATAGAAGATACAACCGACAACTGCTTCAGTTGGGCCGTACTCGTTCACCATTCTCACCGTGGGCTGGATCCTGCGCCACAACTCCACTGTCGAATGCGACAGCGCTTCACCGCCGATGATAAGCAATCCAACGCGGCTCGGCGCCGAGTCCGCTAGCATCTGTTGCCCAAGAGCATTCAGATGGCTCGGGGTAATATTGACGATCCCGCAGTCCGAGCGGACCGTCTCTTTGAGTCCTTCGACCTCATCTCTCTCCTTTATAAGGAATGCATGGCCACCACAGATCAGAGGCGCAAACAGGCTGTTGATTGTCGCATCGAAGACCAGAGGCGAGGAAATCACGGAGGATGATCTGGGAGCGTACGCATCGCGGGCCCAGGAGAGATAATTGACCAAGCTCCGATGCTCGACCATGACGCCCTTGGGCGTACCGGTGGATCCCGAGGTGTAGATCACGTAGGCGAGATGGCGGGAGGTGAGGCCGAGCGCGCGCGGGTCCGGATCCGATTCCGGCAGGCTGGCCCAGGCCGGTGCCGCCGCATCGAGCTCCAGCACGCTCGCATCGAGGCCCACATCGCCCAAGGCGGCGCGGCCCGCCGCATCGGTCAGCAGCAGCCGCGGCGCCGCATCCTCCAGCACCTGGCGCAACCGCGCCGACGGATAGGCCGGGTCCAGCGGCACATACGCCCCGCCGGCCTTCAGGATCGCCAAAAGCCCCACCACCATCAGCGGACTGCGCGCAACGCAGATTGCCACCGGCTGATCCGGCTTCACCCCGAGGGCGATCAGATGATGCGCCAGCTGGTTGGCGTGCGCATTGAGCGCGCCATAGCTTACGCGCTGGTCCTGATAGACCAGCGCCACCGCCTCCGGCGCCTTGCGCACCTGCGCCTCGAACAGCTCCTGGATGCACTTGTCCGCAGGATACGGTGCCGCCGTCCGGTTCAGCTCCTCCAGCAGATAGGTGCGCTCGGCGGCCGACAGCAGCTCAATCCGCCCGACCTCTTGCTGCGCATCGGCAGCCATCGCCCGCAGCAGCGCCAGCAGATAATCCCGCTGCCGCTCGATCGTCGTCTGATCAAACAGCGCGGTGGCATAAGCCAGCGTTCCGGCGATCTCCTCACCCTGCTCGCCAAGGCTCAGCTCCAGATCGAACTTGACCTGATCAATCTCTTCCCCGGCAGCTTCCACACTCAGCCCCGGCAGGTCCAATGACCCAACCGCATTGTTCTCCCAGGCCAGCATCACCTGGAACAACGGCGTATGATCAAGAGCCCGCGGCGGCTGCACGATCTCCACCACCTGCTCGAACGGCAGCTCCTGGTGCTCCTGCGCTCCCAACGCCGTGCGCCGCGTCCGCTCCAACAGCTCCGACACGCTCGGCTCGCCCGACAGGTCCAGCCGGAGCGCCAGGGTGTTGACGAAGAAGCCGATCAGCTCTTCGATCTCGCGGTGCCCCCGATTGGCACTCGGCACCCCGATCACAAGATCGTCCTGTCCCGACAGACGCGACAGCACCGCAGCCCACCCCGCCAGCACGGTCATGAACAATGTCGTGCCATGCTGCCGGCTCAGCCGCTTCAGCCCCCGCGTCAGATCCGCATCAATGATGATCGGGACCGTCGCCCCGGCAAACGACTGTTGCGCCGGCCGCGGCCGGTCCGTCGGCAGCGCCAGACGGGCCGGCGCGCCGGACAGATTGCTGCGCCAATACTGCGCCTGGCGCTGCAGCCGTTCCCCCGACAGCCACTGCCGTTGCCAGGCAGCATAGTCCGGATACTGGATCGCAAGCGGCGGCAGCGGATCGTCCTGCCCAGCCGCGAATGCCCGGTACAGCTGAGTGAGCTCGCCCACCAACACGCCCAGCGACCAGCCGTCCGAGACGATGTGGTGCTGGGTCAGCAGCAACACGTGTGCCTCGTCCGACAGCCGGATCAGCCGGCCGCGGATCAGCGGGCCCCGCGCCAGATCAAACGGCGTGCGCGCCTCCTGCTGGCACAGCTGCGACAGCGCGGCGTCCGCATCCAGCCTGCCCCGCAGATCGTGCTCCACGACCGGCAGCCCCGCCTCCTCCGGCAGAAGCTCAACCCGGAGCTTGCCCTCCGAGGTGACAAAGACGCTGCGCAGCGCCTCATGCCGCGCAAACAAACGGTCCAGGCTGCGTTGCCAGGCGCTGCGGTCGAGCCCACCCTTCAGCCGCCACGCCAGCGGCACGTGATAGTGCGTGCTGCCCTGATCCAGCTGCGCCAAAAACCACAGCCGCTGCTGCGCAAATGACAGCACAAGCGGCTCGTGACGTGACACGGCCACAATCGCCGGCAGCTCTTGCGGACCGCAGCGGCTCAACAGCTCGACGATGCTTGCCGCCAGATCGGCCAGCACCGGTCTTGCAAACAGCGTCCGCAGCGGCAGCTCGACACCCTGCGCCTGCGACAGCCGGCTCGACATCTGTACTGCCAACAGCGAGTGGCCGCCCAGTTCGAAGAAGTGATCGTGGCGCCCGATGCGCTCCACACCGAGAAGCTCGGCCCAGATTGTTGCCAGCGCCGTCTCGATCTCGCCCTGCGGCGGCGCGTAGGCGCGATGCGCATACGCCTCCTCGCCCGGGGCCGGCAGCGCGTTCCGATCGACCTTGCCGTTCACCGTCAGCGGCAGCCCCGCCAGCCGCACGAACGCAGACGGCACCATGTAGTCCGGCAGCCGCGCACTCAAGTGTGCGCGCAAACCCCCGGCAAGATCAGATTCCTCAGCTTCGGGGGCGACGACATACGCAACGAGCCGCTGCTCGCCGCGGCCATCCTCGCGCGCCACCACCACCGCATCACCCACCGCCGGATGCTCGAGGAGCCGCGCCGCGATCTCGCCCGGCTCGATCCGGAAGCCGCGGATCTTCACCTGCTCGTCGTTGCGCCCCAAAAACTCCAGATTGCCGTCCGCCAGGTAGCGTGCCAGGTCGCCGGTCCGGTACAGCCGGTCGCCGTCCACAAAGGGGCTGGCGATGAACCGCTCCGCCGTCAGCTCAGGGCGGTTCAGGTAGCCCCGCGCCACCCCCGCACCGCCAATGCAGAGCTCGCCCACCGCCCCGAACGGCACCGGCTCCCCATGATCGTCCAGCAGATAGATCCGAAGATCGGGAATGCGCCTTCCGATCTGACTGCCCGAATCGGTGGTGTCAGACTGATCAAGAGACCGATAGGTGACATGCACGGTCGTTTCCGTAATACCGTACATGTTGATCAATTGTGGTGCACGATCTGAATGCCTTGCATACCACGGCTTCAGAATCGATGGCTCCAGAGCCTCTCCACCCAAAATAACGTAGCGAAGGCGGTTTCGAGCACCGCGCTGACGCTCCAGATCCACAAGAGCTTTAAAAGCCGAAGGGGTCTGATTCAGAACTGTAACGCCGGACTTGCAGATGAGATCATCGAAGTCAGGAGCAGAGCGAGCGGTGTCGCTCGGCACAAGAATCAAACGACCGCCATAACGCAGTGCGCCCCACAACTCCCACACCGAGAAGTCGAACGAGAAGGAATGGAACAGGCACCATACGTCCTGTTCAGTGAACCCATACCATTCCTGCGTCGCCTCGAACAAACGAACGATCTGAGCATGCTCGACCATGACGCCCTTGGGCGTACCGGTGGATCCCGAGGTGTAGATCACGTAGGCGAGATGGCGGGAGGTGAGGCCGAGCGCGCGCGTATCCGGATCCGATTCCGGCAGGCTGGCCCAGGCCGGTGCCGCCGCATCGAGCTCCAGCACGCTCGCATCGAGGCCCACATCGCCCAAGGCGGCGCGGCCCGCCGCATCGGTCAGCAGCAGCCGCGGCGCCGCATCCTCCAGCACCTGGCGCAACCGCGCCGACGGATAGGCCGGGTCCAGCGGCACATACGCCCCGCCGGCCTTCAGGATCGCCAAAAGCCCCACCACCATCAGCGGACTGCGCGCAACGCAGATTGCCACCGGCTGATCCGGCTTCACCCCGAGGGCGATCAGATGATGCGCCAGCTGGTTGGCGTGCGCATTGAGCGCGCCATAGCTTACGCGCTGGTCCTGATAGACCAGCGCCACCGCCTCCGGCGCCTTGCGCACCTGCGCCTCGAACAGCTCCTGGATGCACTTGTCCGCAGGATACGGTGCCGCCGTCCGGTTCAGCTCCTCCAGCAGATAGGTACGCTCGTCCGCTGGCAGGATGTCCAGCTCCCGCACCGGCGTGTCCGGCGCCCGCTCCAGCGCCTCTGCCAGCTGCTCGAGCGCCCGCTGCATGTAGCCGCAGATCCGATCCGCCGAGATAGGCTCCGCCACCTGCGCCGTCAGCCCGAGCGCCTCGCCAAAATCCTCCACTGACAAGGTCAGCGGATAATTGGTGCGCTCCTCCCCGCCCAGCCATTCCACGCCCACCAGACTGTCATCGGTTGCGGTGGCGACCGCCGCGGTGTTGTGGCGGTAGTTCAACAACGCGCTGAACAGCGGCGCCGGCGCCGCAATGGCACTGCAGCGCTGCGCCAGCGCCAGCGAGGCATGCTCATGTGCCAGCAGCTCGGCCAGCCGGGCATGCGTGGTTCGCACGCTCGCCTCGACCGCAGTCCCATCAAGATCAAGCCGCAGCGGCAGGGTGTTGATGAACAGCCCCATGGCGCGGTCGGCGCCGGCGTTGCCCTGCAGGCGGCCGAACAGCACCGTGCCGAACACCACCTGCTCGCGGCCGCTGCTGCGCGCCACCACCTGCCCCCACGCCAGATGGCACAGGCTTGCCAGACTGACGCCCAGCCGCCGCGCCTGTTCCCGCAGCCGCGCATGGAGCGCCGGCGGCAACAACCGATGCGCCTCACGAACCCCGCCGCCGTCGCCGCGCACCTCGCTCAAGCCGAACGGCGTGGTCGGCTCGTCGATGTCGGCCAGCAGCTCCCGGAAGAACGCTTCGTCCGCCTCGGCATCACCGCGTAGATGCACCTGCGCCACCAGATTGCGGAACGGCTGCGGCGCCGGCAGCTCATGCTGGCGCCCCTCCAGCTCGGCCCGGACCTCAGCATGCATCACGTCCAGCGTGGTGTGATCCCCGATCAGATGATGCTGCAGCTCCAGCAGCAGCCAGCGCGCGCTGCCGGGCTCGCGCGCAATCACAAACCGCAGCAGTGGCGCCCGGCCAAGCTCGATGCGGTGCCGGCGCGGATCAAACCGCTCCCTCAGCTGCTCGGCGCCAGCACCATGAGCGCCATCCAGCTCGACCTCGGTCACCTCCAGTTGCGCCTTCCGCCACACCACCTGGGCCGGCTGCGACAGCCCCTCCCAGACAAACGAGGTGCGCAGGATGTCATGCCGATCCACCACCCGCTGGACCGCGGCAAGATAGCGCTCGAGCAGCCCACGCTCGGCAAACGCCATCTGCGATACCAGCAGGTATGGATCGCCCTTTGCCGCCAGCAGATGATGGAACAGGATGCCGTCCTGCAGCGGCGACAGGCCGTAAATGTCCTGGATGTTGCCAACCCCGCCGGGCACCGTGGCGATGATCCGGTCGATCTCGTCCTGTGCCAGCTCGATCAGCGGCAGCATCTGTGGCGTGATCGCCGCACTCCGTTCGGTGATCAGGTTGGCCGGGACCGCCACCTCCTGATGGTGGCCGAGGCTTGCGGCCAGATCCGCCAGCACCGGCTGGGCGAACAGGGTGCGCACTTCGATGCCCAGCGACCGCCGCCGCAGAAGCTCCATCAACTGTACCGCCAACAGCGAGTGGCCGCCCAGTTCGAAGAAGTGATCGTGGCGCCCGATGCGCTCCACACCGAGAAGCTCGGCCCAGATCGTTGCCAGTGCCGTCTCGATCTCGCCCTGCGGCGGCGCGTAGGCGCGATGCGCATACGCCTCCTCGCCCGGGGCCGGCAGCGCGTTCCGATCGACCTTGCCGTTCACCGTCAGCGGCAGCCCCGCCAGCCGCACGAACGCAGACGGCACCATGTAGTCCGGCAGCCGCGCACTCAAGTGTGCGCGCAAACCCCCGGCAAGATCAGATTCCTCAGCTTCGGGGGCGACGACATACGCAACGAGCCGCTGCTCGCCGCGGCCATCCTCGCGCGCCACCACCACCGCATCACCCACCGCCGGATGCTCGAGGAGCCGCGCCGCGATCTCGCCCGGCTCGATCCGGAAGCCGCGGATCTTCACCTGCTCGTCGTTGCGCCCCAAAAACTCCAGATTGCCGTCCGCCAGGTAGCGTGCCAGGTCGCCGGTCCGGTACAGCCGGTCGCCGTCCACAAAGGGGCTGGCGATGAACCGCTCCGCCGTCAGCTCAGGGCGGTTCAGGTAGCCCCGCGCCACCCCCGCACCGCCAATGCAGAGCTCGCCCACCGCCCCGAACGGCACCGGCTCCCCATGACCATCCAGCAGATACACACGCGTGTTCGCAATCGGACGGCCAATCGGGATGTTGCTGGGTAGAGATGGCTCTCTCGGAATGTCATAGAAGATACAACCGACAACTGCTTCAGTTGGGCCGTACTCGTTCACCATTCTCACCGTGGGCTGGATCCTGCGCCACAACTCCACTGTCGAATGCGACAGCGCTTCACCGCCGATGATAAGCAATCCAACGCGGCTCGGCGCCGAGTCCGCTAGCATCTGTTGCCCAAGAGCATTCAGATGGCTCGGGGTAATATTGACGATCCCGCAGTCCGAGCGGACCGTCTCTTTGAGTCCTTCGACCTCATCTCTCTCCTTTATAAGGAATGCATGGCCACCACAGATCAGAGGCGCAAACAGGCTGTTGATTGTCGCATCGAAGACCAGAGGCGAGGAAATCACGGAGGATGATCTGGGAGCGTACGCATCGCGGGCCCAGGAGAGATAATTGACCAAGCTCCGATGCTCGACCATGACGCCCTTGGGCGTACCGGTGGATCCCGAGGTGTAGATCACGTAGGCGAGATGGCGGGAGGTGAGGCCGAGCGCGCGCGGGTCCGGATCCGATTCCGGCAGGCTGGCCCAGGCCGGTGCCGCCGCATCGAGCTCCAGCACGCTCGCATCGAGGCCCACATCGCCCAAGGCGGCGCGGCCCGCCGCATCGGTCAGCAGCAGCCGCGGCGCCGCATCCTCCAGCACCTGGCGCAACCGCGCCGACGGATAGGCCGGGTCCAGCGGCACATACGCCCCGCCGGCCTTCAGGATCGCCAAAAGCCCCACCACCATCAGCGGACTGCGCGCAACGCAGATTGCCACCGGCTGATCCGGCTTCACCCCGAGGGCGATCAGATGATGCGCCAGCTGGTTGGCGTGCGCATTGAGCGCGCCATAGCTTACGCGCTGGTCCTGATAGACCAGCGCCACCGCCTCCGGCGCCTTGCGCACCTGCGCCTCGAACAGCTCCTGGATGCACTTGTCCGCAGGATACGGTGCCGCCGTCCGGTTCAGCTCCTCCAGCAGATAGGTGCGCTCGGCGGCCGACAGCAGCTCAATCCGCCCGACCTCTTGCTGCGCATCGGCAGCCATCGCCCGCAGCAGCGCCAGCAGATAATCCCGCTGCCGCTCGATCGTCGTCTGATCAAACAGCGCGGTGGCATAAGCCAGCGTTCCGGCGATCTCCTCACCCTGCTCGCCAAGGCTCAGCTCCAGATCGAACTTGACCTGATCAATCTCTTCCCCGGCAGCTTCCACACTCAGCCCCGGCAGGTCCAATGACCCAACCGCATTGTTCTCCCAGGCCAGCATCACCTGGAACAACGGCGTATGATCAAGAGCCCGCGGCGGCTGCACGATCTCCACCACCTGCTCGAACGGCAGCTCCTGGTGCTCCTGCGCTCCCAACGCCGTGCGCCGCGTCCGCTCCAACAGCTCCGACACGCTCGGCTCGCCCGACAGGTCCAGCCGGAGCGCCAGGGTGTTGACGAAGAAGCCGATCAGCTCTTCGATCTCGCGGTGCCCCCGATTGGCACTCGGCACCCCGATCACAAGATCGTCCTGTCCCGACAGACGCGACAGCACCGCAGCCCACCCCGCCAGCACGGTCATGAACAATGTCGTGCCATGCTGCCGGCTCAGCCGCTTCAGCCCCCGCGTCAGATCCGCATCAATGATGATCGGGACCGTCGCCCCGGCAAACGACTGTTGCGCCGGCCGCGGCCGGTCCGTCGGCAGCGCCAGACGGGCCGGCGCGCCGGACAGATTGCTGCGCCAATACTGCGCCTGGCGCTGCAGCCGTTCCCCCGACAGCCACTGCCGTTGCCAGGCAGCATAGTCCGGATACTGGATCGCAAGCGGCGGCAGCGGATCGTCCTGCCCAGCCGCGAATGCCCGGTACAGCTGAGTGAGCTCGCCCACCAACACGCCCAGCGACCAGCCGTCCGAGACGATGTGGTGCTGGGTCAGCAGCAACACGTGTGCCTCGTCCGACAGCCGGATCAGCCGGCCGCGGATCAGCGGGCCCCGCGCCAGATCAAACGGCGTGCGCGCCTCCTGCTGGCACAGCTGCGACAGCGCGGCGTCCGCATCCAGCCTGCCCCGCAGATCGTGCTCCACGACCGGCAGCCCCGCCTCCTCCGGCAGAAGCTCAACCCGGAGCTTGCCTTCCGAGGTGACAAAGACGCTGCGCAGCGCCTCATGCCGCGCAAACAAACGGTCCAGGCTGCGTTGCCAGGCGCTGCGGTCGAGCCCACCCTTCAGCCGCCACGCCAGCGGCACGTGATAGTGCGTGCTGCCCTGATCCAGCTGCGCCAAAAACCACAGCCGCTGCTGCGCAAATGACAGCACAAGCGGCTCGTGACGTGACACGGCCACAATCGCCGGCAGCTCTTGCGGACCGCAGCGGCTCAACAGCTCGACGATGCTTGCCGCCAGATCGGCCAGCACCGGTCTTGCAAACAGCGTCCGCAGCGGCAGCTCGACACCCTGCGCCTGCGACAGCCGGCTCGACATCTGTACTGCCAACAGCGAGTGGCCGCCCAGTTCGAAGAAGTGATCGTGGCGCCCGATGCGCTCCACACCGAGAAGCTCGGCCCAGATCGTTGCCAGCGCCGTCTCGATCTCGCCCTGCGGCGATTCATAGGCCGCCAGCGCATAGGCCTGATCGGCCGGCGCCGGCAGCGCGTTCCGATCGAGCTTGCCGTTCACCGTCAGCGGCAGCCCCGCCAGCTGCACGAACGCGCTCGGCACCATGTAGTCCGGCAGCCGCGCACTTAAGTGCGCGCGCAAGGCGCCCGCAAGCCCGCCTCCCTCGCCCTCGCCCGAGCCGGCCTCGGGCGCGCAGACCACATAGGCGATAAGATGCTTGTCACCGCCGCCGCTCTGGCGCGCCACCACCACCGCCTCGCGCACCCAGGCGTGCTCGCAAAGCCGCGCGACGATCTCGCCCGGCTCGATGCGGATAGCCGCGGATCTTCACCTGGTCGTCGTTGCGCCCCAAAAACTCCAGATTGCCGCCCGCCAGGTAGCGTGCCAGGTCGCCGGTCCGGTACAGCCGGTCGCCGTCCACAAAGGGGCTGGCGATGAACCGCTCCGCCGTCAGCTCAGGGCGGTTCAGGTAGCCCCGCGCCACCCCCGCCCCGCCGATGTAAAGCTCGCCCACCGCCCCGAACGGCACCGGCGCGCCATGGCCATCCAGCAGGTACACCCGCGTGTTGGCAATTGGGCGCCCGATTGGGACCACCGACCCCTTGAAATCAGCCGGGCAAGTCCAGAACGTTGCGAAGGTGGTCGTCTCAGTCGGGCCGTAGCAGTGAATAAGACGTACGGGCCCCTTTTCTTTCAGCAATCTCAGAAACGAGGCAAGATCACTGCGCTCACCCCCACAGAGGAGGTGCTTCAGTTGCGCCAAAGTCGGAGCAATCGAGGATGTATATTGGTTGAATAATGCTGTTGTCAGAAACAGTGACGTCACCCGATGCTGTTCAAGCGCCCGGGCAACATTAGCAGTATCCCTGACGGTGGCCGCATGCATGGCAACAATGCAACCACCGTTAAGCAGCGGTGCCCATACCTCGAATGTGCTTGCGTCGAAGGAGGGATTGCCAGCCCATGCCACCCGATCTCCTGCATCGATCTTCACATACCCACTGTTGATCACGAGCCGGTTGACGGCACGATGAGGAACAACAACTCCTTTGGGAAGGCCAGTTGAGCCGGAGGTGTACATGACGTAAGCGGCGGTTTCAGCGCTCAACGCCAGCCCAGGATCGGAACTACATTCCGTGCCAGCTATGAGCGGCTCAATAGCACGAACAGGTATCCTCGCCTCAACCAGATCATCAGCGCAAAGCACCAAGCGTGCAGCACAATCGGCCATCAACAATTCTTGTCGCGCCACCGGAAGGGCGCGATCAATCGGTACATACACGCCGCCGGCCTTCAGAATCGCCAGCTGTGCCACCACAAGAGCGGCCGAGCGGTCCAGCACGGTGGCAATGCGATCCCCAGGTTTGACGCCGAGAGCGATCAGGTGATGCGCCAGGCAGTTGGCCTTCGCGTTGAGCTCGCCATAGCTCAGCCGCTCATCATCGCAGACCACCGCCACTGCATCCGGCGCCTTGTGCACCTGCGCCTCGAACAGTTCGTGGATGCACCGCTCCGCAGGGTACGGTGCCGCCGTCCGGTTCAGCTCCTCCAGCAGATAGGTGCGCTCGGCGGCCGACAGCAGCTCAATCCGCCCGACCTCTTGCTGCGCATCGGCAGCCATCGCCCGCAGCAGCGCCAGCAGATAATCCCGCTGCCGCTCGATCGTCGTCTGATCAAACAGCGCGGTGGCATAAGCCAGCGTTCCGGCGATCTCCTCACCCTGCTCGCCAAGGCTCAGCTCCAGATCGAACTTGACCTGATCAATCTCTTCCCCGGCAGCTTCCACACTCAGCCCCGGCAGGTCCAATGACCCAACCGCATTGTTCTCCCAGGCCAGCATCACCTGGAACAACGGCGTATGATCAAGAGCCCGCGGCGGCTGCACGATCTCCACCACCTGCTCGAACGGCAGCTCCTGGTGCTCCTGCGCTCCCAACGCCGTGCGCCGCGTCCGCTCCAACAGCTCCGACACGCTCGGCTCGCCCGACAGGTCCAGCCGGAGCGCCAGGGTGTTGACGAAGAAGCCGATCAGCTCTTCGATCTCGCGGTGCCCCCGATTGGCACTCGGCACCCCGATCACAAGATCGTCCTGTCCCGACAGACGCGACAGCACCGCAGCCCACCCCGCCAGCACGGTCATGAACAATGTCGTGCCATGCTGCCGGCTCAGCCGCTTCAGCCCCCGCGTCAGATCCGCATCAATGATGATCGGGACCGTCGCCCCGGCAAACGACTGTTGCGCCGGCCGCGGCCGGTCCGTCGGCAGCGCCAGACGGGCCGGCGCGCCGGACAGATTGCTGCGCCAATACTGCGCCTGGCGCTGCAGCCGTTCCCCCGACAGCCACTGCCGTTGCCAGGCAGCATAGTCCGGATACTGGATCGCAAGCGGCGGCAGCGGATCGTCCTGCCCAGCCGCGAATGCCCGGTACAGCTGAGTGAGCTCGCCCACCAACACGCCCAGCGACCAGCCGTCCGAGACGATGTGGTGCTGGGTCAGCAGCAACACGTGTGCCTCGTCCGACAGCCGGATCAGCCGGCCGCGGATCAGCGGGCCCCGCGCCAGATCAAACGGCGCGCGCGCCTCCTGCTGGCACAGCTGCGACAGCGCGGCGTCCGCATCCAGCCTGCCCCGCAGATCGTGCTCCACGACCGGCAGCCCCGCCTCCTCCGGCAGAAGCTCAACCCGGAGCTTGCCCTCCGAGGTGACAAAGACGCTGCGCAGCGCCTCATGCCGCGCAAACAAACGGTCCAGGCTGCGTTGCCAGGCGCTGCGGTCGAGCCCACCCTTCAGCCGCCACGCCAGCCGAATGTGATACTGCGTGCTGCCCTGATCCAGCTGCGCCAAAAACCACAGCCGCTGCTGCGCAAACGATGGTGCTAGCGCGGTTTCGCGCCCGACCTTTCGTATCAACGTAGCTTTTCGGCTGCTACTCTGGTTTCTCTCCTTGGCGAGGACTAGAAGCTTGCTCAAGCCTTCTACATCCAGATTTTCCAAACTGACCCTAACAATATCTGTCATTTCTACGCACCCAGCGAGAGCAGCTTCTGAAGCTCGTCACGCTCAAATGCTCGTTCGAGCAAAGTAATAGAAATTTCGCGAGCGAGGGCAGCCAGTATCGGTTTTGCGAACACCGTCATCAGCGGCAGTTCGACCCCAACCGCTTGTGACAGCCGGCTCGACATCTGTACTGCCAACAGCGAGTGGCCGCCCAGTTCGAAGAAGTGATCGTGGCGCCCGATGCGCTCCACACCGAGAAGCTCGGCCCAGATTGTTGCCAGCGCCGTCTCGATCTCGCCCTGCGGCGGCGCGTAGGCGCGATGCGCATACGCCTCCTCGCCCGGGGCCGGCAGCGCGTTCCGATCGACCTTGCCGTTCACCGTCAGCGGCAGCCCCGCCAGCCGCACGAACGCAGACGGCACCATGTAGTCCGGCAGCCGCGCACTCAAGTGTGCGCGCAAACCCCCGGCAAGATCAGATTCCTCAGCTTCGGGGGCGACGACATACGCAACGAGCCGCTGCTCGCCGCGGCCATCCTCGCGCGCCACCACCACCGCATCACCCACCGCCGGATGCTCGAGGAGCCGCGCCGCGATCTCGCCCGGCTCGATCCGGAAGCCGCGGATCTTCACCTGCTCGTCGTTGCGCCCCAAAAACTCCAGATTGCCGTCCGCCAGGTAGCGTGCCAGGTCGCCGGTCCGGTACAGCCGGTCGCCGTCCACAAAGGGGCTGGCGATGAACCGCTCCGCCGTCAGCTCAGGGCGGTTCAGGTAGCCCCGCGCCACCCCCGCACCGCCAATGCAGAGCTCGCCCACCGCCCCGAACGGCACCGGCTCCCCATGATCGTCCAGCAGATAGATCCGAAGATCGGGAATGCGCCTTCCGATCTGACTGCCCGAATCGGTGGTGTCAGACTGATCAAGAGACCGATAGGTGACATGCACGGTCGTTTCCGTAATACCGTACATGTTGATCAATTGTGGTGCACGATCTGAATGCCTTGCATACCACGGCTTCAGAATCGATGGCTCCAGAGCCTCTCCACCCAAAATAACGTAGCGAAGGCGGTTTCGAGCACCGCGCTGACGCTCCAGATCCACAAGAGCTTTAAAAGCCGAAGGGGTCTGATTCAGAACTGTAACGCCGGACTTGCAGATGAGATCATCGAAGTCAGGAGCAGAGCGAGCGGTGTCGCTCGGCACAAGAATCAAACGACCGCCATAACGCAGTGCGCCCCACAACTCCCACACCGAGAAGTCGAACGAGAAGGAATGGAACAGGCACCATACGTCCTGTTCAGTGAACCCATACCATTCCTGCGTCGCCTCGAACAAACGAACGATCTGAGCATGCTCGACCATGACGCCCTTGGGCGTACCGGTGGATCCCGAGGTGTAGATCACGTAGGCGAGATGGCGGGAGGTGAGGCCGAGCGCGCGCGTATCCGGATCCGATTCCGGCAGGCTGGCCCAGGCCGGTGCCGCCGCATCGAGCTCCAGCACGCTCGCATCGAGGCCCACATCGCCCAAGGCGGCGCGGCCCGCCGCATCGGTCAGCAGCAGCCGCGGCGCCGCATCCTCCAGCACCTGGCGCAACCGCGCCGACGGATAGGCCGGGTCCAGCGGCACATACGCCCCGCCGGCCTTCAGGATCGCCAAAAGCCCCACCACCATCAGCGGACTGCGCGCAACGCAGATTGCCACCGGCTGATCCGGCTTCACCCCGAGGGCGATCAGATGATGCGCCAGCTGGTTGGCGTGCGCATTGAGCGCGCCATAGCTTACGCGCTGGTCCTGATAGACCAGCGCCACCGCCTCCGGCGCCTTGCGCACCTGCGCCTCGAACAGCTCCTGGATGCACTTGTCCGCAGGATACGGTGCCGCCGTCCGGTTCAGCTCCTCCAGCAGATAGGTACGCTCGTCCGCTGGCAGGATGTCCAGCTCCCGCACCGGCGTGTCCGGCGCCCGCTCCAGCGCCTCTGCCAGCTGCTCGAGCGCCCGCTGCATGTAGCCGCAGATCCGATCCGCCGAGATAGGCTCCGCCACCTGCGCCGTCAGCCCGAGCGCCTCGCCAAAATCCTCCACTGACAAGGTCAGCGGATAATTGGTGCGCTCCTCCCCGCCCAGCCATTCCACGCCCACCAGACTGTCATCGGTTGCGGTGGCGACCGCCGCGGTGTTGTGGCGGTAGTTCAACAACGCGCTGAACAGCGGCGCCGGCGCCGCAATGGCACTGCAGCGCTGCGCCAGCGCCAGCGAGGCATGCTCATGTGCCAGCAGCTCGGCCAGCCGGGCATGCGTGGTTCGCACGCTCGCCTCGACCGCAGTCCCATCAAGATCAAGCCGCAGCGGCAGGGTGTTGATGAACAGCCCCATGGCGCGGTCGGCGCCGGCGTTGCCCTGCAGGCGGCCGAACAGCACCGTGCCGAACACCACCTGCTCGCGGCCGCTGCTGCGCGCCACCACCTGCCCCCACGCCAGATGGCACAGGCTTGCCAGACTGACGCCCAGCCGCCGCGCCTGTTCCCGCAGCCGCGCATGGAGCGCCGGCGGCAACAACCGATGCGCCTCACGAACCCCGCCGCCGTCGCCGCGCACCTCGCTCAAGCCGAACGGCGTGGTCGGCTCGTCGATGTCGGCCAGCAGCTCCCGGAAGAACGCTTCGTCCGCCTCGGCATCACCGCGTAGATGCACCTGCGCCACCAGATTGCGGAACGGCTGCGGCGCCGGCAGCTCATGCTGGCGCCCCTCCAGCTCGGCCCGGACCTCAGCATGCATCACGTCCAGCGTGGTGTGATCCCCGATCAGATGATGCTGCAGCTCCAGCAGCAGCCAGCGCGCGCTGCCGGGCTCGCGCGCAATCACAAACCGCAGCAGTGGCGCCCGGCCAAGCTCGATGCGGTGCCGGCGCGGATCAAACCGCTCCCTCAGCTGCTCGGCGCCAGCACCATGAGCGCCATCCAGCTCGACCTCGGTCACCTCCAGTTGCGCCTTCCGCCACACCACCTGGGCCGGCTGCGACAGCCCCTCCCAGACAAACGAGGTGCGCAGGATGTCATGCCGATCCACCACCCGCTGGACCGCGGCAAGATAGCGCTCGAGCAGCCCACGCTCGGCAAACGCCATCTGCGATACCAGCAGGTATGGATCGCCCTTTGCCGCCAGCAGATGATGGAACAGGATGCCGTCCTGCAGCGGCGACAGGCCGTAAATGTCCTGGATGTTGCCAACCCCGCCGGGCACCGTGGCGATGATCCGGTCGATCTCGTCCTGTGCCAGCTCGATCAGCGGCAGCATCTGTGGCGTGATCGCCGCACTCCGTTCGGTGATCAGGTTGGCCGGGACCGCCACCTCCTGATGGTGGCCGAGGCTTGCGGCCAGATCCGCCAGCACCGGCTGGGCGAACAGGGTGCGCACTTCGATGCCCAGCGACCGCCGCCGCAGAAGCTCCATCAACTGTACTGCCAACAGCGAGTGGCCGCCCAGTTCGAAGAAGTGATCGTGGCGCCCGATGCGCTCCACACCGAGAAGCTCGGCCCAGATTGTTGCCAGCGCCGTCTCGATCTCGCCCTGCGGCGGCGCGTAGGCGCGATGCGCATACGCCTCCTCGCCCGGGGCCGGCAGCGCGTTCCGATCGACCTTGCCGTTCACCGTCAGCGGCAGCCCCGCCAGCCGCACGAACGCAGACGGCACCATGTAGTCCGGCAGCCGCGCACTCAAGTGTGCGCGCAAACCCCCGGCAAGATCAGATTCCTCAGCTTCGGGGGCGACGACATACGCAACGAGCCGCTGCTCGCCGCGGCCATCCTCGCGCGCCACCACCACCGCATCACCCACCGCCGGATGCTCGAGGAGCCGCGCCGCGATCTCGCCCGGCTCGATCCGGAAGCCGCGGATCTTCACCTGCTCGTCGTTGCGCCCCAAAAACTCCAGATTGCCGTCCGCCAGGTAGCGTGCCAGGTCGCCGGTCCGGTACAGCCGGTCGCCGTCCACAAAGGGGCTGGCGATGAACCGCTCCGCCGTCAGCTCAGGGCGGTTCAGGTAGCCCCGCGCCACCCCCGCACCGCCAATGCAGAGCTCGCCCACCGCCCCGAACGGCACCGGCTCCCCATGATCGTCCAGCAGATAGACACGCGTGTTCGCGATCGGACGGCCGATCGGGACAACGGCCTCATCAAACTCAGCCGGACAACTCCACGCTGTCACGTCGATCGCAGCTTCCGTCGGACCGTAGAGATTGTGCAGGCCCGTCCGGGGCAATACGCGCCGAACCCTATGCACACTGGCGGCAGGGAGCGCCTCGCCGCTGCATAAAACACGCCGCAGCGACCTGCAGCGGTCAACACTCTTCGCATCCATAAAACTGACCAGCATGGATGGCACGAAGTGAATCGTCGTGATGCGCTGGCTGATGATCAAGTCGACCAATGCGTCGGGATCTCTGTGCGCGCCGGGCGGCGCCAGCACCAGGGTTGCCCCTTCAAGCAAGGTCCAGAAGAACTCCCAGGCCGAGACATCGAAGCTAAATGGCGTCTTCTGCAACACGACATCAGTTGCGTTGAGACCATAGGCATTTTGCATCCACATCAGGCGATTGACGATAGCCCGATGCTCGTTCTGGGCCCCTTTAGGCGTACCGGTGGATCCCGAGGTGTAGATCACGTAGGCGAGATGGCGGGAGGTGAGGCCGAGCGCGCGCGTATCCGGATCCGATTCCGGCAGGCTGGCCCAGGCCGGTGCCGCCGCATCGAGCTCCAGCACGCTCGCATCGAGGCCCACATCGCCCAAGGCGGCGCGGCCCGCCGCATCGGTCAGCAGCAGCCGCGGCGCCGCATCCTCCAGCACCTGGCGCAACCGCGCCGACGGATAGGCCGGGTCCAGCGGCACATACGCCCCGCCGGCCTTCAGGATCGCCAAAAGCCCCACCACCATCAGCGGACTGCGCGCAACGCAGATTGCCACCGGCTGATCCGGCTTCACCCCGAGGGCGATCAGATGATGCGCCAGCTGGTTGGCGTGCGCATTGAGCGCGCCATAGCTTACGCGCTGGTCCTGATAGACCAGCGCCACCGCCTCCGGCGCCTTGCGCACCTGCGCCTCGAACAGCTCCTGGATGCACTTGTCCGCAGGATACGGTGCCGCCGTCCGGTTCAGCTCCTCCAGCAGATAGGTGCGCTCGGCGGCCGACAGCAGCTCAATCCGCCCGACCTCTTGCTGCGCATCGGCAGCCATCGCCCGCAGCAGCGCCAGCAGATAATCCCGCTGCCGCTCGATCGTCGTCTGATCAAACAGCGCGGTGGCATAAGCCAGCGTTCCGGCGATCTCCTCACCCTGCTCGCCAAGGCTCAGCTCCAGATCGAACTTGACCTGATCAATCTCTTCCCCGGCAGCTTCCACACTCAGCCCCGGCAGGTCCAATGACCCAACCGCATTGTTCTCCCAGGCCAGCATCACCTGGAACAACGGCGTATGATCAAGAGCCCGCGGCGGCTGCACGATCTCCACCACCTGCTCGAACGGCAGCTCCTGGTGCTCCTGCGCTCCCAACGCCGTGCGCCGCGTCCGCTCCAACAGCTCCGACACGCTCGGCTCGCCCGACAGGTCCAGCCGGAGCGCCAGGGTGTTGACGAAGAAGCCGATCAGCTCTTCGATCTCGCGGTGCCCCCGATTGGCACTCGGCACCCCGATCACAAGATCGTCCTGTCCCGACAGACGCGACAGCACCGCAGCCCACCCCGCCAGCACGGTCATGAACAATGTCGTGCCATGCTGCCGGCTCAGCCGCTTCAGCCCCCGCGTCAGATCCGCATCAATGATGATCGGGACCGTCGCCCCGGCAAACGACTGTTGCGCCGGCCGCGGCCGGTCCGTCGGCAGCGCCAGACGGGCCGGCGCGCCGGACAGATTGCTGCGCCAATACTGCGCCTGGCGCTGCAGCCGTTCCCCCGACAGCCACTGCCGTTGCCAGGCAGCATAGTCCGGATACTGGATCGCAAGCGGCGGCAGCGGATCGTCCTGCCCAGCCGCGAATGCCCGGTACAGCTGAGTGAGCTCGCCCACCAACACGCCCAGCGACCAGCCGTCCGAGACGATGTGGTGCTGGGTCAGCAGCAACACGTGTGCCTCGTCCGACAGCCGGATCAGCCGGCCGCGGATCAGCGGGCCCCGCGCCAGATCAAACGGCGTGCGCGCCTCCTGCTGGCACAGCTGCGACAGCGCGGCGTCCGCATCCAGCCTGCCCCGCAGATCGTGCTCCACGACCGGCAGCCCCGCCTCCTCCGGCAGAAGCTCAACCCGGAGCTTGCCCTCCGAGGTGACAAAGACGCTGCGCAGCGCCTCATGCCGCGCAAACAAACGGTCCAGGCTGCGTTGCCAGGCGCTGCGGTCGAGCCCACCCTTCAGCCGCCACGCCGGCCGAATGTGATACTGCGTGCTGCCCTGATCCAGCTGCGCCAAAAACCACAGCCGCTGCTGCGCAAACGATGGTGCTAGCGCGGTTTCGCGCCCGACCTTTCGTATCAACGTAGCTTTTCGGCTGCTACTCCGGTTTCTCTCCTTGGCGAGGACTAGAAGCTTGCTCAAGCCTTCTACATCCAGATTTTCCAAACTGCCCCTAACAATATCTGTCATTTCTACGCGCCCAGCGAGAACAGCTTCTGAAGCTCGTCACGCTCGAATGCTCGTTCGAGCAAAGTAATAGAAATTTCGTTGGCCGCTTTCCTCACCTCGACCTCGAACAGCTCTTGAATGCACTTGTTCGAAGGATAAGGCACCCGGTCCCTTGATCATGGTCGTGAGGGATCACTCGCGCATCTCAAGCAACCGACGTGCCAATGGCGCTCTGCGGGCTTTTCTTAAAGAAACAACGCACCTATCGCTGCGTTGACTGAATACTGCCGTCTTACTGTCGGGCCTGGGACAGCGACGTCTTGGACCAGACACGGCCCAACACAAAGCACGCACCGTCAATGGCGAGGATCGCCGAGAAGACTAATTGCTTGAGGATCACCCTTGCTGGTCAGAATGCCTCACAAGGATTTTCGTCATCGAGTGAGAACTTCGAGCAGCATGGAAAAGATTTCCGCTTTCTCAGAGCAGTTGGCACGATTCTTGATGTCCATCTGCTTGCGAGTCGGCGGCGCTGACGCGCATCGTTTATCGACAACAGAAAGAAGCAATCATGGAAAAACGAGCAACGATGAAAATCGACCTGCTAGCCTACGGCGTAACCGAATTATCCCCAGAAGAAGCAGCGGCAACTTTGGGAGGCTCGTTCTGGAAGGTCTTCGATAGGGTCGTTCAAACAGTGGTTAACGTTGCGACAGTGGTGGTCGGTGCAATAATTGGAGTTGGAATGATTCGCGGGCGCGGTGGTCGCCATCCTTAATGAGATGGCCAAAGCCTTATCACCGCAATCAGAGCGCGGCGCTGGTCGGTGCACCACTTAAGCAGCGACCAGCCCCACTCGATCAGAGTTTCAATGGAGGCAGCCAATCGTCGATAGGAATATACGTCTGCAATGACCAATATCCTGCTCCCTCCTGAAATGATCAACTTCACTGCAGAGAGCATCCTGTCGCGAGAAACAGGACGATCTTTGGCGATCTATAAGATCATCGTGTCTTCGGTCGCTGCGGCGTTGCTGTCGCTGCCAGTCATAACCGTCACGCTGTCAGTTCAAAGTGCTGGTGCGATTCGTCCTACCGTCGAGAAGACTCCTGTGATCGCGCCCACCTCCGGGCGCATCTCACGTGTACTCGCAGTTGAGAACGATATTGTTGCAGAAGGCGGAGAAATCCTCGCCCTTGACGATAAGGGCATTCAAGAGAAGATCAGTGTGCTCTCTGGCGAAATTCGTGCGAAGAACGATCGCACCACTGATCTTCAGACCATGATCTCTTTCGGTGCGCAGGCGGACGCGCCCATCCCCCTGCGGACCGAGTCCGCCAGGGCCGAGTGGCTGCATTTTCTCAACTTGTTGCGGGAGAACCGATATGCCCGCAGGAATGCCGCCGCAGAACTCGAACGTGCTCAGCGTCTCGTCTCGGTTGCTGCCGCGCCCGCGAAGTCAATTGAGGAAAAGGCTTTCGCTCTCCAGAGCCTTGAGGCGAGAGGCGAGATCCTCGCCCGGAGCAAATCCGCCGAATGGAACCAGCAGCTCTTCGACACTAATCTGCGCCTGAGAGAACTAACAGCCAACTTGCATCAGCTTGAGAACGAACGTGATCTGACTATCATCCGTGCCCCCGTGTCAGGGGCTATCGAGCAATTCGCCGGCCTTATGCCCGGAAGCTACGTCCAGGCGGGGCAAACTGTCGGCTGGATCTCGCCCGACCGCGAACTGGTGGCAGAAATCTACGTTTCGTCCAAAGACATCGGTTTCGTAAGGCCGGGCCAGCCGGTGCGGCTCCAGGTCGATGCTTTCAACTACAATCAATGGGGTATGATCGACGCGACAGTGCTAGACGTGGCGCAGGACTTCACCCTGCGTGACAAGAACCCTGTGTTCAAGGTCCGCTGCGCGCTCTCCCGAAATTATCTTGAGCTCACAAACGGGATAATCGGTCATTTGAAGAAGGGCATGACCGTGCGCGGCCGCTTTCTCGTGGCGAAGCGCACACTCCTGCAACTACTCTACAACGAGATCGATGATTGGCTTAACCCGCTCCTGTCACCTCGTTAGTTAAATTTTCTAAGGGGCCAGTGGGCCGCCATGTCGAGTCGAATCCCCAAGTTCAAGCAGCGCGACATCACGGATTGCGGGGTTGCTAGTCTTGCTTCCGTGGGCGCCTTCTATGGCTGCAAGTTGCCACTGTCGCTGATCCGTCAGTTTGCCTCGGCCGACCGCTCCGGGACCAGCGTGTCGGGTCTCCTCCAAGCGGCTCAAAAGCTCGGTTTCATTGCGAAGGGCGTCAAAGGTGGCTTCGACAGCTTGCACAAGATTCCCAAGCCCGCCATCGCGCATGTGGTGGTAAAGGAGGTCCTGCACCACTTCGTAGTCGTTCAAGCGATCGACCGGAGGTGGGTCACCATCATGGACCCAGCGTATGGAGAGATCCGCAAGCTGTCTCACGAGGAATTCAAGACGCAATGGACTGGTGTCCTGTTGCTCATGGTCCCGGCAGACAACTTCAAGCGCCGCGACGAGACCACCTCCCCCCTTCTCCGCTTTGCCCGACTGGTTGCGCCCCACCAAGCCGCACTAACGCAGGCCCTCGTCGGCGCACTGATAACGACCCTCCTCGGCCTCTCGACGACCATCTACATCCAAAAGATTGTCGATCATGTTATCACAGCAGGAAACCGCAATTTGCTCAATCTCATGAGCGTCGTGATGCTGCTGATCCTTGTGCCGCAGACCCTGATCAATTTCCTGCGAAACCGGCTCGTCCTGCAAACGGGGCAAAAGATCGATCTCCACTTGATCCTAGGCTACTACAATCACGTCCTAAGCCTGCCCCAGAAGTTTTTTGATGGCATGCGTACAGGAGAAATCATCTCCCGCATGAACGACGCGGTCAAGATCCGAAGCTTTCTGAACGACGTCTCGATCACCTTATTTGTTGATGTGCTGGTGATCCTGTTCTCCTTTGGGCTGATGTTCGTCTACTCATGGAAAATCGCTTTGGTAGTGGCGGGCTCCGTCCCAGTATACCTCTTAGTTTATTGGACCATGAACCGGCTGAATAGCAAGCGCGA
This sequence comes from Bradyrhizobium septentrionale, assembly GCF_011516645.4. Lineage (NCBI taxonomy): Bacteria > Pseudomonadati > Pseudomonadota > Alphaproteobacteria > Hyphomicrobiales > Nitrobacteraceae > Bradyrhizobium > Bradyrhizobium septentrionale. Next base: position 47,782 of record NZ_CP088284.1, on the reverse strand, counting down.
GCGCGCAATTATGGAGAATGCGGCAGATCTGGAGGCGCAGGTGGTAGAATCACTCGGAGCCATCTCCACGATCAGAGCTTTCGGAATAGAGAGCTATGCCGGCCTGAAGTTTGAGACTCGCTTTGTTAAGACCCTGCACTCCATCTACAGGTCCGGCCTCATCTCAATCGTCGGAGACAATGCATCGATCTTCCTCTCGACCCTTTTTACCATCGTGCTGATGTGGTTCGGTGCAACGCTCGCCCTCGATCAGACCATTACACCCGGCGAGTTACTGTCCTGCTATGCGCTGCTCGGCCATATCACCGGCCCGGTTACAAGCCTAATTCACGCCAACAGGATTGTTCAGGATGCCATTATCGCGGCGGATCGCCTGTTCGAGATATTCGACCTTGATCCAGCAGGCAGCGGCGGCATTAATGCCACCACGTCGGACGTTGGCGATATTCATCTGGAGAACGTCACGTTCCGCCATGGCGCCCAGCCGGAGCTTTTCAAGGATTTCAGCGTCAGCTTCCGGCGAGGGGAGATCACGGCTGTGGTCGGAGAAAGCGGCTCGGGCAAGAGTTCGCTTGCTGCCTTGCTGCAAAATGTGTACCCGCTTGAGGGTGGACGCATCCGCATCGGCTCCTATAACCTCCAAGACCTCTCGGCTGAATCCCTGCGCAAGATTGTTGCCGCGGTACCGCAATCCGTGGACGTGTTCTCGGCCTCAGTCATCGAGAACATCGCGCTTGGCGAGTTCGAACCGAACACCGGGAAGATAGTGCACATCTGCGAACAAATCGGTCTGCGTGACGTGATCGAGCGCTGGCCAGGTGGCTACCAGGCCTATCTGGGCGAGAACGGCGTACGCCCTTCGGGCGGAGAGAAGCAGCGCCTAGCGTTGGCTCGAGCTTTGTACCGCGATCCAGAGGTCTTAATCCTCGACGAGGCGACCGCCTCTCTCGACTCCGTCGCCGAGGCATTTGTCATACGGGCGATTGAGGAACTGCGTCTGGCCGGCAAGATCATCGTGGTTATCTCTCATCGACTCAACACGATTTGCGGAGCCGATAAGATCGTCGTGTTGGATAAGGGACGTGTTGTTGCGGAGGGAAGGCATGCTGATCTGCTGACGGCTGAAGGCGCTTACGCTCGCTTGTGGCGGGCGCAGACCGGATTCAGTTAAGCGCTCGTGGATTACCCTGGCGGCAGCAACGTCAGCAGCTAATCCTTGAACACGGGATCTCACGGATCGACTCCGCGCCGCCCTGCCATCGAATGAATTTTTGAGCTCGGCGACCGGCAGGTTGGTCTCCAGGTCGAAATCGCGCCCAGTATTGCCGGCGCCGAGCGATATTCGACCCAGTCGCCCGGTTCGAGGATGTGCGGAAGGCAAAGCAGGATGCCGAGCCATGGATGGTCCATTGATCTACCCGGCCAGGCGCTTCATCTCGGCGGCCGCGGCCAAGGCTTCCTCCCACGCCTTCGAAAAAGCTTTCGCAATCCTTCGCCTCCACCCCGCGCATCGCGCTCTCGATTCGCGCAAGCGTCTGCGTTAGCGTCGGGGCCTGTGAACCGTAAGAGCAGGTCGCGAATATCCTCAGGATGCGTCATGCGCCCGCCTGAGGGGCGAAACGAAGGCGATCAATCCGATTGTAGTTGATCACCGCCGGGTCGGCGCCGATCACCGGAAGTCGGCTGACTACGTAATGCACGACCTTGTCCATTCCCAGCTCCTGTTTCAGCGGATGTTGTAGGTCGCGCCGATCAACCGTTGCGAAGTTTCGGCAGCCGAAAATATCTTCCTTCGATCTAGCGGCTCCATGGCGGGCATTCTGAACTGGTCGCCCCGCAGCTCGTAAGCGGCAAAGAAACCCCGTCTGGCGGAGTGGTAAGCGATCGGCTATCGGCTGCTGAGTTTGTGAGCCGATGTGAGCTTCTATGTCTGCGCCTAGTACCCAGAATCAGAGCTGAGTGATACGGCGGCCTTTGAAACGGCGTTGACGGACCTTTTTCTTGGTCCAGACGAAGGGCTCGGCTCTGTCGTTGTATGCGTTGACGTAGGCATCGATGTGCTCCTGAAGCTGCGTGAGGCTTGTGAAGGAGGTGCCGCTGAGCGACTGCCCCTGCAAGATCGAAAACCATACCTCGACCTGATTGAGCCAAGACGCACTTGTCGGCGTGAAATGAAATTGCACGTTGGGGTGGGCCTTGAGCCAATGCTCGTTCTTCTTGTGGGTGTTGAGGTTGTCGAGGATGACGTGAAGCTTCCGGTTCGGAAAAGCCGCGGTGACGCTGTTCATGAAGTCGAGAAACTCGACGCGGCGTCGGCGTTTTGAATGCGCCGCGATGATCTTTCCGGTGGCGACTTCGAGCGCCGCAAACAATGTTGTGGTGCCATGCCGCTTGTAATCGTGGCTCTGGCCGGTCAAGGCGCGGCCATTGGGCAACTTCAGATAACCCTGCGCTCGCTCCAAAGCCTGGATCGAGGGCTTCTCGTCCACGCACAGCACAATGGCCTTCGCGGGCGGGGCGACATAGAGGCCGACAACATCGGCGGCTTTGGCCGTAAAGTTCGGGTCGTTGCTCTCACACCAGGACTTACGAGCCGCGAGGTCAATCTTGTGGCTGCGCAGGAACCGCCAGACATATTGGACGTCAACATCGCCCAGCGCCCCGGCCAGCAGGGGCCCGGTCCAGCGTGCGAACCCGTCCGGCGGCGGCTTGTCCAGCAGCTTCAGAATCCGCTTGTCGGTGGCCTTCGTATAGATTGGCTGCTTGCCCGGTCGCGGCTTGTCTTGCAGCCCTTCAAGGCCTTGGTCGGCATAGCGATGCCGCCAAAGGCTGACAATCCGCGGCTGGACCCCAACTTCCTTGGCGATCGACCGAGTGCTGCGTCCATCCGCCGCCAACAGAACTATCCGCGCCCGCTTCAAATCGCGCTGCAACGTCACCGGGGAGCGGCAACACGCCTCAAGCACCTTGCGATCTTTCCTCGAAAGGTGGACTTCTCTTGCTTCGGGTATCATCCCGACCTTGAATCACGACTCACGCTTTAAGAACAGTAGGTACTAGTTCTGGAACTAGAACCTTCCATATGATCGAAGCGGTCGCCGACCGTCTTGAGGGAGCGCCGCGGCAGCTTCGCCGACGCTGGTCGGACGAGTTCAAGGCGCAAATTGTGACAGAGGCGCTGGAGCCTGGCGCGAGCGTCTCGGCGATCGCCCGCCGGATCGGCATTCACCCGTCGCAGCTGTTCGCTTGGCGCCGTGATGCTCGGGCCGAGCGGCATTATCGCTCGCGGCACTCGAGTTGCGAGGGCGTGGTGGCGTCTGTGGCAGGCACAGTGATTGAGATTGCCATTGGCGAGGTCGTCGTGCGTGCCGGCGTGGACGTCGACGAGGCGCACTTGCAGCGAGTGATCCGGGCGGTGCGTTCGGCATGATTCCCTCGGGCGTGAAGGTGTTCCTCGCCAGCCATCCAGTCGACTTCCGCAAGGGTATCGATGGCCTGGTTGCGCTTGTGCGCGATGCGGGCTCAGATCCGTTCGACGGTGCGCTTTATGTCTTCCGGGCCAAAAGAGCCGACAGAATAAAGATCGTATGGTGGGATGGCTCCGGCGTGTGCCTCTATTTAAAACGTCTCGAAAAGGCGAAGTTCTGCTGGCCGCGGATCGGGCATCATCGGGTGCAGATGAATCCTGCGCAGTTGATGGCACTGGTGGATGGAATGGACTGGAAGCGGGTCCGGACCGTGGCGGTCAAGCCGCCGGAGATTGTTGGGTAAAAGCGCTGCGGCGAAGTGAATCAGTGAGCTGAAAAGGCAAGAGAACCGGGGCAAAATGTGCTTGGTCGGGCCAATGACGCCGCCCGATCTCAACCTCCCGAATGACGTAGAGACGCTGAGAGCCATGGTGCTTGCCCTGGCCGAGAGGGCGGCCCGCGCCGATGCTCTGGAGAGCGAAGTCGCCGATCTCAGGGTGCGCAACGCCGATGCCGATGCGCGTATCGAGCGGCTGACGCAGATCCTGAAGGCCTTCGACCGCGCCCGGTTCGGCCGACGATCGGAAAAGCTCGGCTCTGCGAACGGCGACGATGAACAGCAGGCCTTTGTCTTCGAGGAAATTGAGACCGGCATCGCTGCAATCAAGGCCCAGGTCAGCAAGGGCCGTGAGCAAGCGGATGGCAAGCGTGCACCGCGTCGGCGCAAGGGCTTTGCGCCCCATCTGGAACGGATCGAAACCGTCATTGAGCCGGAAGACCTTGCTGAGCATGCCGGCAAGCAGAAGGTGGTGATCGGCGAGGACGTGTCGGAGCGTCTGGATGTGGAGCCAGCGAAGAGAGCTGGCTCCGCAAATTCGGACAGTAGCTTGAGTGGATTTTCTGCCTGACAGCGGCGAGGATTCTTGCTGCGAATCAGGAGCGAAGATGACGAAGAAGAGCCGCCGGATGCATTCTCCGGCATTCAAGGCGAAGGTTGCTTTGGCTGCGGTCAAAGGCGACAAGACGCTGGCGGAGCTGGCGCAACTGTTTGATGTTCATCCGAACCAGATCACGATCTGGAAAAACCAGCTCCTGGAAGGCGCCGCAGGCGTGTTTGGGCATGACAAGGCGTCGGCCGAGACGCCGGTCGATTTGAAGGCGTTACATGCCAAGATCGGCGAGCTGGCGTTGGAAAACGATTTTTTGTCCGGCGCGCTCACCAAGGCGGGCCTGCTGAGCGCAAAGCGATGATCGACCGCGGTCATGATCTTTCTATCGTGCGCCAGGCGAAGGTCCTGAAGCTGGCTCGCAGCACGGTCTACTATGAACCTCGGCCAGTTTCGGCCGAGGACCTTGCCTTGATGCGTCGGCTCGATGAGCTGCATCTCGATTATCCCTTCGCGGGAGCGCGTATGCAGCGATCGTTGCTGCGGCGGGAGGGCGTATACGCCGGTCGCCGCCACATCGCGACGCTGATGAAGCGCATGGGGATCGAGGCGGTCTATCGTCGCCCGAACACGAGTAAGCCGGCACCGGGTCACAAGATCTACCCGTACCTGTTGCGCGGATTGAAGATCGAGCGGCCCGACCAGGCGTGGGCAATGGACATCACCTACATTCCGATGCGGCGTGGCTTCGTCTATCTCGCGGCGGTCGTCGATGTGTTCAGCCGACGGGTCCTGGCCCATCGCGTCTCGATCACAATGGAGGCGGCCTTCTGCGTCGAAGCGGTCCAGGAGGCGTTGGCGAAGCACGGCAGGCCCGAGATTTTCAACACGGACCAGGGCAGCCAGTTCACCAGCCTCGAGTTCACCGATGTGCTGCTGGACGCGAAGATCGCCATCAGCATGGACGGCAAGGGCGCCTGGCGCGACAACGTGTTTGTCGAGCGGCTCTGGCGCACGGTCAAATACGAAGAAGTTTATCTCCGCGCCTACGACAGCGTGTCCGAGGCGCGAGCGTCAATTGCCAAGTATCTGGCCTTCTACAATCAGGGACGCCCTCACTCGAGCCTTGACGGGCGCACGCCCGACGAGGCTTACTTCGGCACGCAAGCTATGGTGATGGCCGCATGACCGTCGCCGACGATTTTGTCGTCGCTCTGGTCGGGCTACGCCCTCCCGACGCAACGACAAAATCGTAAGGCCCCGCGTTCAGCATAACCCGGCAGGAATCCACTTAAATCCCGCGGGGCGCTGTCCAAACAACCGGCGCCAGCTCTTTCTCAGCATTCGCCAACCGGCGAAGGGAAACTCCACCGCCCTTGTAGCGGACGTACATCTTATGACCACATCGTGCGCACCAGGCGATGCCGTGGAGCAGGAGCTCGCCATTGTTGCTAGGCGCGACGCAGGACTTGGGTTGTCGATCTGGATCGCGACGCAGCCGATCGATTTCCGTCGGGGGATGGACCGCCACCATCGATCGCCTGCTCGTCGATGTGAAGATCGCGGCGAGCGGCGTTCAGGCGGCGCCGTGCCGGATTCTATTCGGCAATCAGGCGCGAGGTCCCGATCCGCACGTTCGCTGACTGGAACAGCCCGGTGCCCGGCTTCGGCGAGGTCGACATGGTCGCCCATGGCGGCACGTCGGTGGCTGGCTCGTTCATCCAGACCCTCACGATGGTCGATGTCGCCACCGGCTGGACGGAGTGCCTGCCGTTGCTGACGCGGGAAGGTTCGCTCGTCGTCGAGGCGATCAACCGCGCACAGAGCCTATTCCCCTGGCTGTTGCGCGGCGTAGACTTCGACAACGACAGCGCCTTCATGAACGATGTCGTCGTGCCATGGTGTCGCGAACAGAAGCTCGAAGTAACTCGCTCGCGCGCCTACAAGAAGAATGATCAGGCGTTTGTCGAGCAGAAGAGTGGTGCCGTCGTCCGCCGCCTCATGGGCTATGGCCGCTTCGATGGCGTCGAGACGGCGCGTATGATGGGCCGCCTATATGCGGCGGCACGGCTTTACATCAACTTCTTCCAACCGTCGTTCAAGCTGAAGGAGAAGCGTCGCGAAGGAGCTAAAGTGATCAAGCGCTATCATCTCCCATCGACGCCCTAAGAGCGTGCCTTAGCGCATCCCAAGGTGACCGCGGCCGTGAAGAAACGGCTACGCGATCAGTATCGCTCGCTCGATCCGGTCGCGCTGTTGGCAGAGATTCGCGCGATCCAAGAGGAACTAGGCAATCGCGTCGATCGTCGTGCCGGACAGGCGCGCGGCCCGCAACCCGCTCACACTAGCATCCTGCCAGCGACCGCAGCGACGTTCGCGAAGACGCTCGGCAAGAGCGTGACGGTCGGCGAGCCGCGCGTGCTACACACCGGCGAACTCGTCGACCCTATAAGACCAGAGTTCGCATGCCGTCCAAGCTCGACCCGCATATTGCCGCGATCGAAGCGTGGCTCGCAGAGCAGCCGCAGCTGACGGCACTCGCAATTGTCGGCCGGCTGCGCGAGAAACACCCCGAGGAGTTCGGAAAGAGACAGCATTCGATTGTGCAACGTCTGCTGAAGGCGCTCAGACGAAGGGCTGCCGAACGGTTGGTCGCCCAGGGCCCGCTCGACGACGCCACAACCGCTGCCCCATGGCCCGGGGCTGTGGACGGCCCGGGCTATGTAGGGCCCGACCCGCCCACAGCCCCTCTCGTCGAGCAAGCCGGAAAAGCCACTTGGCGCGGCCAATCCTTCAAGGTCGTATCGACCAGTACGATGGCGCCATGAGGGTAACATTCGCTAATGCGGCAATACGCGAGCCAAAATTGGACACGCCGATTGACAAAGCGAACGTCCTTCTGTCGTTCCCGCGTGGATAGGAGGGACCGGCTTACCGTCATCAACGCCGTTTGAGGCAATGCGGTTTTGGCAACGATTTCGCCTGTAAGCGTCCCGAGCTTATCCTCAACGTGGACCGCCCCCTATATATCCACCTATTGCGGCGGCTGCCATCCCAACAACGCCGACAATTGCAAACACAACCCCCCAAAGCACGCCTCCCGAAGTAGCAGATGCTTCCTCAGGAGTTAGTTCAGTTAGACCCAAGGCTGAGATATCGGCCTTCATTGCTGTGTCCTTTCCAAATCTTAGGATGAGTGAGCGATGCCGGCTGGCAAGAAAATCAAGAATCGTGCCAACTGCATAGGAACAGCCCAGAAAAGCGTTCTGCTATCTATTCAACGGCTTAACTGAGTGCGGCGGCACGCCGGCCGAACATCACCGTGTCACGGACGCGACAAAACGCCCTTACTAACCTACTCCGAGGCCCTCCGGCACGTGCAGGCTCAAGAGGCCAAGGGCAACATGGTGGCCTGGGTCATCGATCGCGCCGGAGCAGGCGCCACCAAATAGGAATGGTGATCACGCATCGGTCTGCAATTGATCGTAAGGCCGGCTCAAGCGCCTTGATTTGCACTGACGTCTATTTTGATCACGGCGTGTACCGACGCAGCCTCCACTTTTCCAACAATGCGTAGAAGCTGGCCTCAAACGCCTGCCGATCAATGACAGAGCCGGCCCCGGAATTCTGCACAGGGCGATAAGTGGAGTTTCTGGCTGACAGCGGGCACGCTGTGCCTGCGAATCAGGAGCGACAATGAGCAGAAGAACACGCCGGAACCACACACCGGCCTTCAAGGCGAAGGTGGCGCTCGCCGCCGTGAAGGGCGATCGAACGCTGGCTCAGCTTGTCGAGCAGTTCGACGTCCACCCCAATCAGATCACGGCGTGGAAGGCTCAGCTTGAAAGCAAGGCCGCCGATGCGTTCGGTCCCGGCGGCGGCTCCGGAGCGGAGCAAGCAGCCATCGACGTGAAGTCGCTGCACGCCAAGATCGGCGAACTGACGCTGGAGAACGATTCCTAAGAAACGGCAGCATCTACTTTCGGCTCCAAGGGATGGAGAACAAAGCCGAATGCCTTGGCACGCCGATGCAAATTGTTGACCACTCGCATCCGGTAACGCGTCTCGTAGGACGAGGCCCCGGGATCGACATAGTCCATTCCGTATCGCACAGCATTGTAGAACAGAACTGCGATCTTCCGGGCCGTGGCGGTCACGGCCTTGGCCTTGCCGATGCGCGCTGAGAGCCGTCTATAAAAGGCGCCGAGCGCAGTGTCTGTACGACCCACGGTCACGGCAGCAAGGCGCAGAAGTGCCGCCGCTCGGCCGCCGGATCGGCGCGTTCGGGACGAGAGCATTTTGCCGCCGGAGACCTTGTTGCTCGGCGCCAGTCCCAGCCAGGAGGTAAAATGCTTTGCACTTGGCCACGAGGAGAGGTCGTCGCCGCATTCAGCGATCAGCTTCAGCGAGAGGTAAGGACCGAGGCCGTCGATCGCGGTGAGGTCCTTTCCGAGCAACGCGAACAGCGCCTCGCGGACATCGAAAGCTGGAGCGTTCGCCTGATCGGTTCGATTCCGACGCCGCGAGACCCGCGGCGCTGATCCGTGGCCATGCCCCCGATGGAAGCTCAGTTCCTTCAACACGGCTTCAATTCGGGCGTCGCAGGCAGATGCCTTCTCGTGGTAGGCGTCGTAAAGCGCAAGTGCCTGCTCGAGCGCAAACAGATGCTCGGCGCGGTAGCTTCCGGTGAGCGCCTTCGCGATCGTCTCGGCGCTGGAGCGGCAACTATAATGGCGCAAGCACGCCAGCGCCTCAGGATCGCGCTCGCCGGCAAGGATCGCCCGTATGATACGCAGGCCGGTCACGCCGGTGATGTCGGTGACGACGTGGTGCAGCTGAAGATTCATCTCCGTCAAGGCCTTCTGCATATGCTGGATGTGTGAGGCCGCGTACTCCAGCAGACGCTCGCGCTGACGCACGTAGGCTCGCAGCTCGGCAATCTGCCCTTTGGGCCGAAAGCTGGCCCGCAGCAACCCGAATGAATGGAGCCGCTGCAGCCATTGCGCATCGCTGACATCGGTCTTGCGCCCCGGCACGTGCTTGGCATCGCGCGCGTTGACAAGAAACACGTTAAATCCCCGGGCATCGAGAAGCTCGAAGATCGGAATCCAGTAGACGCTGGTCGATTCCATGACGACAGTCTCGACGCCGCATTCAGTAAACCAGTCGACTAGCCGATGCAGATCAGCCGTGAAGGTACCGAAGCTGCGGACTGGCTCCGGTGCGCGATCTGCCCTCACGGCAGCCATGTGCATAGTCGCTCCGACGTCGATGGCAGCCGCGTCCGGGTGCACCATCTGCATCTTACCTCCGTTCCTCGACTTCGATCTTTTGGGGTTCATCTCTAATCCTCCTGCTGACGGCGGCGGAAGGGCTGGGCTGCGCTATACGTCAGATTCCTAAACGGGATCGCCGGATGGCGTCACCACTCTCAAGTGCGCGACAACCCATGGACCAGGTTTTTTAACGGGGTCACGTGCCACCAAAATCGTATCGGCCGCTCCCTCCCGGTCGGCAATCTAGCGCCGGTCCGTTTCTATCCCACAGGGGGAGCGCATCGCCGCGCATAGTTTTTTAGAAGGAGCGCTCACCAAGGCGGGATTGCTGAGCGCAAAGCGATGATCGACCGTGAGCACGAGCTGTCGATCACCAGGCAGGCGGAGGCTTTGAACATCAGCCGCGGCAGCGTGTACTACCTGCCGCGGCCGGTGCCGGACGCCGACCTTGCGATCATGCAGCGCCTCGACCGGCTGCATCTGGAGTTCCCTTTTGCCGGCTCTCGCATGTTGCGAGGGCTGCTGGCTGCCGATGGGTGCAAGATCGGCCGTCGGCATGTGAAGACGTTGATGCGGCGGATGGGGATAGAAGCGCTCTATCGCCGTCCACGCACGACAAAGCCCGAGCCGGGCCACAAGATCTACCCGTAGCTGCTGCGCGGGATGGAGATCACGCGGCCGAACCAGGTGTGGGCGATGGACATCACCTACATCCCGATGGCGCGAGGCTTCGTCTATCTGGCGGTTGTGCTCGACTGGTTCAGCCGCCGCGTGCTGTCGTGGCGCGTATCGATCACCATGGAGGCGGCGTTCTGTGTCGCGACGCTTCAGGATGCCCTGGCTCGTCACGGCAAGCCGGACGTCTTCAATACGGATCAGGGCTCGCAGTTCACCGGACAGGCTTTTACCGGCGTGCTCGCCGACAACGGCATTGCGATCAGCATGGACGGCAAGGGAGCCTGGCGGGACAACGTGTTTGTCGAACGGCTATGGCGCAGCGTCAAATACGAGGAGGTGTATCTGCGGGCCTATGACAGCGTCAGCGAGGCCCTCGCGTCGATCGGCCGATACCTCGACTTCTACAACGGTCGGCGCCCGCATTCGAGCCTTGACGGCGTCACCCCCGATCAAGCCTACTTCAACCCGCTGCCACTCCGCTTGGCAGCCTAACCATGGCAGAGGCTCCACTTATCGACGCGGAAAATCTGTTCAGACAACCGGAGCCAGCTCAGTACCGCAGCGACAACTTTACGCAGGGATTCAGTCGAGAGGTCCTGGAGGTCATGCGGGCCGATCCGGATACATCCACGCTCAAGCGGATAGAGATTCTGCACCAGCGCTGCAAGGGAGCTCTTGCCTGAGCCGCTTTTCCCCACCACGGCCGTCATCTCGCCTCGGCGGAAGGTGATGCTGAGATGCTGGAAAAGCTCAGGCTGCGCGCCATGGCGAAACGTGACGTTCTCCAGGCAGATATCGCCAAGTTCGGACTTGGTGGCATCGATGCTGCCACCGCTTGCCGGCTCCAGGTCGAAGATCTCGAACAGGCGATCCGCGGCGATAAACGCATCCTGAGCGATCCGATTGGTTTGGATCAGGCTGGCAACCGGCCGGGTAATATAGCCAAGCAGCGTATAGCAGGACAGTAGTTCGCCGGGCGTGACGCTCTGATCGAGGACAAGCGTCGTACCGAACCACATCAGCACGACGGTGAATAGGTTTGAGAGGAGGGTTGAGGCATTGTCTGCATGTTTCGCGGGATCGTGAGCACGGATTTCAGGGGATCGTGAGCAGAGATTTCAGACGATCGTGAGCACGGATTTCGCGGGATCGTGAGCAGCTTTTCAGCGGCTCAGCCCGCTTCGGCCGACAACTCAACCGGCTTAGGAACTGCCTCGTCAGTGAACGAGGAAGGCCGATGCCCACCCAGAGATTGTCGATGCGCCGGATCAAAGAGGTTCTCCGCTTAAAACATGTTCAAGGCTTGCCGGAGCGAGCCATCGCGCGCACCCTGGGCATCAGCAACGGAGCCGTGCACAGCTATCTGCGCCGAGCCGGGGCTGCCGGACTGAACTGGCCGTTGCCGGTCGGAATGACCGACGAAGACCTGGAGCTGCTGCTTTTCCCTGCGCCGAGGCCTGCGTCACAGAGCCCACAGCGGCCCGTTCCCGACTGGGGCTATGTCGACAAGGAGCTGCGCCGGCGCAACGTGACCCGCCGGCTGCTGTGGGACGAGTATCGCGCCAGCCATCCCGATGGATTCGGCTACACATGGTTCTGCACGACCTACGAGGCCTGGAAGGGGCGAGCCCGGCCTTCGATGCGGCAGACCCATCTGGGCGGCGAGAAGGTTTTCGTGGATTTCGCCGGCGACACCATCGACGTCATCGCCCCCTCAAGTGGGGAAGTGCAGTCGATGAAGCTGTTCGTCGCAGCGATGGGCGCCTCCAACTATACCTACGCCGAGGCCTGCCCAAGCGAGGGGCTCGCCGACTGGATCCGGGTCCACATCAACCTTTTCGCCTTCCTCGGCGGCGCGCCGACATTCGTGGTCTGCGACAATCTCAAGGCCGCCGTCACCAATCCCGACCGCCACGATCCTGGCCTCAACCGAACCTATGCCGAGATGGCGAGCCATTACGGCACGGCCATTCTCGCAGCCCGGCCGCGGCGCCCAAAAGATAAGGCAAAGGTCGAAGTTGCGGTGCAAGTCGCCCAGAGATGGATTTTGGCGCGGCTGCGCAACCAACGCTTCTTTTCGTTGGCGGAGCTGAACGCAGCCATCAAAATACTCGTCGTCGAACTCAATGCCCGGCAGATGCGCGACTTTGGCGCCAGCCGCGCCGAACTGTTCTCCGAACTCGACAAGCCCAAGCTCACAAAGCTGCCGGATCAGGCTTACGCTTTCGCGCGCTGGAAGCGATGCCGGGTCGGCCCCGACTATCATATCGAGATCGATGGACACTGGTATTCCACGCCATATCGGCTCATCCGTGAGCTTGTCGATGCCCGCATCGACGACAGGACGGTCGAGATCTTCCACAACGGCCGCAGGATCGCCAGCCACGCCCGCGCGCCCAACCGGCGGGGCCACACCACCACCGCCGACCACATGCCCAGCGCCCATCGGCGCTACGGCCAATGGACGCCCGCCGGAGTGATCGCCGCCGGCGAGCGGATCGGTCCGTCGACCGCCGCCTTCTTCCAGGCCGTGATCGCGGCCCGGCCGCATCCCGAGCAAGGCTTTCGCACCTGCCTCGGCATTCTGTCGCTGGCCAAAAGCTACAGCGCCGAGCGCGTCGACGCGGCCTGCCGGCGCGGCATTCTGATCAAGGCGCGATCCGTCGCCTCGATCCGCTCCATCCTCCAGAACGGCCTGGATCGCACCTTTCTCGACGAGCCCTCCGAACCCCAACCCCTGCGCCACGGCAACATCCGCGGCCGGGATTATTTCCACTGAAGCCAAGGAGACCTGTATGCTCACCCATCCCACCCACGAACGCCTGATCGAGCTCGGCTTGAGCGGCATGGCCAAGGCCTTCGAGGAGCAGCGACGATCACCTGATCTCGAAGCCTTGCCGTTCGAAGATCGCATCGGCCTGCTGGTCGACCGGGAAGCCGCGGAACGCGACACCAGGCGGCTCACTACGCGCCTCAAGCTGGCCGCGCTCCGCCAGAATGCTTGCTTGGAGGACGTCGATTTGCGCACGCCGCGGGGTATCGACCGGGCCGTCTTCGCCAAGCTGGTCAGCGGCGACTGGATCGATCGCCACGAGAATTTGCTCATAACCGGAGCGACCGGATTGGGCAAAAGTTGGTTAGCCTGTGCCCTCGGCCACAAGGCCTGCCGCGACAATCGCTCGGTTCTCTATCATCGCGTCCCAAGATTGTTCGAAGCGTTGGCACTCGCGCGGGGGGATGGACGTTATGCCCGCTTGCTCAAAACCCTTGGCCGCGCCCAGCTTCTGATTTTGGACGATTGGGGATTGTCAGTGCTCACCGCTGCCGAACGGCGCGATCTACTGGAAGTCCTTGAGGACCGCCATGGCCGCGCCTCCACCATCGTAACCAGCCAACTCCCTGTGGACACATGGCACGAAGTTATCGGAGACCCAACCTACGCCGACGCTGTCCTCGATCGCCTCGTCCATAACGCTCACCGCCTCCAGCTTGCCGGCGAAAGCATGCGAAAACGCAACGCCAGAACCATCACCCTTGACGAGCAGCCAGAACGCTGACTCTATCACCGCCTCGGCCGGAGCGGGCTGCTCACGATCGTCTGAATTCGCCGCTCATGATCGCGCGAAATCGCTGCTCACCATCACTGAAATATGCAATTGTCTCCGAAGACCGAGATAAGGCCGGCGCTATAGACGGAGTGTAGCATCTTGATGAAGCGGGTCTCCATCTTAAGATTGGCCAGGCTCTCTATACCGAATGTCTTGATCGTGGAGACCGCTCCTAGTGATTCAACTAATTGCGCTTCCAGATCGGCGGCATTTTCCATAATGGTGCGCTGGCGCTTCCTATTCAGCCAATTGATGGTCCAATAGGCCAATAAGTATAGTGGGATAGAGGTCGCCACGACCAAGGCGATCTTCCACGAGTAGACGAACATCAGCCCGAACGAGAACAGTATCACGAGCACGTTAACCACCATGGTGATCGAGACTTCGTTCAGGAAGCTTCTGATCTTCATTGCGTCGTTCATACGGGAGACGATTTCACCTATACGCATGCTGTCGAAAAACTTCTGAGGCAGGCTCAGGACGTGATTGTAATAGCCGAGGATCAAGCGTAAGCGCGCATTTTACTGCACAGGCTGCGCGCGCGGCTGGCCGCGGCGTCGCGTGGCGCCGGGGCCCAGCGGGATCATCGGAACGGCTTGATTGATCCTGAGCGTTTGACGGTCAGCCGCTGTCGTTGTCAGCTGGCAGGTTTTTTTGAGCGGTGCAATTGAACGGCAACAGATCTTCGATATCGGCGTCTGGCGCGCGTTGGGGCAATTCGGTGAGCGCGTGACGTAGCCATGCATAGGGATCGACGCCGCATGCCCGGCATGTCAGCACCAAACTGTAGATCACGGCGCTTGCCTTGGCGCCGGCAACGGTGTCGCTGAACAGCCAACTTTTTCGTCCGGTGCAAAACGGCCTGATGTCGCGCTCCAGAACATTGTTATCGATCGGGGCGAGACCGTCACTGGTGTAACGGGTCAGATAATCCCATTGGTTGCGTGCATAGGCGATCGCCTTGCCGGTCAAGCTTTCGGGTAGCACCTTCGGCGCCTGGTCGTCGAGCCAGGTCCGGAAGGCGGCCAATACCGGCAGGCTATGCTGCTGGCGCAGCCGCAAGGTGTATGCGGCGCGCGTTTCGCCGTCGGGCGGCGTCTGGCGCGCCACCCTCTCGACCTCGTACAACGCCTCGAAGAACTTGAGCGCCTGCAATGGCGGACCGCCAGGCTTTGTCCTGGCCTTGAGCGCATCGGTAAATTTCCTGCGCGCATGCGCCATACAGCCGAGATGGGTCGCGCCTGTCAGCGTGCGCCAGGCGTCATAGCCGTCGCTCATCAACAAGCCGCGATAGCCGGCCAGGAAGGCCTGAGGATGTTGCTGGCCGCGACCGGGCTGGTAATCGAACAGCACGACCGGCTGCGCGCAGCCCTGGCCGCTGCGATAGGCCCACATGAAGGATTTGGCCTGCGCATCACGGCCGTCCTCTTTAAGAACCTGGACCCAGGTTTCGTCGCCGTGGACCAGGGGCTGCGACATGAGCTTTTGCTGTAGCGCGTCATAGACCCGATGCAGATGCAACTCGCTCGCCCGGATCACCCAGTTGCCCAGCGTCCCGCGGCTGATGCTGACGTCGGCGCGCCCCAGCGCGTCCGCCACACGGTACAGCGGCGTGCCGTCGACGTATTTGTTGGCGAGCACCAGCGCCAGCGTCGATGGCGTGGCGACGCTACCCGGCAGCGGCTGCGCCGGCATCGGCGCGGTCACAATCGGGGTGTTCAGCGCGGTGCGCTCGCAGTGACGGCAGGCATATTTGAACCGCACATGTTGCAGCACCGACGCCTTGACCTCGACGTGCAACTGCTCGGTGACGGTCTCGCCCATCCGATGCATCCGATTATGGCAGCACGGACAGTCCTTTTGATCCTCACCCAGATCGTGTTCGACGCGTTGGCGCGGCAGATCGTCAGGCAGCGGCTTGCGGCCGCGTGCCTTCGGCGCCGGCTTTGGAGCCTCCGGCAACCCCGTGTCCGGCACGGCGACCGCCTCGACATCGTCGTCGTCCCGGCTTTCAGCGGCGGCCTGCTCGGCTTCGTTGAAGATGCGCTCCTTGAGCTTTTCGCTCTTCGGCGCATACCGGTGCAGGCGCTCCAGGCGCAACTGCTCCTCTAGGAGCTTGTCTGGATAGTCGCTGTTCAAATCTGGTCGGGTCTGATTCAACATTGGGCGATGAGCAAGTATTTTCGGCCTTGGAACATCGATCAGACGCTGCTTCTGCCGCCGAATGTGCAGGACTTCGTGCCGAAAGGCCATGTCTCGCGGTTTATGGTTGATCTGGTGCGGGAGAGCCTCGATCTCAGGGAGATCATGGGCAGCTATGTGAGCGGGCTTGGGCAGCCGCCGTTTGATCCGCGGATGATGGTGGCGCTGCTGCTGCATAGCTATGCGAGTGGGCTGTATTCGTCGCGTCGGATTGCCAAGGCCTGCCGGGAGCGGAACGATTTTGTGATGATCGTGGCGCTGGATGCGCCGGATTTTCGGACGATCAGCGACTTTCGCAAGCGACATTTGAAGGCGCTCGGCGCGCTATTCGTGCAGGTTCTGAAGTTGTGCGAGACGGCCGGGCTGGTCAAGCTCGGTCATGTCGCGCTGGATGGTACGAAGATCAAGGCGAACGCGTCGAAACACAAGGCGATGAGTTATGAGCGCATGAAGAAGCGCGAGGCGGAATTGAAGGCCGAGGTCGCTCGCATGCTGGCGGCCGCCGAGGCGGCGGATGCCTCGGAGGATGAGACTTTCGGCAACAGCGACGAACTGCCGGACTGGACCGTCGACAAGCAGAAACGGCTGGCGAAGATCCAGCAAGCGATGGCGGCGCTGGAAGCGGACGCCAAACTGGCGGCGGAGGAAGAGCGCCGCATCGAGGCCGAAAAGGAACAGCAGCGCCAGGCCGAAGGCCGCAAGAAGCCGGGCAAACCGGCGGCGCTGCCATCGGAGGAACCCAATCCCAAGGCGCAACGCAACTTCACCGATCCGGAAAGCCGCATCATGAAGTCGAAGGATGGCTTCGTTCAGGCCTATAATGCCCAGGCGGCCGTCGATGCACATGCCCAGATCATTGTCGCGCAAGAACTGACCCAGCACGGCAGCGATCAGGGCCAGTTGGTGCCCCTGATCGAGGCCATCGAGAGCAATCTTGGCCGCAAGCCGCGGCAGGCCTCAGCGGATTCCGGCTACTGCAGCGAAGCCAATCTCGAAGCGCTCGACACACGCAGCATCGATGGCTATGTCGCGCCCGGACGCGCCAAGCACCCGACAGTAGCGAACGGAAAAGTCGGCGGCCCGCTGACACAGGCCATGCGAAAGAAGATCGACGATGGCGGCTTCGAAACACCCTACCGATTGCGAAAGCAAGTGGTGGAGCCGGTGTTCGGGCAGATCAAACAGGCAAGAGGCTTCCGCCAGTTCCTGTTGCGGGGCATCGAGAAAGTGCGCGCCGAGTGGACAATGATCTGCACCGTCCATAACCTCCTCAAGCTGTTCAACCTCGCAAACGCAGCCTGAGCCTGCTACTCTACAACAAATGCCCGTCACGAAAACATATCTGGACGGGCTCCTAGATGCAGCACGCGTTGTGCGAGTTTCTCGTTTTCGGCCTTCAGCGCCGCGATCTCGGCCGCGTGCGCCGCGATCAAGGCTTCCAGTTCGTGCGTCGTGGGCTTGCGACTCATCGGAGTCTTGAATCGAAGTCATGCCGCCGCGTCAACCGGGCTCCCATGTCTTCGTCATGTCTTCGGCCGCGTCATCTGAGAACGGCCATGCCGAAGCCCGATGACGCCGCCCGCATCGAACACGCTCAGCCCACGCTCTGATATTGCCGCACCGGATGACGACGCACCGCCGCGATGTTGATGCCGTCAAGCAGCCAGTGCAGCTCCTCCGTCGTCAGCGTCAGCACCGCCTCCTGACTTCGGGGCCAGTGGAATCTGTCGGCCTCCAGCCGCTTCAGCAGCATCCAAAATCCTGACCGATCATAAATCAGCAGCTTGATCCGGTCGCGGCGACGATTGCAGAACGCGAACACCGCGCGCTGGAACGGATCCAGCCCCATCGACTGCTCGACCACGATCGCCAGGCTGTTGATGCCCGCCCGGAAGTCAATCGGTTCGCGGTGAAGGTAGACCCGAAGATCAGACGCCAGTCGGAACATCGCAACGCCCCAGCGCTTCAATCACCGCCGACAGCAACTGCGCGTCGCCGCCTTCCAGCGAAAGCGTCACGCCGTTGGGCATCGATGCCGTCAGCCGCCCTGCACAGGATCGCTCCGTCGCGCAGACCGCAATCGCGCCAGCAGATCGAGTTGGCGACGGCGACGGCGCGCGAACCGGAATAAAGGCTGGCGCAATCGGCGCCCGCGCCTCCGGCTGGCCATCCCCGTTCTGAAGTTGTCGCTTGGCCACCCACTTGCGCAGCAGGTTCGCGTTCACGCCGTGTTGCAGCGCAAGCCCCGCCAGCGACACGCCAGACTGCAGACAGGCCTCGACCAGCCGCTGTTTGCTGGCCGGATCATAGCGACGCCGGCCATTGCGCAACACGCCGACCGTCTCAAGTCTCAAAGGTTCTTCTGGAGTGATCATCGATCGTGTCCACCTCGCTCATGGTGGACACCTCATCCCATCCCCGCGCTCAACTGCATAGGTGCGTAGAAAGGAGCGCTTACCGACAACTTGCGGATTTCGCCATAGGCCGGGTCCATGACGATGATCGACCGGCGGTCGATCGCCTGTATGACGACGAAGTGGTGTAGGACCTCCTTAACGACTAAATGCGCGATGGCGGGCTTGGGAATCTTGTAAAGGCTGTCGAACCCACCCTTCACCCCTTTGGCGATGAAGCCTAGTACCCAGAATCAGAGCTGAGTGATACGGCGGCCTTTGAAACGGCGTTGACGGACCTTTTTCTTGGTCCAGACGAAGGGCTCGGCTCTGTCGTTGTATGCGTTGACGTAGGCATCGATGTGCTCCTGAAGCTGCGTGAGGCTTGTGAAGGAGGTGCCGCTGAGCGACTGCCCCTGCAAGATCGAAAACCATACCTCGACCTGATTGAGCCAAGACGCACTTGTCGGCGTGAAATGAAATTGCACGTTGGGGTGGGCCTTGAGCCAATGCTCGTTCTTCTTGTGGGTGTTGAGGTTGTCGAGGATGACGTGAAGCTTCCGGTTCGGAAAAGCCGCGGTGACGCTGTTCATGAAGTCGAGAAACTCGACGCGGCGTCGGCGTTTTGAATGCGCCGCGATGATCTTTCCGGTGGCGACTTCGAGCGCCGCAAACAATGTTGTGGTGCCATGCCGCTTGTAATCGTGGCTCTGGCCGGTCAAGGCGCGGCCATTGGGCAACTTCAGATAACCCTGCGCTCGCTCCAAAGCCTGGATCGAGGGCTTCTCGTCCACGCACAGCACAATGGCCTTCGCGGGCGGGGCGACATAGAGGCCGACAACATCGGCGGCTTTGGCCGTAAAGTTCGGGTCGTTGCTCTCACACCAGGACTTACGAGCCGCGAGGTCAATCTTGTGGCTGCGCAGGAACCGCCAGACATATTGGACGTCAACATCGCCCAGCGCCCCGGCCAGCAGGGGCCCGGTCCAGCGTGCGAACCCGTCCGGCGGCGGCTTGTCCAGCAGCTTCAGAATCCGCTTGTCGGTGGCCTTCGTATAGATTGGCTGCTTGCCCGGTCGCGGCTTGTCTTGCAGCCCTTCAAGGCCTTGGTCGGCATAGCGATGCCGCCAAAGGCTGACAATCCGCGGCTGGACCCCAACTTCCTTGGCGATCGACCGAGTGCTGCGTCCATCCGCCGCCAACAGAACTATCCGCGCCCGCTTCAAATCGCGCTGCAACGTCACCGGGGAGCGGCAACACGCCTCAAGCACCTTGCGATCTTTCCTCGAAAGGTGGACTTCTCTTGCTTCGGGTATCATCCCGACCTTGAATCACGACTCACGCTTTAAGAACAGTAGGTACTAGCTGTTGAGCCGCCTGCATGAGGCCCGACACCGTGGTGCCGGAGCGGCCGGTCGACGCCTACTGGCGGATGCGTGACAATGGCAGCTTGTAGCCATAGAAAGCTGCGACGGAAGCAAGACTGGCGGCTCCGCAATCCGTGGCGTCGCGCTGTTTGTACTTGATGACGTTACTCGACATTGACGCTCACTGTTTCTGAAGAGGAAGAATTAACCGCCTGCAAGGAGCGGATTGAGCCAATCGTCGACCTCATTGTAGAAGAGTTGAAGGAGGCTGCGGTCGGCCACGAGGAAGCGGGCTCGCACGGTCATGCCTTTTTTCAACTGACCGATGACTCCGTTCTTGAGCGTGAGATGACTGGCAGAGAGCGCGCAGCGGACCTTAAAGATCGGGCTTTTATCGTGGAGGGTGAAGTCCTGGGCCACGTTGAGCACTGTCGCCTCTAGAACGCCCCATTGATTGTAGTTGAAGGCATCCACCTGGAGCCGCACTGACTGGCCGGTTCGCACGAAGCCAATGTCGTTGGGGGAGACGTAGATCTCCGCCACCAGTTCGCCATCCGGCGAGACGCGAGCGACAGTTTGCCCCGCCTGGACGTAGCCACCAGGGGTGAGGCCGGAGAATTGCTCTAGAGCACCGGACACGGGAGCTCGAATCCGGGTCAGATCTCGTTCGTTCTCGAGCTGATGCAAGCTGGCAGTGAGTTCCTTCAAGCGCAAATTCGTGTCGAAGAGCTGTTGGTTCCACTCGGCGGCTTTGCGCCGGGCGAGGATCTCGCCTTTGACCTCAATGCTCTGGAGAGCGAAAGCCCGTTCGTCGACCGCCTTTGCGGGCGCTGCAGCAACGGAGAGCAGCCGCTTGGCGCGCTCGAGTTCTGCCGCGGCGTTACTGCGGGCATATTCATTCTCCCGCAGCAGGTTCAGAAAATGCAGCCGCTCGGCCGTGGCGGACTCGGTCAGCAGCTGGATCGGGTCCTTGGCTTCTGTTCCGGAGGAGATTAGGGTCTCAAGGTCACGGGCTAGATCGCCCTTGGCGCGAATTTCGCCTGTAACTGCTCTGAGCTTCTCCTCAACCACCACGGCATCGAGGGTGAGGATTTCTTGCCCCAGGGCAACCACATCGTTCTCAACGGCAAGGATACGCGAAATGCGCCCTGAGACGGGCGCGATCAGGGGAGTCTTCTCGATGGTGGGACGAATGGTGCCGGCGCTTTGAACAGAGACCGTTACGGTAATGAGTGGCAACGCCACCAATGCGGCGACCACAGAAAGCACAATGATCTTGTAAATGAGAAAAGATCGTCCTGATTGCCGGGAGAGGATGCTTTCGGCCGTGTAGCTCACAATTTCAGGAGGAAGTAAGATATTGGTCATTGTTCGATTATGTCACAAGGTTTGCTATCGTTAATTTGGTAGCGAAACTGCCAGTCTGCACCATGCGACGTCAGGCGGTTGCGCATCTAACTCGCTTCAGATGCAAGTGCGGCGGATGACAGCTGCCACGCAGCCATAGCCGCGAGTGCAGTTGCGACAACTACTCCCTCCGGAAGGTTCAGATGCTTCTTCAACTGTTAATTCAGCCACATCTCAGGCTTCATGGCTCCCCTCTTTCCAGATGGTAAGCACCGTCAGCGATGCCGATTGGCGGGCTTCGGCCTCCGCCGCCGGTCGAGATTAGTCATCTTGAGGTCGCGAGCAAGATCGGCCTTCGCGCGAATCTGGCCTCTACGACGCATCCGAACGGTTGTTCCCGATGGAGTTCTCATGTTACGAGGGCATAAGAATAAGCCTGCCAGCGAACGCGAGTTATGATCGCGTCCCTGGCAGGCTTGTAGTCAGTTTACATCAACCCTCTATCCCCGGCGGGGGGCAGGGGATTGGCATCAATGGTTCCGCCACCCGGCGGCGGCTTAAAAATGATACATTTGTCGCCTCCCGACGTTGAACATGCTTCTTCGAGAGTCAGTTCAGTTACATCATAGTCGGACATGTCGCTTTTCATTTCTTGACTCCTTTTCCGTGAGGACGGTCAGCGGCCGCTGCCGTCACGAAATGACGTCTTCAATGTTCGTGCCAGTTGCACAGGATGAACTCCAAAAGCCGCTCTCCATTTTGTTCAGTGACTTGGCTGAGCGCGTGGTGGCAGACTCTGAATGATCGTGTTGCGACCGCGACAAATCGACAAAGATAACGCCAAAACGACATATCTCGCTCGGCTGGTTGCTCACCGGTTGTCGTGCTATAAGGGCCGAGCAGTTCGGACAACATCCTTGCCCATCCCAAGGCGCTCGGCAGGCGGGAAGTGGGAGTTATCATTCGCCGAACTGAAGAGTTGGCGCAGCGCCCCTTCCATCCATAGCTCGGATTTTTTGTCGATCGCGTCCCGAACAAATTGCCGCAGGGCCGGCAAGCCGGACTGCAAGCCGCGCAGTTTATGAAGCAACAGATCCGCATGGAGCATGCGGAAATGGAGGTCGTCCGGCATCACGGCGACAGCCTCTTCGACGGCCGAAAGCGCCTTCGCCCAATCCCCGGCCTTCAACGCGGGCGGCCAAGGGTCCTGACCGCGTCGTTTGGTTGTTCACTGCATCTAATCTCCGCAATGCGGTGCGGCAGTTCATTGGTGACAAAATCGCTGAGCAGGCCAAGCGAGCGTTTTCGCTGCCGGCCAGCAATGCTAACGCACTTGTACGAAAATAGCCCCTGCGCCGGGTGCGGCGACTGCTCGCGAGTGGAAATGGAGAAATTCGCGGTGAGCTGAACGGGTGGGTTGGTATTCATCTGGTCTGCCTCCGGGGCGCATATACTCAGCAGCGCGTTGCAATAAAGCGCGAACGACAGCGCGTCGGGGATCGGCGGTGGGGCACGCCCCACCGTGTCCAGGCCGAGGGGCGCGCGCATGGTCGCATTCTGCCGACAGGCCTGCGCCATCATCGATGGCGACAGCCTGATACCATTGAGGAAGTCCAGCAGGTCTTGCTCCACTGGCGCCAAGGCAATCTCGGAATCGAGCCTCGCAGCCAATCGTTCGTGAAACTTGACCAATGCCTGGCTTGCGGGCTCGAGCCTCCGGCCGCGCAGTGAACTGGGGTACGGCGCGATCTCCAACTGCGGTTGACCCTGCTTGCCCTTCTCTTTAATTACAGGCTCACCCCCAACGTCATAAAGCGCGCATGCCTTGTGTGGATCTGGCTGGGCCGTCCTTCAATTTGGAACTGAAAACGAAGCTTGGCATCACGCGAGACTTGGCGCCATGCGATCGAGATTATCAGTAAGCGCTCCTTTCTACGCACCTATGCAGTTGAGCGCGGGGATGGGATGAGGTGTCCACCATGAGCGAGGTGGACACGATCGATGATCACTCCAGAAGAACCTTTGAGACTTGAGACGGTCGGCGTGTTGCGCAATGGCCGGCGTCGCTATGATCCGGCCAGCAAACAGCGGCTGGTCGAGGCCTGTCTGCAGTCTGGCGTGTCGCTGGCGGGGCTTGCGCTGCAACACGGCGTGAACGCGAACCTGCTGCGCAAGTGGGTGGCCAAGCGACAACTTCAGAACGGGGATGGCCAGCCGGAGGCGCGGGCGCCGATTGCGCCAGCCTTTATTCCGGTTCGCGCGCCGTCGCCGTCGCCAACTCGATCTGCTGGCGCGATTGCGGTTTGCGCGACGGAGCGATCCTGTGCAGGGCGGCTGACGGCATCGATGCCCAACGGCGTGACGCTTTCGCTGGAAGGCGGCGACGCGCAGTTGCTGTCGGCGGTGATTGAAGCGCTGGGGCGTTGCGATGTTCCGACTGGCGTCTGATCTTCGGGTCTACCTTCACCGCGAACCGATTGACTTCCGGGCGGGCATCAACAGCCTGGCGATCGTGGTCGAGCAGTCGATGGGGCTGGATCCGTTCCAGCGCGCGGTGTTCGCGTTCTGCAATCGTCGCCGCGACCGGATCAAGCTGCTGATTTATGATCGGTCAGGATTTTGGATGCTGCTGAAGCGGCTGGAGGCCGACAGATTCCACTGGCCCCGAAGTCAGGAGGCGGTGCTGACGCTGACGACGGAGGAGCTGCACTGGCTGCTTGACGGCATCAACATCGCGGCGGTGCGTCGTCATCCGGTGCGGCAATATCAGAGCGTGGGCTGAGCGTGTTCGATGCGGGCGGCGTCATCGGGCTTCGGCATGGCCGTTCTCAGATGACGCGGCCGAAGACATGACGAAGACATGGGAGCCCGGTTGACGCGGCGGCATGACTTCGATTCAAGACTCCGATGAGTCGCAAGCCCACGACGCACGAACTGGAAGCCTTGATCGCGGCGCACGCGGCCGAGATCGCGGCGCTGAAGGCCGAAAACGAGAAACTCGCACAACGCGTGCTGCATCTAGAGGAGCAGTTGCGCCTGGAGCGCCTGCACCGGTATGCGCCGAAGAGCGAAAAGCTCAAGGAGCGCATCTTCAACGAAGCCGAGCAGGCCGCCGCTGAAAGCCGGGACGACGACGATGTCGAGGCGGTCGCCGTGCCGGACACGGGGTTGCCGGAGGCTCCAAAGCCGGCGCCGAAGGCACGCGGCCGCAAGCCGCTGCCTGACGATCTGCCGCGCCAACGCGTCGAACACGATCTGGGTGAGGATCAAAAGGACTGTCCGTGCTGCCATAATCGGATGCATCGGATGGGCGAGACCGTCACCGAGCAGTTGCACGTCGAGGTCAAGGCGTCGGTGCTGCAACATGTGCGGTTCAAATATGCCTGCCGTCACTGCGAGCGCACCGCGCTGAACACCCCGATTGTGACCGCGCCGATGCCGGCGCAGCCGCTGCCGGGTAGCGTCGCCACGCCATCGACGCTGGCGCTGGTGCTCGCCAACAAATACGTCGACGGCACGCCGCTGTACCGTGTGGCGGACGCGCTGGGGCGCGCCGACGTCAGCATCAGCCGCGGGACGCTGGGCAACTGGGTGATCCGGGCGAGCGAGTTGCATCTGCATCGGGTCTATGACGCGCTACAGCAAAAGCTCATGTCGCAGCCCCTGGTCCACGGCGACGAAACCTGGGTCCAGGTTCTTAAAGAGGACGGCCGTGATGCGCAGGCCAAATCCTTCATGTGGGCCTATCGCAGCGGCCAGGGCTGCGCGCAGCCGGTCGTGCTGTTCGATTACCAGCCCGGTCGCGGCCAGCAACATCCTCAGGCCTTCCTGGCCGGCTATCGCGGCTTGTTGATGAGCGACGGCTATGACGCCTGGCGCACGCTGACAGGCGCGACCCATCTCGGCTGTATGGCGCATGCGCGCAGGAAATTTACCGATGCGCTCAAGGCCAGGACAAAGCCTGGCGGTCCGCCATTGCAGGCGCTCAAGTTCTTCGAGGCGTTGTACGAGGTCGAGAGGGTGGCGCGCCAGACGCCGCCCGACGGCGAAACGCGCGCCGCATACACCTTGCGGCTGCGCCAGCAGCATAGCCTGCCGGTATTGGCCGCCTTCCGGACCTGGCTCGACGACCAGGCGCCGAAGGTGCTACCCGAAAGCTTGACCGGCAAGGCGATCGCCTATGCACGCAACCAATGGGATTATCTGACCCGTTACACCAGTGACGGTCTCGCCCCGATCGATAACAATGTTCTGGAGCGCGACATCAGGCCGTTTTGCACCGGACGAAAAAGTTGGCTGTTCAGCGACACCGTTGCCGGCGCCAAGGCAAGCGCCGTGATCTACAGTTTGGTGCTGACATGCCGGGCATGCGGCGTCGATCCCTATGCATGGCTACGTCACGCGCTCACCGAATTGCCCCAACGCGCGCCAGACGCCGATATCGAAGATCTGTTGCCGTTCAATTGCACCGCTCAAAAAAACCTGCCAGCTGACAACGACAGCGGCTGACCGTCAAACGCTCAGGATCAATCAAGCCGTTCCGATGATCCCGCTGGGCCCCGGCGCCACGCGACGCCGCGGCCAGCCGCGCGCGCAGCCTGTGCAGTAAAATGCGCGCTTACGATTATCAGGCGTCACACCGAGATAGATCGACATCGGCCGTTGCCGCAGCAACCGCAAGTCGAAATCGTTGGTCGATGTGGCGGCATCGATGCGCGGGTTGAGCCAAAGCCCGAGCCTCGCCGTGACGGTCTTGCGCACGGAGTTCATGGTGTTTTCAGAAGCCGCGAGGAAGTCGTTCAAGGCCGTGATGCAATTCCGCGACAGTGGTGAAGGGCCGGACTTGCGAGAGGCAATGAGTTTCTCAAAATGTGCCTTGAGGTCGTGAGCCGCGGACAGCTGGTGCAGGATCTCGCCGATCGTCAATGGAAGACCTGGCGTTTCCGCGACATAGCCGCCGATCGCCACAAAGGCCGAACGTGCGGCCTCGAACCAGAAGGGATCGCCGCGGCTTTCGGCCGGAAACAGCATGACCGAGATGCGCTGCAGATCGTCATAGAGGTCCGCGGGATCGCTGCGCACATAGCCCAGCGGATTGTAGCGCGCGGTGCGACCGTTCTCGTCGAGTGGGTCGAACAAGTAGATTTCCTGCCCGTGGGCCGCCCGAAATCCCGCGGAACGATCCCAGTTCTCCTTCTTCACATCCAGCACCACGACTGAATCTGGCCAATTGAGCAGGTTCGGAATGACGTAGCCGACCCCCTTGCCGGCGCGCGTTGGAGCGTAGACCATGACGTGTTCCGATCCGCCGAAGCAGAGCAGCGCACCGTCCTTGCGGCCGAGCAACACGCCCTCTTTGGATCGCAGGCCAGCGGCCTTGATTTCGCGCTCGGACGCGAAGCGCGCGCTGCCGTGAAGCGGGAGAGGACGGTGCCGGAAGATTGCACCGAGCAGGCCAAAGACCACAACCGCGCCGGCGAGAGTCGAGAGGGTCAGCCAGCGGTCGAAACGTGGGTCGGCACCGTAACGTGGCCAGCCCGTGGCGATCTCCGACCAGTGCAGGCCGCCATCATGAAGCCTAAGCCCCAGTAGTAAGACATTGGAGGCAACCAATAGGAAGAGCGCGGCAGGGCCCTGCGCCGCCCTAACGGAAGTGGTCGCGTTTGCGAACGGGATCATAGTAGATCTCCGAAATGCGGTAGCGGCCGTCCCGCTTCTGCATCTGGATGACGACGTCGACGAGAAGCAGCAGCAGTGAGCGGATGTCGTCGCGATGCAGGTCGCGCCCTTCCGCGCTTTCCTTGACAAGCAACGTCAGCTGCTCAAAGGCGAGCCTGGCGCTGTCGGCATGAACCGTTGTGATCGATCCGGGGTGGCCCGAGTTCACATTCCTCAGATAGAAGAACGCCGTCCCGTCGCGCAGCTCCTGCAGCAGAATGCGATCCGGCCGCATCCGCAGGCAGGACTCCAGAAGTTCGCGCGGGCCAATTTTGGCAAGACCCTGCCCGTCCTTGGCGTAGAGCAGCCGCACGCAATTCTGATGAGGGACAACAAGCTCGGCGGTGTCCTCGATGGTGATGAGCCGCTCATGTGCCGGGATCGCCGAGATCAACGCCTTGGATAGCGTGGTCTTTCCCGAACCCGTTGCGCCGGAAATGATGATATTGCGCCGCGTTGAGACGGCAAGCTGGAGGAAGTCGCGCCAGGCACCGGCCTCTTTCAGGGCCAGAAGCCGATGCTCGTCGGTAGTGAGTTCGTTGTTGGCGGCGCGGACTTCATCGAACAGTTTTGCCTGGTCAAAGGCGTCCAGTGTCATTGTCAAAGCCGACGGCTTGCGGATGGTGAGGCTGACCGTTCCTGTTGGCACCGCCGGCGGCACCACGATCTGGCAGCGCTCGTCGCCGATCAGGGTGGTCGAGACCACCGGATGCTCCGGGCCGATGTCCTGACGGGTGTGGCCGGCGGCCGCGGTCGCCAGGTGTGATAGGTAGGCATGCGTCAGAGCTGGCGCTTCGTGCCGGGTCCAGCCGCCGGGACCTTCCACGAAGACCTCGCCGGGGCGATTGACGACGATTTCGGTCAAGGATTTGTCCGCCAGAAATGGAGCCAACGGCTCGAGATAGCGCGCTAGCACGAGCCGGCTGCCATCGCGCTCGATGGAATGTACGGCACTCACTTTGTCACCACCGCCGGGGCCACGAGGCCCCCGGGGACGGTGCGGTCCAAAATCTGCGTGCGGGTCTCGACCCGCCGCAATCGATAGACCGAGGAGAAATCAACATCGCGCGCTACAAAGATATTGACGAGCTCGCCCTGATTCTTGTTCAGAGTGGGCGGAATGTTGATGGACTGCTCGACGGCGATGCCGGCGGCAGTGTTGGTGGCTCCCGTGGTGTTGTTGATCTGGATCGAGCTGTCCTGCAGCTGCTGACGCCCGATTGAGGAGGCGTCGCTGACGATGGACAGCAACAGCGCCGAGCCGAACCGTTCAAAGAAGTGGGTGTCGATGTCACCGTCAAAACCGGCGCGACCCAGTGCGTCCGTGGCCGGCGAGGCCAATGCCGCAATGACGCCGGTCGGCGTCTTGGCGCGGGTCCACAGCACGAACAGGCGTTTTGATCCGCGCCGCACATTGCCGCGATACTCGCCAACCACTTGCGTGCCTTTTTCCATCAGCACCACGTTGCCGGAATCGGACATCACGTCCCGCACGACGACGCAGGAGACGAAGCCGGCCACGTCCGAGGACATCGCCGTCTCCAGCACGCACGGGATCGAGGTGCCCTGGGTGACCAGCAGATTGCGGTTGGGGAGCCGCGCCGCGCGCACGCCCTCGATCGGGGTCGGCTTCAGCTTGTCGGCGAGGTCGTTGCGCGGCTCGCCCCGTCCGAACCCATAGGGGTCGGTGACGACACTTCCGGTCACGCCGTCGTGGGCCGCGCGTCCTACAGAACTCGGCCTGTTATAGGCCAGCACCGGTGCGCGCCGGGCACTTTCCAGAAGCTGGTCGGAGGCGGGCGCGGGGACCGCTGGCGTGGCTGAGACCGGCGGGGCTCCAACTGAGGCCGTGGTAACAGGCGCGGCCGGCGCTTCCGGGATGGGTTCGAAAGCTGCCGCCTGGCGGATTATCAGCTTTCGGGCGGAATCGCTGACAGGCTTCTCGCCCTTCCAAGTGCCCCAGATGATCAGAGCGGCAAAGGCGGTGAGCGCCAGCGCGCCGAAGCCGCGTTTGAGCATCGTCGCGCGAGCATTGTCCCCTCCTCCCACAGGCGTAATGGCACGGTCGCCGGCGATCTTCTCATCATCATGTTCGGTCATATCGCCCTCGCCTATCGTGGCCTTGGAGTTGGTGCTGATTTCTTCGCCCGCCGCTCAATAGACGGGCTTGTGGTGTTGGTGCCCGGATTAATTCCCACCGCGTCGAATGCTTCGTTAAAAATGCAGAGCACGGTGTCGCCTTTGCGCAGCCGAAACTCCCGGGCCGTGGCGTGAACGACCACGAGCTCGCCGCGGACGTCCTTGGGCACCAGGCCTTCCGAACCATCGGAGTTGATCAGGTAGATCGCGGGGATTTCACGGTTGCCCGCAAAGCGGAACGTGGTCTCCTTGCCGTCGTCGAAAACAGCTTCCGGTTCGAGGTCGATCGATCCCTGCGCTGAAAAGCGCCAGTTGCGCGCACCATAGGCATGATGCAGATCGAAGGTCCGCTCGATCAGCGCGCCTTCCCGCTCGGCGCCGCGGGCAGCCGCCTCAGTGCGTCGGCGCTCCATCTCGTCGCCGGGATAGGCGAAGCGGACGACGAAGTAACTGTCCGCCAGTGTCGTCTCGGCGATCGATAATTCGAATTGATAAGACCGCTTGCGGCCATCAGGGCGCGTGGTGACGACCTGCAGATTGGTTGGCGGATGTTTCTCCCGGGGTTTAAGGAACAGGATTGAGCCCGCCGGTGCGACCTCCCATGCGATCGCGTCGCCGATTGCGACATGCGCGACCTCCTCATCGTCGGCAAACAACACCTGGGTTGACGCCCGAATCACGCCGTTGACCTTGACGACGTTGGCCGGATCGTAGGTCACGGTTCGCACGCGGGCATCATGCTGACCCGGTGACGGCTGTTGCAAGGCCATTGCCGGCCCCGCGAATCCCAGGGCGAAAATCATCAAGAGAGCGAAGGATTTCATGGCACGACCTCCGGATCGGCGCGATATTCCGAGACGAGAAAGCCGAGCGGATTGATGAGACGGTCGGCGGAGGACATTGGCGCGTTGGCATAGGAAAACGTCAGGGTGGAGACCCAGTGGGTCACGCGGGTTTCCTCGCCCTTGCGGCTCTCTTTCATGAAACGCACCGAGGCGACATTATCGGCCAGGAGCGAGATCGCCTTGATCCGCACGGTGGAGACCCCGAAACGGCCCTGAACGACTTGCGGACTTTCCGGATTGGAGCCGCGGTACCATGCCGCGAAACGGGCCTGTTCGCCCTGCCCCGAGAGTAGCGAAATGGTGCGGAAGTTCGTTTCGGCTTCTGGGTAGCTATAGCCCTCTCGCGCCCGAACATAACGCCCGAGGAAATACTTGGTGACGGCTTCGTCATAGCGCGCCGGCGTCGAATTGAGGGCGGAGACGGTGTCCACAATGCCGGTGGCATTATCGACGCGGATCACGAACGGCTCGACCGTCTTCAGCGGCGCAAGCGCTGCGACCGCGCTGAGCGAGGCGACTGCCAATGCACAGGCGCCCCCGGCAATTACCCATGCCGTTCGCCGCGAGCGATGGGCCGACAGCAACAAATCCTGTTCCCATCGACGCGCGTTGTCGAAATAGGCGTTCAACTCATTATGCCCGACCATCTCACGCCTCCTTGCCGCAAGCGCGGTAAGAAGCTGCAATGGCGGCCTGGTGGCCTGATGCAAACAGTTGCGTGGATGGCGCTGCCGGGCTGGTCTCGCCTTTGCGGACGACCGGTGCTGGCGCGGATGGCGGAGGTGGTGGCTCCGGTGTCGCGAATGGCGTACCGGTCTCCCAATCCCACAGCGAACGATTGAGCGGCCGGCGAGCCTGGCCATCACATGACGGCGGCCCCTTTGACCAGTTCGCGCAGCCGCCAAGCTGCCATGCGATGACGCAGATGATGAATAGTCGACGCCACATCGTTCTGATGCCCCTGTGTTTCTCAGTCGCCTGTTGCCGGCGATCAATTGCTTAAGCCGCCGTAGTCCCCGGCGATCGGGTACGCCGCATGCTGCCGCCCTGACGGCTGGCTCTTACGGCCGCGAGACCACGGCTGGCTGACCAGCGCGCGCCGGCGTAAGCGCCGCTGGCTGCCGCCGTGGCATTGGCAATCATTGGGCTAGTGACCAGCCGGCTGGCGAGCGAAGCGCCCCCCCCGGCGAGACCGCCTGCGATGATCGGCAGTTGAAGCGCGATGTATCCGGACAGACCGAGCACCGCGCTGATGGCGACTGCGGCCACCACCATCTCGCCGGCCGTGCCGGCGTTTGCGGCGAACCTGTCAATGAAGCCGCTGACGGTCGTTAACATCAGCCCGACCAGAGCGACCACCAGCACCAGCAGGATCACGAAATTCGCGACCTGCCGAAGCCAGGCCTCTGTAAACGGGCGCGTAGCCTCAAATAGTCCAAGTGCAATGAAGAGCGGCCCAAGCGCGATCACGACGCCAAGGCCAACTTTGGCATAGAGCAGGATGGCAAACTGCAAGAAGGAGCCGATCGCCACAAAGATCAGGAGAATGGCGGCAATCAGTGCTGGAGCCACGTCGGTTATTCCCGCTTGGTCGTAGATCTTATTGGCGACGTCGATTCCTTTGGACAGAAGCTGATCGAAAGGAGCTCCTGAATTCGTGTTCAATCCCGAGCCCGCTAACGCATTGCCGATCTCCCTCGGCAAGGAATCAAAGAACAGGCCCGTGACGTATTGCTGGAACGCGCTTGAATTGGTCGCGAGTAGAACCACGACCACGATCCGCATCGCCCGCCAGGCAAACTCCATAATAGGCTCGGAAATTGCGCCCCGCATCACCGCAAAACCGTAGAGAATGACATAGAGCATCACGGCCGTGCGGAGCGGACCATCAATGTAGGAGGCAAGATTCGACACCGAGGTCGACACGAATGTCGTGATCGGCTGTTCGAACTCCTTCAAGAAGCTGTCAAAGACGTTTATGGCCATCGCCGCGATCCTTACTTCAGCGCGTCTTTCATCTCTTGGACGGTGATCTTCTTGCGAGCTTCGTTGGCGTTGATGCAGTCGGCCGTCTTCCCGCGCTCGCCTGGGTTATCGCGGCACGCCTTGAGCGTTGCCTGAAGTTCATCCCGATGATTAATGAACCAGCTGACGGTCTTCCTCTGCTGACCGCTGTCGGAATCGTTGCAACCGATAAGAGTAGCCGCAACAGCGTTCGCCAGAACAGATGCCTTCATCGTCATTGTAGGGCCGCCTTCATTTCATCGACCAGTTGGCGTTGCTTCTCGCGCTCCCGTTGTCCGTCCATGTCCGTGCGGGCCTGCTGGATCATCGCTAGCCCTTGCATCCGGAGCACATCGTTCTGCAGCAGCGCCTGCTCGGCCTGCAGCCGTGCCGACAGATCAAGAGTCTCTTTGACGTCGGTCGCCGAGCTGATGCGCGTTCTCAATTCTTCAAGCGCATCGATACGCTGCGAGGCAGTGTCGTAGACCGCCTGGCCCATGGAGTGCTTGGCGCCAGTCTGTCGCGCTATCCGGTCGAGCTCGCTCTGGTAATATGAATTGCCGCTGTTGCCGGCATAGGCGCGGTTCTGCGAAAGGTATTGGTTCATCGCGTCGGCGAAGTTACCGCCGCCCTGCCCCGCCACGAGACGTTCGATGTCAGAGAACTGTTGGGGCAGGACTTTCCGGAACTGCGGCGTGTTGAGCAGCGCGCCGATGTCGTTGGCGTTGGTCCGCTTGTTGAAACTGTCATACAGCTGCTTGGCCTGGTTCAGTTGATCCTGCGCCACCTTCAGCTGCGACGTCAGGGTATCGACCTGCTTCTTCAGTTCCGTCAGTTGCTCGAATTGCCGCGCATAGACGCTCGGATCGAACACAATCTCCGCTGCTGCGGGAGATGCCGTCAGGAGGGCCACGATCGACACGCAGGTGAAGATTGCCGGCATACGCTGAACCATCATCGGACGTCCCGCCGCTCCGCTTGAAATACCGGCAACCATTGCCCCGGATCGTCGCCGACCTCTGCCCGAATGCGGTCGAGCAGTTCGACCGTGTCAGTCCGTCCAGACAACACGGCGAGTGCATCGTCAAAACCGCTGAGGTCGAGCTCCGCCACGACCGAGTTGTGGCCTTGCTTGACCAGGAACCGCCGGCTTTCGGGCGCGAGCTCCTCCTTGATCAGGCGGAATTCAGTGTCGGTCAGATGGAAGCCGTCGACATAGTCCGAGCGCGTTCCCCGCGCGTTTGGCAGGAAGATGTGCGTCGGGCATTGCTCGACAATGGTGTGTGCGATCGGAGAGGCCAGCGCGTCGCGCGGCGACTGCGTGCCGAACACCATGACTCCGTTCTGCTTGCGGATGGTTTTGAGCTTGTTGTTGGCGAGATCACGAAATGCCTCGTCGCCAAGCGCCTTCCAGAACTCGTCGATGTCGATGATCATGCGCCGGCCGTCGATCAGGCGCTCGACCCGATGGAACAGATACATCATGAGCGGCGTGCGAACGGTCGGATGATCCAGCAGATCGGTCATGTCGAAACCGATGAACCGGGCGTCTAGCCCGATTGCATCCTGCTCGCCATCCAGCACCCAGCCGAAAGGAGCGCCTCGGCACCATCGCTCCAAGCGAGCGCCGATTCCTTCGCGATCCTGTTGGCCCAGAAAAGCCCGCAGCGCTCCGAACGAGCGCTCCGCCTGCCGCAATTGAGCAAGGGCTAGCAATCCGGAATCGATCCGCTCCTCCTCGATCACGGTCAGCGGACGGTTGTCTGGCGTTACGAGCTTCCGGACAAGCTCGCCCAGGAACGAAAGATTGGCTGGCGTCAGCTCCAGCGCCTTGAGCGGCGCGCAGCCGGTCCCAACGCCGTTGCGGAGTGTCAGATAAGTGCCGCCGGCGGCGCGAACGAATATCTCCGCACCGCGGTCCTTGTCGAAGAAGACGTAAGTGGCGCCGAGCCGCTCGGCCTGCGACAGCAGGAAGTTCTGCACGACGGTTTTGCCGGACCCCGAGGGGCCACAGATGAAGGTATTGCCGAGGTCGCCGTGATGGAACGAGAAATAAAACGGCGAGCCGGATGCGGTTTTGAGCATCGCAACCGCTGGCCCCCAGTGGTTGCCGGCAGGCTGTCCTGTGGGATAGGTGTGGAATGGGGAGAATGCCGCGAAATTGCGCGAGCTGATCGCCCCAGTTCTTGCCCGATACTTGAACAGCCCGGGGAGTTGCGCCCAATAAGCCGCTTCAAGTCCGAGATCCTCGCGCGCGACGACTGCACCCGCATCCGCCAGGACGCGTCGCGCCACGCTCATGTGGTCCTGCAGCTGCGTAGGCCTCTCGGCGTAGACCAGGAGCGACAGGTGATGATCTCCAAGCGCGAACCTGTTGGATTCGAGATCGTCGAGCGCGTCAGCGAGTTCGTCGATCTGCGAGGCCGCCGGATCCTGAGCCGAGACCAGTTGGTTCTGCTTACGCGTCAGGACCGTCTTGGCGTCGGCTTTCGACAAAAACGCGAAGGATTGCGTGAGGATAATCTCGAAAGGTGCGGAAAGCAGCGCGTTCAACAGGCCCGGTCTGGTGGACGCAGGATATTCCTTGAGTCCGAACATGCCGGCGAAGCGCGATCCACCCGCGCTGCGGATTTCGATGGCTTCACGGCCGAAGATGACACGGTTTGAGTAGAGTGCGGGGCCGATCGGCCCTTGCGCCAACGGCATTGGCATCCACTCGCCGGAGGCCACGGCGTGGAGTAGCTCCATTGGCTCTGAGAAGGTGATGCCGTCGCGCTCGGCCAATCCGAGAGCATGAGCGCCGTAGCGCTCCAATGCCGCGACCATATCCCGCGTGGCATCGTTGAGCCGCTTCAAGGCGTCGCTGTCGACCTCGACGCGAGCCGCAGCGCTCCGGCCAAGCCGCCTGAAGAACGCAGCTGCGGCATCGGCGGGGGCGCGACCAGGATGCCAAACCAGCGTCAGATAGAGATCATTACGAAATAGAGCTGCCTTGCGAATCCGGTCGCGATACTGGGCGTCAAGCGAGGCTGCAAATGGCGAGCGGAATGCCCCGGCCGGAGAGTCTGACGTCCGACGCCGCACCAGATGAGTCCAGAGCGCCAGCCGCGGATCGGCAACATTGCGCAAAGTGAGGTTCAGCTTGGCGTGAAGATCGTTCAGATCCGCCGTCTCGGCGGTCTCGAACGAGGTGCCGTCGAGCCGGATCACCGTGAGCAGGGCCCGGGTCGTGCGACTGATCACGGAATCGGTGACATGCCGGCCGAACGGGAGGTAGACTTCGGGCCCGATCTCCCGGGTTTTGAGCGCTGCGCTACGCATAGCCAAGGTCTCGTGCCTGATATCGCCGGACGAGCTTGAGCGGTGTGCAGGATGATCCGCCCCAGAAGGACGCGTTGCGCGTGCGCCCGCGGGTTTCGATCCAGGCGAGCAGAATCCGGAACATGTTGGGGTCGTGCCGGCAGATCATGCGGCAAAGCCCATGGATCGGAATCGCGACCAGGCCGTAGATGATGCTTCCGGCCACCAGGAACAGGATGCAGGACAACATCACGTTGAGCGCCATGGCTTCCATGGTGACGCCGGCAATCATGGCCGGTCGCGTGCAGGCGAGGAATAGGGTGTCCTCCGTGAGACGCGCGGGCTCGATCATCAACGGCCTCCGGTCAAGGTCGAGACCACCTCGGAGGCGCCGAACGTGATGGCGACACCGAGCACGACATAGGCGGCCTTGCGCAGATCGAGATACCCGAACATCCAGGCGATGCCGACGATGATGACGGCAAGCGTCGCCAGCAGGCGCGCGACGTTGCCGGTCAGCATGTTCACGATGTTCTGCAACACGCCTTCGATGTTTGCGGTCTGCGCCAGCGCCGGCTCAACCAACGCGATGCTGAGGACGGCCCCCATGCAAAGCAGGGCAGCGGAGTGTTTAAGAGGAGAAGTCATGACACGGCTCCGATTGGCAGTGCAGCCGGACCAGCCCGGACCGCGGTGTTGAGTGAACGCAAAACAGAAGAATCCCTTATCGTTGATAGACGAAGGCTGATGTGCCAAGACCTGAGCGATAGACGTCCCAGTTCGGGCGCTCCCTGACGGAGGGAGCTGGCGTGACGCTTGTCGGCATGTCCGTGTTGGAAATGTCGGCAGCATCGGCCGGCAAGGTACGGGGCTCGGGCGTTGTTCGGGGAGCTTTGGCTGCGAAGCTCGCGACCACCCTGGCAATAGCCTGATCGCGGCCCGAGGCGTTCACGTTTGCTGCTTGCAAGCGGACCTCGAACAATCTGCCAAGACCCGCAATATGCTTGCAGGTGTCGAAGGTCGTGGTAGCCGTCAACCCGGCCTGCTTGTTCTCCTCGGCATCAAGTTGCGCGAGACCGGTCCGGACCGACTGGCCGGCGGTAATGGCCTCGGTCGCGAGCTGGATGGCTTCGTCACGGTCATTTGCTTGAATCGGAATCGGTCTCCGCCCCTGAATTGTGATGAGCAGCGGCTCGAACGAGCTCGCTTGCCGCACAATCGCCGTCAGCGGTCGCACGAAGTCCGGCGTCGGCGCGCACTGTTCGACCAGAGCCGAGAAAGCAGCAGGATCCATTGTTGATGACTTTGCCTCGGGAGTTGAAGACGCGGACGCTACGCCGCGAGCGAAAGGCTTGACTGTGCTTCAATTGCCCGCCCCGAAATCGTCCCGGCCGCTCGGATTGCCCCAAGAGCCTCTTCGGTAACCGGCAGCAGTCCTGCGACGGCTTTGGTCGCCCCGATCTGACGAGGTGCGCCCAGGCGATCGAGGTGCCATCCGGCCCTACGCAGGATGCGCTCCATGCGCAGATCAGTGACCGTCGCGATGGCCTGAAGGTCGCGCTCCTGGCCCCATTCGATCATTGCCGCAAACAGCAGGTATGTTGCTTCCCGCAAGCCGTTCTCTGCTGTCGCCGCGACGGTTTTGGTATCAACGCAAAAGCGCGAGCTCTCCCAGATCCTGGCTGCTTTCGGTGCCGCGTGACCATCCAGCAACACCGGGAACGTATCCGCCAGCATGTTGCGTCCAATGGTAGGCAGCAGGCGAACACAACCGACAACCTCGCGCCGCTCGACCACGAGAAGATAAGTGGGTTTCAGCGCGTCGTACTGATCGATCTCTAATCCGCCTTTGACGGAGACGTCCCAGTCGAGCCGCTCCTTGAACACCCGCCCCCGCAGACGGTGCATTCCCATTGTCAGTTCTGAGTCGTGCAGTAGCGCTGTACGCGTGCGCACAATGACTTTCATTCTCGACCTCCGGCTTACGAATCACAGCTTCGAGATCAAGAAAGCAGGCGCAGTCACTGCGTTGCGCTGTCAGTTCTGACAGGCCGTTTTGGAATTGTTCTTGCCGCAAAGCTGCCGCAACGTCGCAATACACGCACATGGCGAATCATGCGGGGTAGTCGCGTTTAAGAACAAGAAAAGGTCTGAAAGAGGTGCAATGAAGAATGTCAAAAGAGCTTGCGACGAATTTGTTGATTGTCTTCACTCTGTGTTTCGGCATGGAATAAGGCCCCCGTTTTCGGGGTGATCGGCATCCAATCGGGACCCCGGGATAAGGGTCCACAGTGGCTTCCATCGAGTCATGGAAGCCGAGGTTGGGATGCTGGTGGTGGAGACGATTGGTAAGATCCGTCGCGCCTACTTTGTTGATGGTCGTCCGATCAAGGCGATCTGCCGAGAACTTGGCGTATCGCGGAAGGTGGTTCGCAAGGTCATTCGTTCTCAAGCGACGGAGTTCCGGTACGAGCGCGAGACGCAGCCGCTCCCGAAGATGGGTGCCTGGAGTGCCGAGCTTGATCGGTTGCTGGCAGGGAATGAGAGCAAGGCGGCGCGGGAACGGCTGACGCTGATCCGGCTATTCGAGGAGCTTCGCGGCCTGGGTTATGCCGGCGGCTATGATGCGGTTCGTCGATACGCACGACGGTGGAGCAAGGAACGCGGCCCCTCGACAGCGTCGGCTTATGTGCCGCTGAGCTTTGCACCAGGCGAAGCCTACCAGTTCGACTGGAGCCACGAGGTCGTCCTGCTGAGCGCACCACGGTGATGGTGAAGGCTGCCCATGTCCGGCTCTGTCACAGCCGCATGCTGTTCGTGCGGGCCTATCCGCGGGAGACGCAGGAGATGGTGTTCGACGCCCACGACCGGGCGTTCGCCCTGTTCAAAGGCACCTGCACCCGCGGCATCTACGACAACATGAAGACCGCGGTGGAGGCGATCTTTGTCGGTAAAGGCCGTCTCTACAATCGCCGCTTCCTGCAGATGTGCAGCCACTATCTGGTCGATCCGGTCGCCTGTACGCCAGCGTCGGGCTGGGAGAAGGGGCAAGTCGAGAACCAGGTCGGGCTGGTCCGGGAACGCTTCTTCACGCCGCGGCTGCGGTTCAAAAACCTCGACGAGTTAAACGCCTGGCTGCTCGACAAATGCATCGCCTACGCGAAGGCTCATCGCCATCCGGAGCTGACCGATCAGACGATCTGGGACGTGCTCGAAGCCGAGCGCCCCAAACTCGTTCCCTATGCCGGTCGCTTCGACGGCTTCCATGCGGTGCCGGCGTCGGTCTCGAAGACCAGTCTGGTGCGCTTCGACAACAACAAGTACTCGGTCGCAGCCAGCGCAGTCGGACGACCGGTCGAGGTTCAAGCCTATGCCGATCGCATCGTGATCCGTCAGGATGGACGCATCGTTGCCGAGCACCCGCGATCCTTTGGCCGCGGCGATACCGTCTACGACCCCTGGCATTATGTGCCGGTGCTCGCCCGCAAACCCGGCGCCTTGCGCAACGGTGCTCCCTTCAAAGACTGGGTGCTGCCGGCCGCGATCGAGCGGATCCGGCGCAAGCTGGCCAGCACCGACGATGGCAATCGGCAGATGGTCGACATCCTCAACGCGGTGCTGACTGACGGTCTGTCCGCGGTGGAAGCGGCCTGTGCCGAAGCGCTCAGTCACAGCGTCCATTCCGCCGATGTCGTTCTCAATATCCTCGCCCGTCAACGTGAACCTGCCCCACCGGCCAACATCATGACGCCGGCCGCACTGACGCTCCGTCATGCACCGATCGCCGATTGTGCCCGCTACGACAACCTCCGGAGGACCATCTGATGGAACGAACCCAAATCTTCGACCTCATGGGCGAACTCAAGCTCTACGGCATGAAGGCTGCCTTCGACGAGATCATGGCAACTGCCGTTAAGCGCCAGCACGAACCTCAGCGCATTGTCGGCGGCCTGCTCAACGCCGAGATCAACGAGAAGCAAGCCAGGTCGATCAAATACCAGCTCACCATTGCCAAGCTGCCGCTCGCCAAGGACATCGCCGACTTCCAGTTCGACGGCACGCCGATCAATCAGACTCTCGTCAATGATCTCGCTGACGGCGGCTTCATCGCCCAACAACGCAACGTCGTGCTGGTTGGCGGCACCGGTACAGGCAAAACACACCTGGCCATTGCCATCGCCAGAAGTTGCATCCGCGATGGCGCTAGAGGACGCTTCTACAACGTCGTCGACCTCGTCAACCGGCTCGAGACCGAAACCCGCAACGGTCGGCAGGGACGGCTCGCCGAGCATCTGACCCGGATGGACTTCATCGTTCTCGACGAGCTGGGCTATCTGCCGTTCGCGCAATCCGGCGGTCAGCTCCTGTTCCATCTCATCAGTCGGCTCTACGAGCGTACCTCCGTCATTGTCACCACAAATCTTGCGTTCGGCGAATGGCCAAGCGTGTTCGGCGATGCCAAAATGACCACCGCGCTACTCGACCGATTGACCCATCACTGCGACATCGTCGAGACCGGCAACGACAGCTGGCGATTCAAAAGCCGCGACGATGTTCAAACAACCCGCGCTCGCGCCGTCTCCGGTCGAGTCGCCCGGGGGAATTTCACCCCCAGGCGCTCACGAATCCGGACGTGAAGCTCGCGCTTCATCCGGCTTCTATCATCCAGCCGTTGGTCTGATGCCGACTTTCCACAGATACAGCAGGCTTGGCGCTCGTTTTGCGAGACGTCCTAGCCAGGATATGGCCGCAGTTTTCCGGCGCTTGAACCTTTTATATTTCCCCATCACCCACCGGGTGAGCACCATGTTGACGTGACGAAGGACGTTGACGCACTCCGAGCGGTAAAACCGCCCGTAGTAGTTCAGCCATCCTCTCGCGACAGGGTCGATCAGTTTGGCTAGGTCTTCCAGCGTTTGGTTGCTCCTGCTTGTCACCCGCCATTCGCGGATAGCCTGCCGGATTCCCTTGGCTGCCTTGCGGCTGATGGCCGGTGCGAAGCTGACAAACTTCTCACCCTTGCTGTCCCGAGCTTTGCGCGGCCGGAACGTGTAGCCGAGGAAGTCGAACGTGATTTGCTCGTACCCTCCGCTCCGATTGTTGTCCTTGCAGTAGACGATCCGGGTTTTCTCCGGGTGGAGTTCCAGACCGCACTCGGCAAGGCGATTACGGATCGCTCCCAGTACGGCTTTGGCCTCCTCCTCACTCCAGCAATGGACGATCGCATCATCAGCGAATCTTTCGAAGCGCAGGTGTGAGAAGGTCCGTTGCATCCATGCATCGAAACAATAATGCATGAAGAGATTGGAGAGTACGGGCGAGACGACAGAACCCTGAGGGGTTCCTCGTGTTCGCTCGTCGCGGGTCCCGTCTTTCCGCTCCACGGTGGCTTGCAGCCACCGTCTGACGTAGAGACGAACCCAGCCCAATTCCACATGGTGGGCTACAGCTTTTTCCATCAGGTCCCATGGAATCGTATCGAAGAACGACTTGATGTCCAAGTCTATGACCCAATCGAATTTCCAGCAGCGCTCGCGCGCCTTCCCCACCGCATCGAGCGCAGAGCGTCCGGGCCGATAGCCGTAAGAGTCGGGGTGGAAGACTGGCTCCACTTCCTTTTCTATGACCATCTTTGCGACCGTCTGGGCCACTCGGTCTCCGACGGCGGGAATGCCGAGTTTCCTGACACTCTTGCCATCGGATTTGGGGATTTCCACGAGACGAACAGGCGGTGGAAAATACGTCCCCGACGACATGCGATTCCAGACCTTGTAGAGATTCCTCTTCAGGTCCTTTTCGAACGCCGCGACGGAGACGCCATCCACGCCCGCGGCCCCTTGGTTTGCTTTGACCTGTTTCCAAGCCTGCCAAACAAGGTGCTTGGAGATATCATACGGCTTTGCCTCGGACATCAGTTCATCCCCATTGCGGGTTGGCTGTTGTCGTTGGCCAGATGATCGGGTCCCTTCGCTCCACCTGCATTACCAGGCTTCATCACTACTGCGAACCCGTCCGCCCCTGCGCCGTGCATCGGTACTCTCCCCTCAGCGGTGCTGCCGCTTTCAGGTTCTCCCTTGGCATCACGACACAGGTTCCCACGTTCCGTGTAAGAGCCTGCCATCAGGATCGCGCCGCCTCTACACCGGTCGTCACCCATCCAGTAACCAGGCTCCCGATAGGCTTGCTCCCAAGGAAGGGTTGAACCCTTGGTTTCGACAACGTCTGTACTGGTTTTCGATGCTTCATCGGCGGTTCGCTTCCGCTCGCCTTCCTGAGGCTTACCTGACGGGCTTGCGCCCGCCTTTTCCAACAACGCTCACCACCTCGACCGTTGTGTCGAAGCAGCTTGTGGTGGTTTGGACTCTGATCCTGCAATCCGAGCCCGAGGGGCCTACCCTCATCTCTTGCACAGCAAGGCTGCTTGAAGGCTTTAGGTCAATTGATCTACCTCCTTCTTCGCGCCGTCGTGGCGCACCAACCCCGACCAGCTCCGCCGATCGTCCGTTGCTCCACCCACGCCACTTGGCGTACAAAACCCCGAGACTCTAATTGCCGCTGGATGAAACTTCAGTGGCAGGTCACCTGTGCCCTATGATTTATTGGAATCCGTTTGGCGCCGCTCGCTGACTGGCCAAGGGCCCTTGATAGGCATCGAGCCAGAACTAGGCGGTTCGCCGGGACATTCATCATCGTTATGTGGTCACCTGGAATTGGCACAGCATGAATGGCTTCCGTACTCAAAATTCGGTCCCACCCCCGCAAAGGCGAACGCGCTTCTGGACCTATTGAATTCTTGCGAGATCGTGTCCGATGGCGAAGAGGTTCATTGGCATAGAACTGGTATACCTCGACGGGGAGGGATGGAGCTTGATACGAGTCCAGCGCCAATTGGAACTGCATGGCCCTTTCATACGTCAGAATGTCACTGTGGAGATTGCGATCCTGAGGGATCGCCCCAATTTTCTGTGCCTTTTCCAGGAATTGAGAAATTGAACTTCGTCCAGCGAAGCGTTCAAGTATTTGGAACCTTTCGTCGTCTAACTCGAGAGATTCCAGGATCACTTCTTGTATCCTTTGGGTGGGCGACACGCTTGATGGATTTGAAAATAGTACAACGTCAATTAGAGCGATGAGTGAAAGAGCTTCGTCGTGGTCCAGTAATTGCTGCGCAATTGCGTAAGCCAAGATTCCTCCGGATGAGTATCCAGCGATCCGATATGGACCTCGTGGCTGGATCTCTCTAATTGCCAAATTTAGTTGCGAGGCTATCTCTTCAAGAGTTGGAAATTGAACTTCACGAAATGGCGGCCATGGCAAAGTGTAGACAGGGCATCCTGCGCCCATCTCCTGCACCAAACTAAGGACATAGGAGCAATCGCCTAAACCTGTGGGAACAAAGAACAGCGGCGGCTGCGATCCGGTTTCTCGAACACAAATCACTCCCGCGCTGCTGGGCTCTGGTTCGAAATGAATCTTGGATGCAAGTTCCTTTAGAACGGGGGCTTGGAAGAGGTCGGCGGCGCTGAACTTGAGCCCGAGATCGACTGCGCGACTGAGCAACTGCACCG
Organism: Bradyrhizobium septentrionale; assembly: GCF_011516645.4. NCBI lineage: Bacteria > Pseudomonadati > Pseudomonadota > Alphaproteobacteria > Hyphomicrobiales > Nitrobacteraceae > Bradyrhizobium > Bradyrhizobium septentrionale. The sequence continues at coordinate 4,983 of NZ_CP088284.1, read as the reverse complement.
CCAAGAGCGAGTGGCCGCCCAGTTCGAAGAAGTGGTCGTGGCGTCCGACCCGCTCCACACCGAGAAGCTCGGCCCAGATCTGCGCCAGCGCCGTCTCGATCTCGCCCTGCGGCGGCGCGTAAGCGCGATGCGCATACGCCTCATCCGCAGGTGCCGGCAGCGCCTGGCGGTCGAGCTTGCCGTTCACCGTCAGCGGCAGCGCCGCCAGCCGCACGAACGCCGCCGGCACCATGTAGTCCGGCAGGTGCGCGCCCACATGCGCCCGCAACGTCGCGGCCAGCTCAGCGCCAGCGCCATCCGGCTCATCCGATCGAGCTTCAGGCGCGCACACCACATAGGCCACCAGCCGCTTCTCGCCGGCGCCATCCTGCTGCGCCACCACCACCGCATCGCGCACCCAGGCATGCTCGATGAGCCGCGCCGCAATCTCCCCCGGCTCGATCCGGAAGCCGCGGATCTTCACCTGGTCGTCGTTGCGGCCCAAAAACTCAAGATTGCCGTCCGGCAGGTAGCGCGCCAGATCGCCAGTGCGGTACAGCCGGTCGCCGTCCACAAACGGGCTGGCGATGAACCGCTCCGCCGTCAGCTCCGGCCGGTTCAGATAGCCGCGCGCCACCCCCGCCCCGCCAATGTAAAGCTCCCCGACCGCGCCAAACGGAACCGGCGCACCATGACCGTCCAGCAGGTACACCCGCGTGTTCGCAATCGGACGGCCAATCGTCTCGACGACAGTCTCTCCCCGTCGCATGCAAATCCAGGTCGAGTACGTCGTGGTTTCCGAAGGCGCGTACAGATTGCAGATCTTCTCGACCCGACTGCTCTCGAAAGCCTTCTCTATGAGGCCTGCCTGCAGCCGCTCGCCCGCCAAATTGATGACCCTTGTCGAGGGCGGCACGGCTTTGTTATCGACCAGAGCGGCGATCGCCGAGGGGACTGTGTTGATCAAGGAGACATCCAAGGACGTCTGCCCCAGCGTCAACGCACTTTCGACAAGATAAAGCGTGCTTCCTTGTGACAGCGGAACGAAGCACTCATAGATCGACAGATCAAAACTGATCGAGGTGGAGAACAGCATGCGGCTGGTCTCCTCCGCAAACACGCCGCTGCTCCAATGCAGCAGGTTCACGGTGCTCGCATGCTCAATCATGACGCCCTTGGGCGTTCCGGTGGATCCGGAGGTGTAGATCACATAGGCCAGATGGCGCGAGGTCAGGCCGAGCGCGCACGGGTCGGGATCGGTGGCCGGCAGCGCCGCCCAGGCCGGGCTCGCCGCCGCCAGATCCACTACCGTCAGATCGCGTAGCGCATCGGCGCCCAGCGCCGATCGTCCCGCCGCATCGGCCAGCAGCAGCGACGGCGCCGCATCCGCAAGCACCTGGCGCAGCCGCGCGCTCGGATAGGCCGGGTCCAGCGGCAGATAGGCCCCACCCGCCTTCAGGATCGCCAACAGCCCCACCACCATCATCGGACTGCGCTGTAGGCAGATCGCCACCGGCTGGTCCGGCGTCACCCCAATTGCGATCAGATGATGCGCCAGCTGGTTGGCCCGCGCATTGAGCTCGCCATAGCTGACGCGCTCCTCCGCGCGCACCACCGCCACCGCATCCGGCGCACGGCGCACCTGGGCCTCGAACAGCTCATGGATGCACTGCTGCTCAGGATACGTCACCGCCGTCCGGTTCAGCGCCTCCAACAGGTACGCCCGCTCGTCAGGGGGCAGGATGTCCAGCTCCCGCACCGGCGTGGTCGGCGCCCGCTCCAGCGCCTCCGCCAGTTGCGCGAGCGTGTGCTGCATGTAGCCGCAGACCCGATCCGCTGAGACGCCCTCCGCCACCTGCGCCGTCAGCCCGAGTGCCTCGCCAAAATCCTCCACCGACAAGATCAGCGGATAGTTGGTGCGCTCCTCCCCGCCCAGCCATTCCACGCCGGACAGCGCATCATCGGCTGCGGAGGCGGAGATCGCCGCCGGCGTGTTGTGGCGGTAGTTCAACAGCGCGCTGAACAGCGGCGCCGGCGCCGCAACGCCGCTGCAGCGTTGCGCCAGCGCCAGCGAGGCATGCTCATGTGCGAGCAGCTCGGCCAGCCGCGCGTGGGTGGTCCGCACGCTCGCCTCGACCCCGGTCCCGTCCAGGTCAAGCCGCAGCGGCAGCGTGTTGATGAACAGACCCATCGCGCGGTCGCCACCCGCCCCGCCATGCATGCGGCCGAACAGCACCGTGCCGAACACCACCTGCTCGCGGTCGCTGCTGCGCGCCACCACCTGCCCCCAGGCCAGATGGCACAGGCTCGCCAGGCTCACCCCCAGCCGCCGCGCCTGGCTGCGCAATCGCGCGTTGAGCGCCTGCGGCAGCATGCGCCGCGCCTCATGAGCCCCGCGGCCCTCGCCGTGGACCTCGCTCAGCCCAAACGGCGTGGTCGGCTCAGCGATGTCCCCCAGCATCGTCCGGAAGAACTCTTCATGCGCCTCTGCACCCACGCCAAGCCGTGCCGCCGCCACCAGGTTGCGGAACGGCTGCGGGGCTGCCAGCTCATGCTCGCGTCCCTCCAGCACGGCCCGGACCTCGGCATGCATCACCTCCAGCGTGGTGTGATCCCCGATCAGATGATGCTGCAGCTCCAGCAGCAGCCAGCGCGCACTGCCGGGCTCGCGCGCAATCACAAACCGCAACAAGGGCGCCCGGCCAAGCTCGATGCGCTGCCGGCGCGGATCAAACCGATCCTTAAGCTGCGCGGCGCCAGGACCACCAGACCCGTCCAGCTCGACCTCGCTCACCTCCAGCGGCGCGTTCCGCCACACCACCTGGGCCGGGCGCGACAGCCCTTCCCAGACAAACGACGTCCTCAGGATATCGTGCCGACCCACCACCCGCTGAACCGCGGCAAGATAGCGCTCGAGCAGGTCACGATCGGCAAACGCCATCTGCGAGACCAGCAGGTACGGATCGCCCTTTGTCGCCAACAGATGATGGAACAGGATGCCGTCCTGCAGCGGCGACAAGCCATAAATGTCCTGGATGTTGCCGACGCCGCCCGGCACCGTGACGACGATCCGCGCGATCTCGTCCTGCGTCAGCTCGATCAGCGGCAGCATCTCTGGCCTGATCGCCGCACTCTGTTCGCTGATCAGGTTGGCCGGGACCGCCACCTCGTGATGACTGCCGAGGCTCGCGGCCAGATCCGCCAGCACGGGCTTTGCAAACAAGGTCCGCACCTCGACCCCCAGCGACCGCCGCCGCAGCCGCTCCATCAGCTGCACCGCCAAGAGCGAGTGGCCGCCCAGTTCGAAGAAGTGGTCGTGGCGTCCGACCCGCTCCACACCGAGAAGCTCGGCCCAGATCTGCGCCAGCGCCGTCTCGATCTCGCCCTGCGGCGGCGCGTAAGCGCGATGCGCATACGCCTCATCCGCAGGTGCCGGCAGCGCCTGGCGGTCGAGCTTGCCGTTCACCGTCAGCGGCAGCGCCGCCAGCCGCACGAACGCCGCCGGCACCATGTAGTCCGGCAGGTGCGCGCCCACATGCGCCCGCAACGTCGCGGCCAGCTCAGCGCCAGCGCCATCCGGCTCATCCGATCGAGCTTCAGGCGCGCACACCACATAGGCCACCAGCCGCTTCTCGCCGGCGCCATCCTGCTGCGCCACCACCACCGCATCGCGCACCCAGGCATGCTCGATGAGCCGCGCCGCAATCTCCCCCGGCTCGATCCGGAAGCCGCGGATCTTCACCTGGTCGTCGTTGCGGCCCAAAAACTCAAGATTGCCGTCCGGCAGGTAGCGCGCCAGATCGCCAGTGCGGTACAGCCGGTCGCCGTCCACAAACGGGCTGGCGATGAACCGCTCCGCCGTCAGCTCCGGCCGGTTCAGATAGCCGCGCGCCACCCCCGCCCCGCCAATGTAAAGCTCCCCGACCGCGCCAAACGGAACCGGCGCACCATGACCGTCAAGCAGGTACACCCGCGTGTTCGCAATCGGACGGCCGATCGGGACAATGGCTCCATCAAATCCATCCGGGCAGCTCCACGTCGTCGCACAGACTGTCCCTTCGGTAGGTCCATAGGCGTTGACAATAGATGCTGCAGGCAGGCGTCGGATGAGTTCAGCCTTCGGCAGCTCTCCAGCAAGAATGAGAGCCTGCGACGCCAAATATTCCACATTCCTGCCTTCCTGAAGCAATGCTGGAGGCAACGTCGCATGGGTGATGGCTTCGCTTCGCAGATAATCCGATAGCTTGTTACCTGCTTGACGGAGCTCATCCGCAGGCAAATGCAATGCGGCTCCTGAGCCCAATGCCATAACCAGCTCCGAGGCGCTGGCATCAAAACCAAAGGAGGCGAACTGCACCACGCGACTGTTTGAACAAACGCCAAAAAGCCTGATCTGAGCCAGCCCCAGATTGACCAGGCCGCGATGCTCGACCATGACGCCCTTGGGGGTGCCTGACGAGCCCGAGGTGTAGATCACATAGGCCAGATGGCGCGAGGTCAGGCCGAGCGCGCACGGGTCGGGATCGGTGGCCGGCAGCGCCGCCCAGGCCGGGCTCGCCGCCGCCAGATCCACTACCGTCAGATCGCGTAGCGCATCGGCGCCCAGCGCCGATCGTCCCGCCGCATCGGCCAGCAGCAGCGACGGCGCCGCATCCGCAAGCACCTGGCGCAGCCGCGCGCTCGGATAGGCCGGGTCCAGCGGCAGATAGGCCCCACCCGCCTTCAGGATCGCCAACAGCCCCACCACCATCATCGGACTGCGCTGTAGGCAGATCGCCACCGGCTGGTCCGGCGTCACCCCAATTGCGATCAGATGATGCGCCAGCTGGTTGGCCCGCGCATTGAGCTCGCCATAGCTGACGCGCTCCTCCGCGCACACCACCGCCACCGCATCCGGCGCACGGCGCACCTGGGCCTCGAACAGCTCATGGATGCACTGCTGCTCAGGATACGTCACCGCCGTCCGGTTCAGCGCCTCCAACAGGTACGCCCGCTCGTCAGGGG